>KN173880.1:21935-22326 GCA_000759655.1 Acidicaldus organivorans | reverse complement strand
CGCGGCTTTATCTCGACGCCAAGCCGCTCGCCCTCGAGGCGCTCGATTCGCGCGATTTCCGGAGCGAGGCGGTGCTCACCGCCTCGGCCCATCTCAGCCTGCGGGTGGGGTGGTGGTATCATCTCGGCCTCGATCTTTCGGTCATTCCCAACCAGAAGCCGCTCCTCTCCTTCACCACGCCGCCCTCCGCCGATCCGCGTCACGCCCTCCTGCGGCTTGCCTGGAAGGCGGAAGACCAATGGGGGATGCGCGATCTCGCCTTCGTCTTCGTGCCGCTCGGCCATGAGACCGAACCGCCGGTGCGGGTGCCGCTCGCGGTTGCCGCGGGACGGCCGGCGAGCGGGCGCGCCGCGCTCGATCTCACCGCGAGCCCTTGGGCCGGGCTTCCGGT
>KN173880.1:20928-21825 GCA_000759655.1 Acidicaldus organivorans | reverse complement strand
GCGCGCCCATCTCGAGGGCCATGACGTGGCGGGGCTTGCCGGGGAGAGCGCCGAGGTCACCGTCCTTCTGCCGGAGCGGCACTTCACCCATCCGCTCGCCCGCCGCCTGATCGAGGCCCGCCGGGTGCTGATCCGCGACGCTGCCGCGCGGGCCGGGGCGCTTGCCATCCTCGCCGAAGGGGCGGCCGATACCACGCTCTTTGGCCACGATTACGGCGGCTACCTCAATTACCAGGCGATCGCCGCACTCCTCCGCCGCAATCCCGATCCCGCCGCCATTCCCGAAGCCGAGGCGCGGATGTGGGAGCTCGCGCTCCATTTCGAGGAAGGCCGCCGCGGCGAGGCGGCGCGCCGGGTGGCGGCGGCGGAGAAGCAGCTGCGCGAGGCGATGGAGCGGGCGAAGGAGACCGGCAAGGCCGATCGCGCCGAGCTCGAACGGCTCGCCGCCGAACTCCAGGCCGCGCTCGAATCCTATCTCGACGCCCTGGCCCGTGAGGCGAAACCCGCCCCGCCTGATGCCAAGCCTGACCGCGTGGTGGATGCCCGCACCCTCTCGGCGCTCGCCCGCAAGATGCAGGAGGATCTCGCCGCCGGACGGCTCGCCGAGGCGAAGCAGGACATGGCCGCGCTCGAACGCGAGCTCCGCGCCCTTCGCGCCCAGCGCCGAGCGGCGGCGGACAAGGCGCGCGAGGCGGCGCGGCGGCAGGCGGAAAAGGAGGCCGAGGAGCTCAAGGCGATCGCCCGCGGGGAGCAGGGGCTGCTCGATCACGCCGAGCGCCGCCTGGAGGCGGCCAAGCAGGCCCGCGGCGAGAGCTGGGACATGCCGCAGACGCTCGTCCCGCCTCCCGGCATGTCTCCCCCGCTTTCCCTCTTTTTCCATCCCGCCCCGCGCCGGGG
>KN173880.1:20454-20536 GCA_000759655.1 Acidicaldus organivorans | reverse complement strand
GGCCGCGCTGCGTCAGGCGCTCGCCGCCTTCCGCAAGAAAGTGGGGCCGGTCGGCGACGAGGCGAAGCAGAATTTCACCGAG
>KN173880.1:18180-20152 GCA_000759655.1 Acidicaldus organivorans | reverse complement strand
GGAAACCGAAGCGCTGAGCGCGCTCGTCGAGGGCGGCACCGCGATGGCCAAGGCGCGCGCCGAAGCGCGCGGCGAGGGGCAGGGGGATGACGAGGAGGGCGAGGGGGAAGGCTCAGGGGGCGTGGAGAGCGTCACCCGTCAGGGCGGCGGGGGCACGCCCGATCCCTCCGGCTGGGGCCAGCCCTCGCAATTCCGTCTCGACCCCCTGGGCCGCGCCGTCGAGGAGGGCCATGGCGGGGCGGATGATGCGAGCGACGTCACCGTGCCGGACAGTTTCGAGGCAACCGAGAGCCGCCGCATCGAGGACGAGCTTCGCCGCCGCGAGGGCGAGCGCACCCGCCCGCCCGAGGAACTCCACTATATCGAGCGCCTGCTCGATTCGTTCTAGCCTTCCGGGACGGAAGCCGCTTCAGGGCTGGGCTGAGGCGCGCCCCCTTGCCCGGCCGGTCCGGGCCATTTACGCAATCATAGCGCAGCTGATGATGAGCAAAGAGGAGAACGCGCGATGAGCGAACGCCCCCATCTGTTCCGTCCCGTCACCTTCCGCAGCGTGACGGCGCGCAACCGGATCGCCGTCTCGCCGATGTGCCAGTACAGCGCCGAGGAGGGGCTCGGCAATGACTGGCACATCCAGAACCTCGGCGCCAAGGCGGCAGGCGGGGCCGGCATCGTCTTCGTCGAGGCGACCCATGTCTCGGCGGTGGGGCGGATCACCCCCTACTGCCTTGGTCTGTGGACCGACGCCCATCAGGCCTTCCTCGCCCGCCTTGCCAGCCTGATCAGCCGTCTCGGCGCGGTGCCCGCCATCCAGATCGCCCATGCCGGGCGCAAGGCCTCGGTCACGCCCCCCTGGGAGGGCAACAAGCCGATCCCGCCCGAGAAGGGGGGGTGGACGCCGCTTGCCCCAAGCGCCATTCCTTTCGCCGAAGGGCATACCGTTCCCGAGACGCTCACCCCCTCTGGCATCGCCCGCATCGTCGAGGAATTCGCCGCAACCGCCCGCAGGGCGCGGGAGGCGGGGTTCAAGATCGTCGAGATCCACGCCGCGCACGGCTACCTGCTCCACTCCTTCCTCTCGCCGATCAGCAATCGACGCTCCGACGCCTATGGCGGCGACCTCGATGGCCGCGCGCGCGCCCTGATGGAGGTGATCGATGCGGTGCGCGCCGAATGGCCCGCCGAGCTGCCCCTCTTCGTCCGCCTCTCCTGCACCGACTGGATGCCGGGCGGCCTCACCCCTGAGGACACGGTACGGCTTGCCAAAAAACTCGCCGCGCGGGGCGATGTCGATCTGATCGACTGCTCTTCGGGCGGGATCTCGCTCGACCAGAAGATCCCCTCGCTCCATCCCGGCTATCAGGTGCCCTTCGCCGATCTGATCCGCCGCGAGGCGAAGATCGCCACTGGCGCGGTCGGCCTGATCCGCGATCCGTTCCACGCCGAGGAGATCCTCGGCAATGGTCGGGCCGACATCGTGCTGCTCGCCCGCGCCATCCTCGCCGACCCCGCCTGGCCGCTGCGCGCGGCGCGCGCGCTCGGGGTGAGCCCGGAGCTACCCGTCCAGTATCAGCGCGCCCTCCTCGGCCTCTGAGCCTCTTCCCTGCCGGGCTTCCCGCCGCGGCGGACGGCTGCCGCAGCCGAGGAGGGCGCGCTCGGGGTGAGCCCGGCGCTACCCGTCCAGTATCAGCGCGCCCTCCTCGGCTGAGGCAGCCGTCCGCCGCGGCGGGAAGCCCGGAAGGGAAGAGGCTCAGAGGCCGAGGAGGGTGCGGGCGCGGGCGATGATGCGCCGCGCCTCGGACCAAAGCGCGAAGGCGTCGAACTCCCCGAACTCCGCCCAGGCGAGTTCGGTGATGTCCGAGCCGGGGCGGGGCGCGTCTCCCCGCCAGAGCGCGGCGAAATCGAGGATGGTGTAGTGATAGAGGATGCGTCCCGCCGCATCGCGATGGATGCTGTCCACGTAGCCCGCGAGTTC
>KN173880.1:17970-18063 GCA_000759655.1 Acidicaldus organivorans | reverse complement strand
GGCTCGGGACGATGGTGGCGGGCTGCCAGCCAGGGATGGCGAGCGCGTANNNGCGGCGAAATCGAGGATGGTGTAGTGATAGAGGATGCGTCC
>KN173880.1:17597-17763 GCA_000759655.1 Acidicaldus organivorans | reverse complement strand
CCTCGCGCAGTTCCCGCCGCGCTCCCTCTTCGGCGGTCTCGCCGAGCCTCTGCGCCCCGCCGGGAAGGCTCCACGCCCCCGCGGCCGGCGCATGGCCGCGGCGGACCAGCAGAACCGCGCCTGGCCGGAGCACCGCCACGCCGAGCCCGACCAGCGGCCGGTCGGG
>KN173880.1:17183-17328 GCA_000759655.1 Acidicaldus organivorans | reverse complement strand
CTCGCCGGCGAAGCTGAACACCGCCCAGACGTCATTCCCTTGCGCCGAGACATCGGCTGCGACCGAAAGCCCCTCCGAGGTGGTGAAGACCACCCGNGCCGGCGAGCTTCGCATTGAGCCGGTCGGCCTCGTCCTTTTCCTTGCC
>KN173880.1:16602-17117 GCA_000759655.1 Acidicaldus organivorans | reverse complement strand
AAACTCAGGAACTCGAGGTCGCGGTTGAGGGTGTCGATCTTGAACTGATCGAGCACTGGATGATCGGCGGGCTCGGTGACGACGAGCTTGTCGCCCTGCCGGGTGAGCTCGAGACGGACGGGTGGCGGGCCGAGATGGTCGATCACCACCTTGGCGATCTTGTCGCGGCTGATATTGACGATGTCGCGGTCCATCCAGAGGCCGGGATCGGGATCGGCCTCGAGCGTGCCCGAAGCGAGCCAGCCCGATCAGCTCTTCGTGCGACAGGGCGGGGTGAACCAGGCCCGGCTCGCTTCGGGCACGCTCGAGGCCGGGATCGGGATCGGCCTCGAGCGTGCCCGAAGCGAGCCAGGCCTGGTTCACCCCGCCCAGCCGCACGAAGAGCTGATCGGGCTGGCTCGCCTCCGGGCTCGGGCGGACATGGCCCACGATGAGATCGGCGAGCACGTTGCCCTTGGCGTCGAGGAGGCGGATCTCCTTGGCCTCCGAGCCCGCGTTCTGCGGCGCATCGAGGC
>KN173880.1:11739-16530 GCA_000759655.1 Acidicaldus organivorans | reverse complement strand
CGAGCCGGGCGAAGTCGGCGGGATCGGCGGTCCGCTTCTCGGTGAGACGAAGCTCGACGAGGCCCGAAAGCAGCCCATGCACCCGGCTCGCGATCGCCGGATAGTTGCCGTGGTCAGGAAGCCGCCACCGGTCTCCATCGCGCGCCAGGGTGAGGCGCTTGTCATGGGTGGTGATCTCGATCCGCGCCGCCTGGTCGAGCTTGCCGGCGAGATCGGGAAAGGCGGGGGTACTCTCGCCGCGCGCCTCGACGAGCGGGGTGATGCGCTGCTGTTCGGCGATGATCAACCCGGCGGCGAAGACCACGATACCGAGGACGAGCAGGATGAGGCTGGTGCGGCTCTTCATGGGAGCTCCCTCAGGTGCGCGCCTGGCCGCGGCGGCGGTGGCGGACGATGCCGAGCCCGATCGCGACCAGGGTGAGCAGGGCGGGGACGAGGACGATGTCGGCGAGCCGCAGCTCCATGGCGAGGCGGTCGATGTCCTCCTTGAGCGCCCGCTCCACCGCGCGCAGCTTCTCACGGGTGGCGATGATCTCGCGGTTGGCGGCCTCGATTGCGGCGCGCTGCTCGGGCGTCAGCACCGCCGCCGCCGCGCCCTGCTGGCCGGTGCCTTCGCGCAGGCTCGCGAGTTTCTTCTCGGTCTCTTCGAGGTGTTTCTGCAGGTCCTGCTGGGTGCGGCGGAACTGGAGCTCGGCGCGGCGCTGGATGTCATCGACCACGGTGAAGGGGTGGCTCCCCGAGCCGCGGGCGCGCAGGCCGAGCAGCGCGTCCGACCCGGCGAGCGTTCCCACCACATTGGCGATGAAGGGGCCGTTGTCGGAGAAGGGCTCGGCGTCCTGCTGGCCGAAGAAATCATTGAAACGGACCCAGAAGCGGTCGGCGAGCACGTCCGAGTCGGCGATCACCACGAGATGGGCGGGCTTGTCGGTATGGTCCTTGAAGGGGGGGAGATCCTTGGGCCGCTCCTTGCCTTGGGGCGGATCGGGCGGGCCCTTGAAGGCGGATTTCAGCGTCCCGGTGATGCGGGCGGCGATCACTCGCGGCCCGCCTTCGGGCTTGAAGCCGGCAAGGATCTGCGCCGGATCGGGGTTGAAGCGGAGCTTCTCGGCCGGGATCAGCCCCGAGCGCGGGCTCGAGGTGAGGAGGGGGGTGAAGGTGATGTCGGCTCCCGCTTTCTTGGCGATGAATCCCGGATCGGCCACCGTGACCTGGCTGAGCTCCGCCATCGCCGGATCGTCGTGATTGATCCCGGCGCGGATGTTGAACCAGGGGACGTAGTCGGTCACCGACATCCGGTCCTCGGGCCCCGCCCGCACCCGCCACGCCCCGGAGAGGTCGCCCACCACCTGATTGGGGTCATAGGCGATGCCCCAGGCATCGAGCAGGGTGTGGAGGTCGGAGGTGGTGTCGGTCTGCGGCATGCCGCCGGGGCCGGGAAGCTCGGCCTCGGCGCTGCTCAGCGGATCGACCAGGAGCAGGAGCCTGCCGCCCCGCATCACGAACTGGTCGATCGCATACTGGGTGTTGATCGGAAGGTTCTGCGGCTGGGCGAGCAGGAGCACGTCGATCGAGGGATCGATCTGCCAGGTATCGAGCGGCACGTTGCGCACGGTGAAGCTCTGGCGGAGCAGCATGGTCGCAACCCAGGGCTGCCCGGCCCGCCCGCGCCCCTGGGCCATCATCATCAGCCGCGGATCGCCATCGAGCGGCAGCGGCGACATCAGCCCCACCACCGGGCGCTTGGGGTTGGAGAGTTCATAGACGAGGCGGGTGAGGTCGTATTCGAGGAAACGCTCGCGCTCCTGCTGGAAGAAGGGGATGACCCGCTCGTCGTCGAGGAGATTGGTCCCGGCGAGACCGAAAAATACCTGCGTGCCGCTCTGATCGACCGGCACCGCCTGCAGCCCGAAGCTCAGCGCCTTGTCCTCGGCGTCGCTGAATGGCTCGGGGTCATAGACTTCGAGCCGGATCATGCCATGGGCGAGGCGGGCATATTGCTCGAGCATGGCGAGCACCCGCTCGTGATAGCCGTCATAGAACGGGGCGCGGGCGCCGAGCTCGCGCGAATAGAAGAGCCGGAGCGTGATGGGCTGGCGAAGCCCGGCGAGGATGGCCCGTGTTCCCGGCGAGAGGGTGTAGATATGGCCTTGGGTCAGATCGAGCTCCGCATCGGGCCAGGTCTCCTCGACGATCACGTTGAGACCGACGAGGAGCAGGGCGAGGCCCAGGAGGCCAAGCAGCGAGGAGAGCGTGCGGCTCATCGTCAATCCGCTTTCTTGTGTTCGAGGAGGAGGGTGTTCACGGTGAGCCAGAAGACGATCTGCGAGGCGAGATAGACGACATCAGGCAGCCGGATCACGCCGCGCACGAAATTCTGGAAACGGTCGATCAGCGAGAGCTTGCGGGCGATGGTGGCAAGCAGGGGGAGGTTGTGGCTCAAGAAATCGGTCACCACCGGAAAGGCGCTCGCCGCGAAGACGAAGCAGAGGGCCACCCCGATGACGAAGGCGATCACCTGGCTCTTGGTCAGCGCCGAGCAGGCCGCCCCCATGGCGAGGAAGGCTCCGGCAACGAGCAGGCTTCCGAGATAGCCCGCGGCGATCGCGCCGTTGTCGGGGCTTCCGAGCACATTGACGGTGATGACGAAGGGGAAGGTGAGGAGGATCGCCACCAGGGTGAAGGCCCAGGCGGCGAGGAATTTGCCGCCCACCGCCTGCCCCTGGGAGAGCGGCAGGGTGAGGAGGAGCTCGATCGTGCCGAGCCGCCGTTCCTCGGCCCAGAGCCGCATGGTGATGGCGGGGACGAGGAGGACCAGAACCCAGGGCAGGAACTGGAAGAAGGGGATGAGATCGGCCTGATCGCGCTCGAAGAACCCGCCGAGGCTGAAGGTGAGCGTGCCCTGGAGGACGAGGAAGATGACGATGAACACCCAGGCCACCGGTGTCGCGAAGTAGCCCGCGAACTCGCGGCGCATCACGGCGAGCACCGGTCCCATCAGGCGGCCTCCGCGAGCGGGGCGGTGGTGAGCGCCCGGAACGTCTCTTCGAGGCTCCCCGAGGGGTGCCGTTTGGCGAGCTCGGCGGGCGGGGCGTCGGCGATCACCCGGCCGCGGGCGATGATGATGGCGCGGGTGCAGACCGCCTCCACCTCTTCGAGGATGTGGGTGCTGATGATGATCGCCTTTTCCGGGGCCATGCGCTGGATCAGGGTGCGGACTTCGTGTTTCTGGTTGGGATCGAGCCCGTCGGTCGGCTCATCGAGGACGAGGATGGGCGGGTCGTGGAGGAGAGCCTGGGCGAGCCCGACCCGGCGCTTGAAACCCTTCGACAGGGTCTCGATGGGAAGCTCGCGCACGCCGTGGAGATTGGTCAGTTCCATCACGCGCGCGATGCGCTCGCGCGCCTCCGCCCCCCGGAAGCCGCGCACCTCGGCGATGAAGCGGAGAAATCCCGTCACCGTCATTTCCGGATAGAGCGGTGCCCCTTCGGGGAGATAGCCGAGCAGGCGGCGGGCGGCGACCGTCTCCCGCTGCACGTCGCGCCCGCCGAGCCGGGCGGTGCCGGCGGTGGGGGCGACGAAACCGGCGAGCATTTTCATGGTGGTCGATTTGCCCGCGCCGTTGGGGCCAAGGAAGCCGAGCACTTCGCCGCGGCTCACCGAAAAGGAGACGCCATCCACCGCGGTGAAGGCGCCGAACCGTTTGGTGAGCCCTTCGATCTCGATCAATTTCTCCACGCTTTTCCTCCCGAACCGGAGCGGCGGAATAAACCATTCCACGGCAAAGACAAGGGGGCAGAGAACAAACGACGAAAATCTCCCGGTTTTTTCATCACGCCTCACGCCAAAGCGAGCCGGGCGCAACCCGTGAGCGGTTGACCGGAACCAATCGGGGCGCCGACACTTGGGGCCTCTCTATTCAGTCAGTTCAGCGACATCCTGAACGAAGGAGTTTCGGAGCGATGATGCGACCGGCTCTCGCCAAGCCCCGTCCTTTTTTCCCCCGCCGGATGCTTGCGGCGGGAAGCGCGCTCTTGATGCTCGCCGCCTGCAGCGAGTCTTACGAGCCTCGCCCCATCGCCATGCCGCCGCCCGATAAAGTGCCCAACCTCGCCGCCGTGCCGGGGACGGGGATCAAGGTCTCGGTGCTCTATTACAATCACCCCGAGACCATCCACGAGGCCTTCCCCGGCAAGCACGGGCTCTGGCGCGGCCACATCGCCGTGGTGCAGCTCACCGTCTCCTCCGAGGACAAGAACGCGACCGACGTCCTCATCGACTCGGCCTATATCGCCTACAAGGACCGCTACTACCCGGCGATCTCGCCCAAAGAGACCTACGATGTCGCCTGGCCCGCCGCCAATCCGCTCGCCCCGGTCAAGGAGGACCTGTTCAACGCGGCGGTGGTCGGCTTCACCGTGATGACATTGGGCCTCGGCTCGGTGATCTGGGTGCTGCCCACCCCGTTCTCGCAGCCCGCGCCGGATACCACGCCCTTCGGGCGCGATCTCAATTACAAGGCGCTCACCAACAATCTCAGCCTCGAGCCGGGCACCTTCCGCTCGGGCTTCCTCTTCTTCCATCTGCCCAAGGACGCCAATCTCGCCGATCTCGGAGGTGCCCAACTCGTGCTGCACGTGGTGACCAAAACCCCCGCCGCCACCGATCACGTGGTGACGTTCGACCTTCCCGCCGCCGCCGCGCCCACGAGCACCTCGGGCAAGACCTGATCGCGCCGGGGCGCTCCCTTCAGTGCCCGCCGCCTCCGCCGCGGGCGGTGCGGATCGGCGAGAA
>KN173880.1:9109-11495 GCA_000759655.1 Acidicaldus organivorans | reverse complement strand
ATGGCGAAAACGTCCGTATAGGCGAGGATCGCCGCCTGGTTCTGCAGCATCATGTTGATCAGCCCATCCGCGGTGGCGGCGGCGTGGGAAAGCGGCGTCCCATGCGAGAAGAGGGTGTGGGCGAGATCACTCTTCAGCGCGACATAGGGCTGATCGAGCGGGGTGAGGTGATCGACGAGATAGGCGCGGCGGGCCTGGGTGCGCTCGGTCTCGGCGGCGGTGGCAAGCGAAATGCCGATCGAGCCCGCGATGTTGCGGAACAAGACGTAAAGCGCGGTCGCATCGGCGTTGCCGCTGCGCGGCAGGGTGGCGTAGGCGAGCGCGCTGTTGGGCACGAAGAGGAAGGCGAGCCCGAAAGTCTGGGCGGCGCGCATCGAGGCGAGCGTCCAATAGTCGATGTCGGGGACCAGGGTGTGGGCGTAGGCGAGCGCCGACCCGAGCGAGAAGAAGCCGAAGAAGACGAGGTAGCGGGCCTGGATGCGCCCCATGAGGCGGCTGACGATGGGGATGAGGAAGAGAATGAGGATCGCACCGGGGGAGAGGAGAAGCCCGGCCAGCATCGCGGTGTAGCCGAGCTGCTCCTGGGCGAGCTGTGGGATCAGCACCGCGCTCGAATAGAGGATCGAGCCGATCATGAAGATCATCAGCGAGCCGAGCGCGAAGTTGCGGTCGCGTAGCACTTTCAGGTTGACCACCGGATTGCGCGCCACCGAAAGCCAGATCGCCGCGCCGATCAGCCCGGCGGCGGCCATGAGGCCGAAGAGGCGGATGGTGGGGTCGGCGAACCAGTCATTGTCCTCGCCGCGGTCGAGCATGATCTGCAGCGAGCCGATGCCAAGCGCGATCAGACCGAGCCCGATATAGTCGATCCCCTGCCGCTTGGCGCTTTCCGCCTTGAGCCAGGGCGGATCCTCGACGAGATCGGCCACCGCGAAAAAGGCGAAGATCCCCACCGGCACGTTGATCAGGAACACCCAGCGCCAGGTGTAGTTGTCGGTGATCCAGCCCCCGAGCGTGGGGCCGATGACGGGGGCGAAGATGGTGGCGATCGCCACCACCGAAAAGGCGCGTCCGCGCTGGGCGGGCTCGAACGTATCGAGGATGATCGATTGCTGGTTGGGCTGCAGCCCGCCGCCGAAAAACCCCTGAAAGAGGCGAAAGACGATGAGCTGGGCGAGCGAGGTCGCCATGCCGCAGAGAAAGGAAAACAGGGTGAAGGCGGCGATGCAGATCAGGAAATAGCGCTTGCGGCCCAGGAGCCGGCCGAGCCAGCCGGAGATGGGCAGCACGATCCCGTTCGCCACCAGATAGGAGGTGAGCGTCCAGGTCGCGTCGTCGTAGCTCACCGACATCGAGCCCGCGATATGGGGCAGGCTCACATTGACGATGGTGGTATCGAGGATCTCCATGAAGGCGGCGAGGGTGACCACCACCGCGATCGCCCACGGATTGGCCCGCGGCCGCCACGCCACCGCCGCGCCCGGGGCGGAGCCTTCACTCATGACGCGATGTTCTCCCCCTCATCGCCCCCGTCAAATCCCTCCATATCGCCCCCTTATATCGCCTCATCACCCCTGGACAGTCTTTCCTTCTGGCAATGAAGGGGGCTCCCCCACCTTCAGTTCAATCCCTTCTGGCCCATGGCGAGGAATTTCTCGCGCCGCTCGGCGATCAGCCGCTCGGGCTCGAGGGCGAGCAAGGGGGGAAGGACGGCGGCGATCGCCTCGCCCACCGCCCCGATCGCCGCCTCCGGATCGCGATGCGCTCCCCCGATCGGCTCGGGGATGACCTGATCGATGAGGCCGAGCTTGCGGAGATCCTCGGCGGTGAGGCGGAGCGCTTCCGCCGCCTGGGGCGCGGCCTTGGCATCGCGCCAGAGGATGGAGGCGCAGCCTTCGGGCGAGATCACCGAATAGACGGCATGCTCCAGCATGAGCACCCTATCGCCCGCGGCAAGCGCGATGGCCCCGCCAGAGCCGCCCTCGCCGATGATGGTGGCGATCAGCGGCACCGGCGCGGTGAGGCAGGCCTCGATCGCGCTCGCGATCGCCTCCGCTTGCCCGCGCGCCTCCGCCTCCACGCCAGGGAAGGCGCCCGAGGTATCGACGAAGGTGAGAAGGGGAAGCCCGAACCGCCCGGCGAGCGCCATCAGACGCTTTGCCTTGCGATAGCCCTCCGGGCGGGCCATGCCGAAATTGTGGCGCATGCGGCTTTCGGTATCCGAGCCCTTCTCGGTGCCGAGCACCACCACGGCGCGTCCCTGGAAACGCCCCACTCCGCCGATCACCGCCGCGTCCTCGCCATAGAGGCGGTCCCCCGCGAGCGGGGGGAAGTCGGTGATCAGCCGCCCGATGTAATGGCTCGCCTTGGGCCGGTCGGGATGGCG
>KN173880.1:7854-9000 GCA_000759655.1 Acidicaldus organivorans | reverse complement strand
CGCCACCTGCGTCTTCTGCCACGGGGTGAGCTTGGCGTAGGTCGCGCGCAGCTGGCGGTCCGCCTTCTCGGTGAGGCGCTGGATCTCTTCGGCGATGTTGAGGCCGTTGGGCTCGGCCATGCGGCGGAGCTCGTCGATCTTGCTCTCGAGCTCGGCGATCGGCTTTTCGAAGTCGAGGAAATGGCGCATGGGGCGCCCATTAGCCGCATTCGGGGCGGAAGGCCAAGGGCTTGGGCCTAGTGTCCGGCATGCGCGCCGGAGAAGTCGGGCGCCTCGAGCCCCACCTCGGCGAGCGCTTCGGCGATCGCCGCCTTGAGCCGCTCGAGCCCCGCCTCGTCCTCAGCCTCGGCGCGGGCAACCAGAACGGCCTGGGTGTTGGAGGCGCGGAGCAGCCACCATCCCTCCGGCGTCTTCACCCGCACCCCATCCGTCTCATCGACCTCTGCCCCTGCGGCGCGCAGCCGGGCGGCGATCTCGGCGACCTTGCCGAACTTGAGCTCCTCGGGGCAGTCGAAGCGGAGCTCGGGCGTGGCGCGGCGGGCGGGGAGGGCGGCGCGCAGTGCTGAGAGCGGCTTCTCCTCATGGGCGAGCATGGCGAGGAAACGCACCGCGGCATAAAGCGCGTCATCGAAGCCGTACCAACGGTCGGCGAAGAAGATGTGGCCCGACATCTCGCCCGCGAGCAACGCGCCGGTCTCCGCCATCTTCGCCTTGATCAGGCTGTGCCCGGTCTTCCACATCAAGGGCTTGCCCCCGGCGCGGGCGATTTCGTCGAACAGGACCTCACTTGCCTTGACGTCGGCGATGATGGTCGCCCCCGGCCGCGCCTTGAGCACGTCGCGGGCGAGCAGCACCATGATCTGGTCGCCGAACAGGATCTCGCCCGCATCATCGACGATGCCGATCCGGTCACCGTCGCCGTCGAAGGCGATGCCGAGATCGGCCCGCTCGGCGCGGACGCGGGCGATGAGCTCGGTGAGGTTGCGCGGCACGGTGGGATCGGGGTGATGGGCGGGGAATGTGCCATCGACCGTGCCGCGCAACCTCACCGAGCTCATCGCCCGCTCGGCGCGGACGCGGGCGATGAGCTCGGCGAGGCCGCGCGACACGGCGGGATCGGGGTGATGGGCGGGGAATGTGCCATCG
>KN173880.1:6323-7749 GCA_000759655.1 Acidicaldus organivorans | reverse complement strand
ACCGTGCCGTTGATGATGACATGCCGGCCGGGAAGCCGTGCGGTGAGCCGCTCGAGCACGGCGCCCACCGCGCCATTGCCCGGATCCCACACCACGGAAAGCGCCCGGTCCCCGCGCGGGGCGTCTTGGAGAAGGCGGGCGACATAAGCCTCGCGCGCCTCATCGAGGGGAATAAAGCCGAGCCGTCCCGTCCCGCCCGCCACGCGCCCTTCTGCAGCGCGCGTCCCGAGCTCCTGGATCGCCGCCCCATAGAACGGCTTGCCCTTCAGCATCATCTTGAAGCCGTTGTAGTTGGGCGGGTTGTGGCTGCCGGTGATCATCATCGCCCCGTCATAGGCACCGACGGTGGCGTGGAAATAGAGCATCGGGGTGGGACAGAGGCCGATCAGTGTGACCTCACGCCCCGAGGCGAGCAGCCCGGCGGTGAGCACTTCGAGGAGGGCGGGCGAGGAGAGCCTCCCGTCATAGCCCACCACCATCCGGCTCCCGCCGCCTTCGCCGATCAGGCTCCCAAAGACGAGACCGAGCGCCGCGGCATCCTCCTCCTTCAGCGTCTCGCCGACGATCCCCCGCACATCGTATTCGCGGAGCAGGGAGGGGGCGAAACGGTGGCGGAAGCCGGCGCGCAGGCGGGTGGTGAGGGTGCTCAGCGCGTCATGCAGGGGGGCGAGGCTCATCGGCGGTGCTCCGGAAAGCGTCTCAGAAAATGGCCGCGGGGCGGGGCTCAGCTCTCGAGATAGCGGGGGAGGAAGGCGCGGACCTTGTCGGCGAGATCGGGACGACGCAGGGCAAAGGCGATCTGGGCCTCGAGGAAGCCCGCCTTGTCGCCGCAATCGAACCGCCGCCCCTCGAAGCGGAGCCCGTGGAACGGCATGCGGCCGATCATCTTGGCCATCGCGTCGGTGAGCTGCACCTCACCCCCGGCGCCGCGTTCGAAGCGGGAGAGATGGGTGATGACCTCGGCCTGCAGCACGTAGCGCCCGATGATCGAAAGCCGTGAGGGCGCGGCCTCGGGGGCGGGTTTCTCGACGAGGCCGGTGATCTCGACCAATTTCCCGTCATCCCGCCCCACCCTCACGATGCCGTAGCGCGAGGTCTCCTCGAGCGCCACTTCCTGGAGCGCCACCACGTTCCCGCCCGTCTCGCGATAGACCGCGGCGAGCTGGGACAGGCAGGGGGTCTCGCTCAGCACCAGATCATCGGGGAGCAGGATGGCGAAGGGATCCTCGCCGACGAAGGCGCGGGCGCACCAGATCGCGTGCCCGAGCCCGAGCGGCTCCTGCTGGCGGACGGTGACGATGGCGCCGGGCTCGAGCACGGTGCCTTCGAGCAGGGCGAGCGCATCCGCCTTCTTCCGCTCGCGCAGCACCGCCTCAAGTTCGAAGGCGATGTCGAAATGCTCAACGATCGCCGTCTTGCCGCGTCC
>KN173880.1:2191-6238 GCA_000759655.1 Acidicaldus organivorans | reverse complement strand
GGTGACGAGGCAGAACTGCTCGATGCCGGCGGCGCGCGCCTCCTCGATCGCATACTGGATGAGGGGCTTGTCCACCACCGGCAGCATCTCCTTGGCGGTGGCCTTGGTCGCGGGCAGAAAGCGCGTGCCGAGGCCTGCGACCGGCAGCACCGCCTTGCGGAGTGGTTTCATCGGCGTTCCTCCTCGCCTCCCGTCTCGAGACGTTTTTCCTGCCAAAACCGCTCGGTCGCGGCAAGGGCGGTCATGTTGACGATTCCCCGGGCGGTCACGCTCGGCACCAAAACGTGCACCGGCTTGGCCAGGCCCATCAGGATGGGGCCGATGACGAGGCCCTCGGAGGCTGCCTTGAGCAGGTTGAGCGCGATATGCGCCGCGTCGAGATTGGGAAAGACGAGGAGATTGGCGGTATCGGTGAGATGGCTGTCGGGGACCATCCGCTCGCGGATCGCCGCGCTGAGGGCGGCATCGGCGTGCATCTCGCCATCGATCTCGAGTTCGGGGAGGCGTTCGCGGATGAGCCCGAGTGCTGTGCGCATCTTGCGCGCCGAGGCGCTGTCGGAGGCGCCGAAATTGGAGTGCGACAAGAGGGCCGCCTTAGGGGTGAGGCCGAACCGGGCGACCAGCGGGGCGGCGAGCCCCACCATCTCGGCGATCTGCTCCGGGGTGGGATCGAGATTGCAGTGGGTGTCGCAGAGGAAGAGCACGCCGGTGGCGAGGATGATCACCGAGAGCGCATAGACCCGCGAGATCCCTTCCGCCCGCGGAATGATGGGAAAGACGTATTTCATGTGCTGCCACCAGTCGCCGGTGCCGCCGACCAGGGCGGCATCGACGAGACCTTCGGCGAGCAGCATGGCGCCGACCACGCTCGGGCGGGTGCGCACCCGGCGCGCCGCGGCGGCGGGCGGCACGCCGCGGCGGCCCACCTTGAGCTGATAGGGGCGGATGAGGCGCGTATCACCCCCCTCATCCGCCCCTATCAGCTCAAGGCGGGCCGCCGCGGCGTGCCGCCCGCCGCCGCGGCGGCCCACCTTGAGCTGATCGGGGCGGATGAGGGGGGGGATACGCGCCTCATCGGCCTCCGGGTCGAGGAGGTCGATGCGCTCGGCGAAATCGGGACGCAGCCCGAGCTCGCGGGCCTTCTCGAGGATCACCGCCCGCCGCCCGATCACCACCGGATGGGCAAGCCCGTCATCGAGCACGGTCTGCACCGCGCGCAGCACGCGCTCGTCCTCCCCTTCGGCATAGACGATGCGGGGCCTTGCGGGGAGCGTGCGGGCCCGCTCGAAGACGGGGCGCATCACCTGGCCGGAGCGATAGACGAAACGCTCGAGCTCGCGCTGGTACTGGGCGAAATCGGCGATCGGGCGGCGCGCCACGCCCGACTCCATCGCCGCCCGCGCCACGGCGGGGGCGATCTCGAGGATGAGGCGCGGATCGAAGGGGTTGGGGGTGGTGTAGTCGGGACCGAAGCGGGGAGCGGCCCCGCCATAGGCCGCCGCCACCGTCTCGCTCGCCTCGCGCCGGGCGAGTGCCGCGATCGCCTCCGCTGCCGCCCGCTTCATCGCCTCGTTGATGGTGGTAGCGCCCACGTCGAGCGCGCCGCGGAAGATGAAGGGGAAGCAGAGGACGTTGTTGACCTGGTTCGGATAGTCCGACCGGCCGGTGGCGATGATCGCGTCAGGCCGGAGCGCGCGCACCTGCTCGGGCGCGATTTCGGGCTCCGGATTGGCGAGCGCCAGCACGAGCGGGCGGGGGGCGAGTTTGGCGAGCCACTCGGGGCGGAGCACGCGCGGGGCGGAAAGGCCCAGGAAAATATCAGCCCCCTCCAGCACCTCCTCAAGACGGGTCGCAGTGATGGGCTTGGCGTAACGCGCCATGTTGGGGCGCATGCCGGGCCGGTCGCTCCGCACCACGCCGTCCTTGTCGGTGAGGATGACGTTTTCGACGGGAAGCCCCATGCTCACCAGGAGATCGACGCAGGCGAGTGCTGCCGCTCCCGCCCCCGAGGTGACGAGCCTCACCTCGGAGAGTTTCTTTCCCTGCAGGAGGAGCCCGTTCAGCACCGCGGCGGCGACGGTGATCGCCGTGCCGTGCTGGTCGTCGTGGAAGACCGGGATCTTCATCCGCGCCCGTAATTTCTCTTCGATCTCGAAACATTCGGGCGCCTTGATGTCTTCGAGATTGATCGCGCCGAAGGAGGGCTCGAGCGCGGCGACGATGTCGCAGAAGCGGTCGGGATCGGTCGCATCCACTTCGATGTCGAAGACGTCGATCCCGGCGAATTTCTTGAAGAGGACCGCCTTGCCCTCCATCACCGGCTTGGCGGCGAGCGGTCCGATCGCGCCCAGGCCCAGCACCGCGGTGCCGTTGGTGATGACGGCGACCAGATTGCCGCGCGCGGTGAGATCGCGCGCCGCCTCGGGGTCGGCGGCGATCGCCTCGGAGGCGGCGGCCACGCCCGGCGAGTAGGCCAGCGCCAGATCGCGCTGGGTCGCCATGCGTTTGGTGGGAAGGATGGCGAGCTTCCCCGGCTGGGGAAGACGGTGATACTCGAGTGCTGCCTTACGTAGTTCCTCGTCCATAGCGGCCCTTCTCTTGCGCGGGCGTTATGGCGAGACGGCAGGAGAGGGAATTATGCGGTCGAGAAGACTCGAACTTCCACGGGGTTGCCCCCACAAGCACCTCAAGCTTGCGCGTCTACCAATTCCGCCACGACCGCACGATAAGGAGAGGCGTTCACCTCCCGGGCGCGCTATATAGTCGAAGCCGATGCACTCTGCAACCTACCCCCCTCGCGCTTTTTCACCCCAAGACCCTGCCGCCGCCGAGGCGCGCTCCGCCGCAGCTCCTCTCTGGTTCCGCAGCCCAGGTCTCGTTTCTTACCCGGAGGCGCTCGCCGCGATGGAGGCGCGGAGTGCGGCGATCCAGAGAGGCGAAGCGGCGGAGTGTGTGTGGCTGCTCGAGCATCCCCCCCTCTATACCGCCGGGGTCTCGGCGCGGGCCGAAGACCTGCTCGTCCCCCGTTTTCCGGTCTTCAAGAGCGGGCGGGGCGGGCAGTGGACCTATCACGGACCCGGCCAGCGAATCGCTTATCTGATGCTCGATCTGCGCCGCCCGCATGGCGCGGTGCCGGCGCGGGACGTGCACGCCTTCGTCGAAGCCCTCGAGACCTGGATCATCCGCACCTTGGCCCGATTCGGGGTGCAGGGCGAGCGGCGTGAGGGCCGGGTCGGGGTGTGGGTCGCGGTGCCGGGACGGGGGGAGTGCAAGATCGCCGCGCTCGGCGTGCGGCTCAGCCGCTTCGTGAGTTCGCACGGAATCGCCATCAACCGCGACCCCGACCTCTCCCATTTCGGGGGCATCGTGCCCTGCGGGCTCACCCAGTATGGCGTGACCTCGCTCGCCGATCTCGGCCTCGCGGTGAGTGCCGAGGCGCTCGATGAGGCGCTGCGGGAGACCTTCGCCGAAGTGTTCGGCGCATCCTCTCCGCCCATCACCGAGGGCAGGCCGGGGTGAGGAGGGTGTGAGGAAGTTATGAGGACGAGGCGGGGGGAGGGGAGGAGCGTCCTCTCGCCGCCGCCCGCGTCAGGTCGCGCTCTTCGTGCTCTTGCTGCTCACCGTCTTCGCCTTGGCCTTGCCCTTCTTGGGGGCGGGGGCGGCGGGGCAGGGGGTGACGGCGATCGGCTGGGCGATCGCCTGGCCCGCGGCGAAATCGGCGAGCCCCTGTTCGGGCACCGCCATCACCTTGTCGAAGAGGGGGACGTTGTTCTGGCAGAAGAGGCTTCCCTGCGAGAGCCCGTTCTGGGATTCGCTGTTGGCGAGCTGGGTGGTGTACTCGTCGCGGAGCTGCTGGCCGCGGCGGCCAAAGACGCGGTTGAAATAGGCCTGCAGCGCCCGGTCATTGCGCAGGAGCTCGGCGCGGTAGCGGGTGACGAAGGCGTTGTAGCGCTCCTGGCTGCTGCAGACGAGGGCGGTGACCATGAGCCGGCTCTTGAGCGCGGTGACGTCGAAGGCGGCTTTCTCCGCGGGACGCACGCAATTCTC
>KN173880.1:1898-2118 GCA_000759655.1 Acidicaldus organivorans | reverse complement strand
GGCCGCCTCAGCGATGGGGGCGTGGAGGGCGGCTCCGGCGAGAAGAAGGGCGAGGGCGCGTCGGATCATCGCAAGGCTCCGGGAGGGGGATTCAGGGGCATCGATCAGCGGGATCAGCGAACGAGGGGGGCGAAACCGAGGAAACCATTGGCCGGATCGGGCCGGCCGGTAAAGGCGGAGGCGCTGGCCAGGGCGCCGCTCGCCGCTCCGGCGAGCGGGC
>KN173880.1:0-1853 GCA_000759655.1 Acidicaldus organivorans | reverse complement strand
CGTCGCCCTCGCCGGTGCCGCGCATGGAAAGCAGGGTGAAGGTGATGGCATGGCGGCCGAGATCGATCGCAAGCTCGATCGGCGTCTCGCCGAGCACGTCGCGCGCCTCGAGGCTGGCCCCCCGGCTCAGCGCATCGCGCACCGCCTGGATGTCGCCGCGCTCGATCGCATCGAAGAGCTCGTCATTGGGCGACATCTCCGAGGCGGGCTTGGTGGGAGGCGCGATCGAATCGGAAGTGGTCACCGCGCCGGGCAGCGCCGGGGCGAGCGCGTTGGAGGCCTTGTCCTTGTCGGAGGGGTTGGAGCCCGCGGGGCCCGGCGCGGGGGCGCCGGTCATCGTGCCGGGACCGCTGATGCCCGGTGTGGCCACCTGCGCGGCAAGCGGCAACGGCGCGGAGGCAAGCGCGACGGCGAGCGCTACCCCCCATCCGCGGCGGGCCGGGCCTTTCCGTCTCGCGAAGGATACTGCGCGCATCGTCATCCCTCATCAGTTCAGCCACCAGAAACCGGCATTGAGATAGGCCGCATAAAGCACCCAGAGAAGATAGGGAAGGAGAAAGACGCCCGCCGTACGGTCGATCGGCCAGAAACGCCAGAGCACGGTGATGAGGGCGCCAATCAGGAAGCCTATGACGAGGAGCCCGGCGAGCGGGCTTTCGAGGCCGAAAAAGGCCGGGCTCCACAGCGCGTTGAAGATGAGCTGCCAGCCCCAGGCGCGGAGCGCCTGCTGCCTCCGCGAGAGAAGAAAGAAGGGGGCCCGCGCCACCCGCCATGCCGCCACCCCGCTCAGCACGTAAAGCGGCAGCCAGACGAAGGGGAAAACGCCCTGCGGCGGCGTGCCGGGCGGGCGGTTGAGGGTGAGATACCAGTCATGGACGGAAAGCTCGGTGATGCTGCCGCTCGCCAGCCCGACCAGCACCGAAAGCCCGACCAGGCCGAGGAGAAGTGCTGCCCCGCCGCGGCGCGGCGACGAGCCGGGGGAGGTGCCTCGTTCGGGAAAATCGACGTTCAGGAAGACACGGCCCTCCCTTTCACGTCCCTCACCGGCCTTCCTCGCGCCAGGCGATGAGGATCATGCCAAGGATGATGAGCAACGCCGCCCAGGCCGGCAAGAGCGGAATGGCCGAAACGCCGGTCACCAAGTGATCGTGATTGCGGGGAAGCCCGATCCAGTCCGTCCCGCTCTGGCTGGCGCGAAGCGCCGTGCGGCGGAGTTCAGGGGCGCCCTTCGGGGCAAGCCAGTGCACGCTCCCCCCGCTCGCCGCGACGAGACCCGCGAGATGGCTCGCCGTCACCCGCAGATCGGCCATCTCCAGCGGATCGCCGAGCCCGAGCGAGGCATAGGCGAGGCGGTCGCCCACCTTCACCCGCCACACCCCGGGCTCGGTCGCCGCCATCTCGCCCGCAGCGAGCCCGGCCTCAGTGGGATGGAGGGGAAGGGTGAGCGTGGTCCCGTCGGGGCGGGTGATTTCAGCGGAGGCGGGCGGGGTTGCGGCGAGCGAGCGGGCCTTGACGGTGAGTTCGCCGCCGTCGATCGCGGCGAAGACCGCCTCCTCCTCGAGTTCGGGCTCGCGCATCAGCCAGTGCGCGGTGCGCTTGAGGAGCTCGAGCTGCGGCCCGCCCCCCTGATGGCCGCGCGACCAAAGCCAGATCTGATCGGAGAGCAGCAACGCCACGCGGCCCGCCCCGGCATGATCGAGGATGAGGAGCGGCTGGCCGTCGGGCGCTTTCATCACCACCTCCCCCCGCCAGTCGCGCACTGCGAGATGGCGGTACCAGGGCCCCCAGGGCGGGGCGGCGGTTGGCGGCGCGGCAGCGGAGAGAGCGGGAGGAGGCGTCGCGGCGGGCGGGAT
>JPYW01000122.1 GCA_000759655.1 Acidicaldus organivorans | reverse complement strand
CCCAAAGCCCGCCCCCAGCGCCAGGCAAGCCCGCCCAGCCACAGCGCGATCAGAAGGGCGATGACGAAGAGCGCGGCGAAGGCGAGACGGAGCGGGAGCAACGCCGGATCGACCCGGACGCGGGCCATCACCCAGGCGGAAAGGCCGGGGGCGGCGGGGCCAAGCGGGCGCGCGTAGAGGATCAACGTCTCATGCGGCCGCACGAGATGCCGCCACGCCCCCTGCCCCTCGGCGAGGGCCGCCTCGTTCACCGCGGTGATGGAGGGAAGCTCGGCGGCGGGGACATCCGTTTTCACCCCGCTCCCCTCATAGGTGGGAAAGGCATAGGCGATCACCCCGACCCCTTTCTGCCACACCCCGCCTTCCACCCCTTCTGCGTTGCGCAAGGCCGCGGTGACCAGGGCCGCGAGCCGTGCCCGCCGCTCCGCGTCCGGCGTAGTGGCAAGGCGCTCACCCTCCACCGCCACGCCCGCGCCGATTGCATCGGCCGCCCGCACCAGCACCGCCTCGGTGCTGGCCACGCGATAGGCTTGAGACTGCCGGTAAAGCGCGATGAGGAGGCCGCCCACCACGCCGAGGGCGAGAAGGGAGAGGAGAAAGAGAAGGAGGAGACGGGCGCGGAGGGAGAGGCCCCGTTTCACCGAGGATCCCGTCTCACCAAAGCCCCCTCCTCACCAGGGAATGGTCTCTCCCTGATAGTCGAGGAAGGCCAACCCCCCCGTGCCGTGGCGGCCGGTGATCACCGCATAGAGCCCCCGCGTGCTGGTCTCGACGTCGAGCGGCGCGTTGGGCCCGCCCATGTCGGTGCGCACCCAGCCCGGATGGAGGAGGAGCACGGTGCGGTCACGGTTTCCGGGGTGTCGGGCGAAGCAGGCGACCGCCATGTTGAGCGCTGCCTTGCTCACCCGGTAGAGCTCGGCGCCGCCATCGCAGCGGGCGATGCTGCCCAGCACCGAACTCATGAAGCCGATCGTGCCATCGGGGGCGACGAAGCCCTCGAGCGCCTCGGCCACCCGCAAGGGGCTCACCGCATTGGTGAACAGGACGCGCGAGATCTCGCTATCGGCGATGGCGGCGAGAGAGCCCTCGGCGCGCGAGGACACCCCGGCATTGACGAAGAGGATGTCGAACTTCTCCGCCCCCAGGCTTTGGGTGAAGGCCTCGATGTCGTTCATGTGGTTGATGTCGAGTGTCGCGAGGTGCAACGCCCGATGGCGATGCGCCAGCGCTTCGAGCGCCGCCGAAGGCGCCCGCTGGGTGGCCCAGACCTCGAATCCCCCCTCCAGAAACCGCTCGACGAGGCCGAGCCCCAGCCCGCGCGAGGCGCCGATGATGCAGATTTTTTTCATTCCTCTCTCCTCCTCTCACGAACCCTCGGGAACCGTCTCCGGACGGGGATTGAAGCCGGGCGGGGGAGAATTGTCGATCCCCTTCTCCAGATCGACCGGCGCGACCCCGATCACCCGGCAGCCCGCGCCGCCATCGAGCGGCAATTTTTCAAGCCGCGCCGGGGCGATCATCGCATAGGCGGGCGGCAACGGGGCGCGGCGGCCGAAAAGCCGGTCGGGGTCGAAGGCGGAGAGGAGGTCCCCCTCGCCCGCCACCCCCTCATCCTTGGGGCCGAGATGATCGCCGAGCCCTTCGCGCCGCCCCCCCTCGATCGCCTCGCGTTCGTCGGGGAGCGAGGCGAGCGCAGGGCGGCCGAACAGCGCTTCGATGAGGCGGAGGATGGCGTTGTGATCGCCCTCTTCGTGCGAGACGACATCGGCGCGGGCGTAAGGCGAAATCAAGACGAGCGGGATGCGCGGGCCGCGCGAAAGCACCGTCCCGTCCGGGCCGCGCACCAGAATGCGCGGCGGCACGTGATCATAGGCCCCGCCTCCTTCGTCGAAGGTGATGAGGATCGCGCTCTCCGCCCAGTAGGGGCTTTGGGCAATGGCGTTGACCAGACGGGCGAGCAGCACCTCACTGATTTCGGAATCGGAATAGCCGGGATGATCGTCATCGCCCCCGAACTTGGCGCGGATGCGGGGATCGGGCGCGGCCGGAACCAGGTTCCAGATGTTGCGGTAGCCGCCGCGGATGTAAAAGACGCCGCCCTCTTTCGGCAGACGCTGCCCTGCAATGTCATCGAGGGCATCGGCGAGACCGTGCAGATGGCGGGCCATCTCCGGATCGTTGGCGAGATAGCCGAAATACTGAGGGCCGTTGTGATGCCAGACATAGCCCTGATGCGTGCCCTGGGGCCGGGTGGCGGGCGGGTCATTGGGCTCGTAGTCGAACCCCTCCTGATACCACGCCCAGGGCACGGAAGGCGCCCCACTCTGGCGCAACACCTCGATGTCGCGGCGGATATCGACGAGATCGCCCGCCGGATCGCGATCCGTGGCGGCAAGCCCCCCTGCCTCGCGCCCGAGCAGGGTGAGCATCAGCGTGGCATAGGTCTGGTTGAGGGCGGGCTCAGCATGTCCCACCGGATGGGCAGGAAGGCCGCTTTGATGATCGCCCGGCGAGCCCCAGAAGGGCGGCGCATTGGCCTCCATCGGCTCGCCCGCCCCGCCATAGCCTTCGAGGCGCTCGACCTTCTGCTCAGGATGCTTGACCCATTGCGTCTCCCCGGTCTGCC
>KN173879.1:32060-32162 GCA_000759655.1 Acidicaldus organivorans | reverse complement strand
CGACGGGGTGGATGCCGCCCTCCTCGAGACCGACGGGGTACGGATTGGCCGTTTCGGCCCCTCCCTCACCCTCCCCTACCCGGCGGAGCTTCGCCGGCGTCT
>KN173879.1:29443-31955 GCA_000759655.1 Acidicaldus organivorans | reverse complement strand
ATGATTTCCGAAGCAAGGATGTCGCCGCGGGCGGCGAAGGGGCGCCGCTCGTCCCCGTCTTTCACGCAGCCCTCGCCGCGCGTCTCGAAAAACCGCTCGCCGTGCTCAACATCGGTGGCGTGGCCAATCTCACTTGGATCGGGGGGGAGGACGATTTCTGGGCCTGCGATACCGGGCCGGGCAACGGCCCGCTCGATGACTGGGCTCTCTGCCATCTCGGCACCCCAGCCGACTGGGAGGGCCGCCTCGCCCGCTCGGGCCGGCCCGATCCTCGCGTTCTCGACCGCCTCCTCCAGCACCCCTATTTCGAGCGTCCCCCGCCCAAATCGCTTGACCGGCTGAGTTTCTCGGAAGCGCTGGCAAAGAGCGGCCTCGCCCGCCTCGATCCACCGACGGGGGCGGCGACCCTCGTCGCTTTCCTTGCCGAATCGGTCGCCTGCGCCCTCGCCTTTGCCCCCGCCCCGCCCCGGCGGCTCCTCGTCACCGGGGGCGGGCGGCGCAACCCCGCCATCCTCGAGGCGCTTGCTGCCCGGCTTGGTCTCCCCGTCGCGCCGGTCGAGGCGGTGGGGTGGGATGGGGATGCGCTGGAGGCGCAGTGTTTCGCCTTCCTCGCCGCCCGCGCCCGGAAGGGGCTTCCCCTCACCTTCCCCTCCACCACCGGCGTCCCCCTCCCCCTTCCGGGCGGCCGGATCGTCTTTCCGGGGCGTGTGTCGAGATCGGTTGACGCGGGCGAAGGGAATGCAAAAATGACGGAGTGATGACGGTTTCATGAGCCAGAAGACGCCGCCCCGCCCGCAGTTCTTCTATACCACCGCGCCGCTGCCCTGCCCTTACGTGCCGGGGCGGACGGAGCGCAAGCTCGTGACCGAGATCAGCGGGCCGGAGGCCGAGGCGCTGCATGATCACCTCTCCCGCGCCGGTTTCCGCCGCAGCCACACCATTGCCTACGCCCCGGTCTGCCCCGGCTGCCGCTCCTGCCTTCCCATCCGGGTCGATGCACAGCATTTCACCCCGACGCGCTGGGCGCGGCGCATCTGGGCGCGCAATGCCGGGATCGAGGGGTTCGAGGTGCCGCCCCGCGCCACCACCGAGCAGTTCCGCCTCTTTCAGGCCTATCAGCATTTCCGCCACCCCGATGGCGACATGGCGGCGATGGGGTTCTACGATTATCGGGCAATGATCGAGGACACGCCGATCGAAACCTGCGTGGTCGAATTCCGCGCTCCCGATGACCGGCTGGTCGCGGCCTGCCTCACCGACCGGCTCGGCGACGGGCTCTCCGCGGTCTATAGTTTCTACGCGCCCGATCTCGCCCACAACTCGCTCGGCAGCCTGATGATCCTCTGGCTGATCGCGCGCGCCCAGGAGCTTGGGCTCCCTTACGTCTATCTCGGCTACTGGGTGCCGGAGAGCCGCAAGATGGCCTACAAGGCCCGCTTCCGCCCGAGCGAGATCTTCATCGACGGCACTTGGCGCCCGCTCGGCGAGGAGGGGGCCAATCCCCTTTCCCGCCTCGATGCCTCGCTGCAGCGGGCGTAAGGCGCTTCAGGCCGCCTTGCGCAGGAGCCCTTCGGCGATCAGCGTCTCGGCGATCTGCACCGCGTTCAGCGCCGCGCCCTTGCGCAGATTGTCGGCCACGCACCAGAAGCCGAGCCCGTTGGGAATGGTGGGGTCGCGGCGAAGGCGGCTTACGAACACGGCGTCTTCGCCTTGCGCATCGAGCGGGGTGGCGTAGCCGCCCTCTTCCTGGCGATCGAGGACGATCACGCCGGGCGCTTCCGAGAGCAGTTCGCGCGCCTCCTCGACATCGACCGGCTTCTCGAACTCGACATTCACCGCCTCACCGTGGCCAATAAAGACCGGCACCCGCACGCAGGTGGCGAAGACCGCGATGTCGGGATCGAGGATCTTGCGCGTCTCGACCGCCATCTTCCACTCCTCCTTGGTCGAGCCGTCCTCGAGGAAACGGTCGATCTGCGGGATGCAGTTGAAGGCGATCTCCTTGGGAAACTGCTCGGGCGTGGTGGGATCGGCGACGAAAACGGCGCGGGTGTGCGCAAAGAGCTCATCCATCGCCTCCTTCCCCGCCCCGGAGACCGACTGGTAGGTCGCCACCACCACCCGCTTGACCCGGTAGCGGTCATGAAGCGGCTTCAGCGCCACCACCATCTGAATGGTGCTGCAATTGGGGTTGGCGATGATGTTGCGCTTGCGGAACTGGGCGAGCGCGCCGGGATTGACCTCCGGCACGACGAGCGGCACGTCGGGCTCCATGCGGAAATGGCTGGTGTTGTCGATCACCACGCAGCCTGCCGCGGCGGCGCGCGGCGCATGCACCGCCGAGACCTGGGCGCCGGGGCTGAAGAGCCCGATGTCATAGCCGGAGAAGTCGAAGGTCTCGAGGTTCTGCACCTTGAGCGTGGCCTTCTCGCCAAACGAGACCTCCGCCCCGGCCGAGCGGCCGGAGGCCACCGCCGCGATGCGGTCCACCGGGAACTCGCGCTCGGCGAGC
>KN173879.1:24224-29180 GCA_000759655.1 Acidicaldus organivorans | reverse complement strand
GTATCCCATCGCACCCTCCGCGTCTGATCCGCGCGACGGCGCCCGCCCCACGGATTCGTGCCACCGCTTAGCCAAAACCCCGCGCCCGGACAAGCGCGCCGCCCAGAGGGTCGAGCGGCATGGCGCGCATGACTCAGCCGGCCGGACTGGGCGCTTCGGCGGCGAGTTCCGGATGGCGGGCGAGCAGCGCGGCATCGAGCGCCTCCCGCCGCGCCCAGAGCGCGCGGTACCAGGCGATGCGCGGCGCGATCTGCCCGGCGAGCATGCGCTCGGCGGCGACGTAGGCCCGTGCTGCATCCGCCATGGCGCGCGCCCGTTCCGGTGCTGCGACGAGCGCCTTCAATTTGGCCCCGAGCTCGTCTGGGGTGTGAAAGATCATGCCAGTCTCGCCATCGCGGATCACCCCCTCATAGACCACGTCGGAGGCGAGCGCGGCGACGCGGAAAGCGGCCGCCTCGATGAATTTGAGGTCGGATTTGCAACGGTTGAACGGGGTGTCGCGGAGCGGCATGAAGCAGATCTCGGCCTCGGCGAGCTTCGCCCGATAGCGGTCGTAATCGAGCATCGGGTGGAATTCCTTGTGCGGCGAGGCGAGCGCCTCGAAGAAGCCGCGGTCGTGGACGACGACGAAACGGAGCCGATCGCCGCAGCTCGCCGCGGCTTCATTGATCGCCTCGATGAAGGGAGGCCAGTCCTCCTCGCGGTTGATGCCGCCGAAGAAGAAGGTGAGCGGCGCATCGGGGCGGAAATTGCGCGGCTCGGGAAGCTCGGCGATGGCGTTGGGGAAGACCGCGATTTCGGGATTGGCGCTCTTCAGCACTTCGGCGAGCGCCGGGGTGGTGGTCTGCACCGCGTGCACCGCGGTGAAATTGTACATCTCCGGGTTCTGCAGGATCGGGATGTAGTCGGGATGGTCGTCGAACTCGCAGACGATGACGAAGCCCCGCGCCCTCAGCCCGCGGATCACCGCAAGCCCCCGCGCGCCGAGGAGGGCGGGGCGGTGGAGGATGAGGATGCGCGGCAGGGAGCGATCGATGGCGTCGAGATCGCGGAGATCGGTGAGACGGGCGATGATCGCGGGTTCGGCGGCGAGCGCCCGCATCGGCTCGATCACCCGCACATGGCTCACGCCGCCCACCGGCGCGAGCATGGGTGGAGAGCACCTGCAGCCGCGCCGGAAGTTCGGGGAGAGCGCGGACCACGTATTGCAGGGGAAGGGCGCGGCGGGCGTAGTCCTGGGCCTCGATGCCGAGCGCTTCGAGTGCCGGCTTGAGCAGGGCGAGCATCCGCTGGCCCTGCTCGGCCTCGAAGATGCGGGGAGAGATGTCGAGCGGCTGATATCCCGCCTCGCGGAAGGCCTCGATCAGGGTGCGGGCCGAGAACCAGCGGAGATGGGTGCGATCGAACAGACCGCTCTCCTCGTAGCGCCACTCGCTCTTGAGGAGACGGAGGACGAGGCTCCAGTGCTCGACATTGGGCACCGAGGCGAGGACCACCCCCTCTGGGGCGAGGAGCGGCCGCGTGCGGGCCAGAAAGCGCCAAGGATCGCGCAGGTGCTCAAGCACGTCGCCCAAAACCAGGCAATCGACGCGGCCTTCGAGATCGGAGGGGAAGGGATTGTCCTCGATATCGCCGCAGAAGACCCGGTCGAGGCGGGTGGCGGCGAGCTCGGCGCGGCTGCGGTCGATCTCGATCCCGATCACCTCCGCCTGCGGATTGCGCCGCTTGAAGGCCGCCCCGAGCGCCCCCGCCCCGCAGCCCACGTCAAGGACGAGCCGGGCGCGAAGGGGGATCCGCTCCAGGAGATCGGGGTTGAACCCGTCGGCGTAAACGTCCCCGGTCATGCGCACGAGCGGCTCATCGGATGCGGCTCATGAGGTGCGGGTTCACGGCGAAGGGCTTGAAGGAGGACGGCCGACCCCGCGATAGGAAAAGCCCGCCGCCCGCATGGCCTCTGCATCGAGCGCGTTGCGGAAATCGACGATCACCCGCCCGCGCATGGCGCGCTTGAGCCGCTCCGGATCGAGCCCGCGGAACTCGTTCCATTCGGTGAGCAGGACGAGCGCATCCGCCCCCTCCACCGCCGACCAGGTATCGGGCGCGTATGCGACCGCCTCGGGCAGCACGGCGCGGGCCTGACCCATGCCTTGGGGGTCATAGGCGCGCACGATCGCGCCATCCCCCACCAGGCGCGAGATCAGCGGAATGGCCGGCGATTCCCGCATGTCGTCGGTCATCGGCTTGAAGGTGAGGCCGAGCACGGCGATGGTCTTGCCGCGCACCTCCCCGCCGCAGGCTTCTCTCACCCGGCTGGCGAGCGAGGCCTTGCGCGCCTCGTTCACCGCGACCACCGTCTCGACCAGGCGCGAGGGGGCGCCGGCATCCTGGGCGATGCGCATCAGGGCGAGCGTGTCTTTGGGGAAGCAGGAGCCGCCGAAGCCCGGGCCGGGGTGGAGGAATTTCTTCCCAATCCGCCCATCGAGCCCGATGCCGCGGGCGACGTCATGGATATCGGCCCCCACTTTCTCGGCGAGGTCGGCCATTTCGTTGATGAAGGTGACCTTCATGGCGAGGAAGGCGTTGGCGGCGTATTTGGTGAGTTCGGCGGTTTCGAGATTGGTGAAGACGATCGGCGTCTCGATCAGATAGAGCGGGCGGTAGATCTGACGGAGCACCTCGCGCCCCCGCTCGTCCTCGACCCCGATCACCACCCGGTCGGGACGCATGAAGTCGCCGATCGCGCTTCCCTCGCGCAGGAACTCGGGATTGGAGGCAACCGAGCAGGGAAGGTCGGGCCGCACCTCGCGCAGGAGCTGGGCGATGCGCCGGCCCGTCCCCACCGGCACCGTCGATTTGGTCACCACCACCGCGGGCGCCTCCAGGGCGCGCGCCACCGCCTCGGCAGCGTTGAAGACGTAGGTCAGATCGGCATGCCCATCCCCGCGCCGGCTCGGCGTGCCGACCGCGATGAAGACCGCCTCCGCCCCGCGCACTGCCTCGGCCAGGGAGCCGGTGATGGAAAGCCGCCCTGCCTCGCGATTGGTCTTGAAGAGGTCTTCGAGGCCCGGCTCGAAGATCGGCATGCGCCCCGCCTCGAGCTCGGCAAGCCGCCCGGGATCGGCCTCGCAGAGCGCCACCTCGATCCCGAATTCGGCAAAACAGGCCGCCGAGACCAGGCCCACATAGCCCCCGCCGATCACCGCGATGCGCATGCTCTCATCTCCTCGCTCCCGTTCAGCCCCTGCCCGCCGACGTCATCGTCAACACCCCCTCACGCCCGGGAAAGCCGTCTCAGGCCTTCGACTGGGCCTGGATATTCTGCTCGAGCGTCTCCACCTCCTTGTTCCAGCGCTCCACCTCGTCGGGGTCGGCCGGCGGGTTGTTCTCGTGCAGGGAGAACCCGTTCGCATCGTATTCGATCAGCACGGCGACGTCACCCTTGTGCGCGAGGACATGGCCGGGATCGTCCTCGGTGATGGTCCAGCCGAGCCCGGTAAGCGCGCGGCGGATCTGCGCGCCGCGGGCCTCGAGGGTGCCGGTATGGCTCGCGAAGGGCTCGGCCATCACCTCATAGGGGGTGGTGACGCTGCACGCGCCGAGCGCGAGCATGAGGGCGAAGGCGGTCAGGATGGGTCGCATTCGAAACACTCCATCGGCAAGGTCAGCGCACGCCACAGGGCGCGCGGCGCGAGGCCGCGCGAGAGGAGGAAGAGGGCGACCACGAGGACGATCCGCGCCACGTCGCGCACCGGCCGGAAATGGCTCGCCCGCTGCCCGCTGCCTCCATAAATCGCCGCAATGTCGAGGGCAACCGTCCGGAACCCGGCCCGCGCCGCGGCGATGAGGAGCGCGGTCTCGAAGGCGAATCCCCTTGGCCAGCGCCAGAGGGGGACGAGGTGCTCGAGGACGGGACGCGGATAGCAGCGAAAACCGCACTGACTGTCGGCCACCGGATGGGCGGCGGCCCAGGAGATCCAGAAATCGGCGAAGCGGTTGGCGAGCCGTCGGGCCCGCGGCTGGGCCTCCCGGCCGTGGCATCGCCAGCCGATCACAATGTGGTGGGGATGCTTGCGGGCGGCGGTGAGGAAGCGGGGGATGTCCTCCGGTCGGTGCTGGCCGTCGGCATCGAGGGTGATGACGAAGTCCGCGCCCTCGCCGAGCGCCCAGCTCATCGCGGTGGCGAGCGCCGCGCCCTTGCCGAGGCAGAACGGGTGACGGAGCACCCGCGCCCCCGCCGCCCGCGCCGCGGCGGCGGTCGCATCGCGCGAGCCGTCATCGCAGATGATGACGGTGCCATAGGCGCGCGCCGCAGCGACGATCGGGCCGATCGTCGCCGCCTCGTCATGGGCGGGGATGACGACCGCCACCCGCTCGCCGCGCGGCGCCTTCGCGGCCGGCTTTGCTGCGGTCACGGCACCTCGAGTTCGATGAGGAAGGGGCCAGAGCGGGCGAAAGACGCGGCAAGCAGCCGCGCGAGCGCCTCGTTGCTCGCCGCGCGCTCCGCCTCCACCCCCATGCCGCGGGCGATCGCCAGCCAGTCGAGTTCGGGCGAATCGAGGCGCATCAGGCCCTCGGCGGTCGGCCCCGGCGTGGCATTCACCTGGGCGAGTTCATGCTGGAGGATGGCGTAGCGGCGGTTGGCGAAGAGAAGGATGGTAATGTCGAGCCGCTCGCGCGCCATCGTCCACAGCGCCTGCAGCGTGTACATCGCCGAGCCGTCGGCCTGGAGCGCCACCACCCGCTGGCCGGGGGCGGCGAGCGCCGCGCCCAGCGCCATCGGCAGCCCCTCGCCGATCGCCCCGCCGGTGAGCTGCAGCCACTCATGCGGCGCGGCACGCGGGGAGAGGGCGAAGAAGCCCCGCCCGAAACTCCCCGCCTCGTCGATCACCACCGCCCCTTCGGGAAGAAGGGCGAAGAGGGTCGCCGCCGCACTCTCCGGCGTGAGCGGGCCAGAGG
>KN173879.1:24004-24151 GCA_000759655.1 Acidicaldus organivorans | reverse complement strand
CCGGCGCATAGGGCTCGGTCTCCGGAAGGGGCGCGCGCGGTGCGGCAAGCGCCTCGGCGAGGGCGTCAAGCGCCGCCGCCCCGTCCTGTTCGGGACGGCTCAGCACGAGCAGCATTGCACTGGGTGGTGCGAGCCGGTTGGGCTTAC
>KN173879.1:23587-23919 GCA_000759655.1 Acidicaldus organivorans | reverse complement strand
CGGGATAGGCGAAGAAGGAGACCGGTTCGCGCGCCCCCACCAGCACCAGATGGCGCACCCCCTCGAAATGGGCAAGCGCCTGGGCGAGCGGATAGGGAATGCGGGGGATGGGAGGACGGCCGCGGCCGCGGCTCACCCGCGCATTCTGCTGTTCGGCGGAAAGCCGCGCCCCGGTTGCCGCCGCGATGTCATGGGCGCGGGCGAGGGCTCTCTCATCGAATAGCACCGCGCCGCCAAGGAGAAGCATCACCCCGCTCTCGCGGCGCATCAGCCGGGCGATGTCGGCGATGGTGGAGGGAGCGGGGGGGAGAGCTTGCGGCAGCGGGGCGGGA
>KN173879.1:21833-23467 GCA_000759655.1 Acidicaldus organivorans | reverse complement strand
TCGGCGATGACGCCCCCCTCTTCCCAGGCGGTATCGGCGGGAAGGATGAGGCTCGCGATGCCGCCCGGCGGGGTGAGGGAGGCGGCGATGGCGCGGGCGGCAAGCGGACCCACTTCGGCAGGCGTGCGGGCGGTCGCGGTGAAGACCGAGACGGTGCGGGCGAGCCCTTCGGTGTCAGCGGTGAGCGGCGCGTCGAGCGGGCGGTGATAGGTCGCCTGATCGCCGATGATGGCGAGAAGCGGGGTGCGGGCGCGGCGCGCATTGTGGAGATTGGCGATGGCGTTGGCGAGCCCCGGCCCGCAGTGGAACAGCGCAGCAGCCGGCTTGCGGCGGAGCCGGGCATAGCCATCCGCCGCCCCGCTGACGACGCCCTCGAACAGTCCCAGCACCGCGCGGAGCCCGGGGATGCGGTCGAGCGCGGCGACGAAATGCATCTCGCTGGTGCCGGGATTGGCGAAACACGTATCGATCCCGGCCCGGATCAAGGTGTGGATCAAACTCTCGGCGCCATTCATCGTCCCCGTCCTGCTTTTCCTCGTCCTGCTCTTGCTCGTCCTGCTCTTCGTCCCACTTGGGGGCATCTTCACCGCCCCGCCTCCGTCCGGCAAGGATCCCCCCTAATTCCGAGGGAAGGGAAAGACCCGGCGGAAGAGATGGGGGCCTGAGATGCTCGCGCTCCGATCCTCTTCTCTCTTCACCTTACTCTCGTCACCGGGGATCAATCTCTTCACCGGGGATGCGCTGGTGCGGGCGAGAAACCCGCTTCCATGCGCTCCTTCCTTTTGCTGAAATGATCGCGCAATGAAACCGAACCGGACGGCACGGCGATGAGCGATACTCCCCCTCCTTCCAAGGACATGCCCCACATCGTCATCGTGGGGGGCGGCGCGGGCGGACTCGAACTCGCCTGCCGGCTTGGCGACACGCTGGGGCGGAAGGGGCTCGCCCGCATCACCCTGATCGACCGCGAGCGGACCCATCTCTGGAAGCCGCTCCTGCATGCGGTGGCGGCGGGCAGTCTCGACCGCGCCGAGCATGAGGTGAATTACCTCCTGCTCGCCCACTGGCATCATTTCCGTTTCCGCCTCGGCGCGATGATCGGGCTCGACCGGGCGCGGCGCGAAGTGGCGCTCGGGGCCGTGTTCGACGAGGAGGGGCAGGAGATCACCGCCCCCTCGATCATTCCCTATGATTATCTGGTGATCGCCATCGGCAGCGTGACCAACGATTTCGGCACGCCAGGGGCGGCGCGGTTCGCCGTGCCGCTGGAGACGCCGGATCAGGCGGCCCGCTTCAACCGCAAACTGATCAACGCCTTCATCCGCGCCCAGACCCAGGCCGGGCCGATCACGCCGGGCCAGCTCGATGTCGCCATCATCGGCGCCGGGGCGACCGGGACCGAGCTTTCCGCCGAGCTCCACCACACCGCCCGCGCCGTGGTTTCCTACGGGCTCGACCGCATCGACCCCAACCGTGACATCCACATCACCCTGATCGAGGCCGCCCCGCGCATCCTCCCCGCTCTTCCCGAGCGGATCTCGCGCGCGACCGAACGGCTTTTGACCAAACTCGGCATCCGGGTGCTCAGCGGGGCGCGGGTGGTCGAAGTGACCGAAGAAGGGGTGCGGCTTGCC
>KN173879.1:20038-21746 GCA_000759655.1 Acidicaldus organivorans | reverse complement strand
GATGGGCGCTTCATTCCCTCCCGCCTCGTGGTGTGGTCGGCCGGGGTCAAGGCGCCCGAAGTATGCGCCCATCTCGATGGGCTGCCGGTCAACCGCATCAATCAGCTCCTGGTCACACCCACCCTGCAGAGCGAGGCCGACCCCCATATTTTCGCCCTCGGCGACTGCGCGGCCTGCCCCCGTCCCGAGGGTGGGTTCGTGCCGCCGCGGGCGCAGGCGGCGCATCAGCAGGCAAGCCATCTCGCCCGCGAATTGCCGCGCCTTCTGCGCGGGGAGACGGTGCGGCCTTACGTCTATCGCGATTTCGGCTCGCTCGTCTCGCTCGGGCGCTATTCGACGGTGGGCAATCTCATGGGGTTCGTGGTGGGGCGGTCCTATTTCATCGAGGGTTATTTTGCCCGGCTGATGTATCGCTCGCTCTACAAAATGCACGAATATGCGCTGTTCGGCGCCGGACGTACCCTGCTTTCCACCTTCGCCCGCGCCTTCGAACGCCGCACCGAACCCGAAGTGAAGCTGCACTGAGCGATAGTCTCCCCCCCGCCCTCTGAAAACCCGCCAAAGAAATCCCGTTGTAAAAAAAGTGACTAGCGGCTGATCGGCCCTATCGATCAGGGTGATCCGTTTTTTTCGTGATTAATAACGACTCGCATTTTCAGATTAAATTCAAGAAAAGATTTGACTTTTTCTCCCCGTCTCCTATGTATCGCCCGTGAGGCTTGCCCAAGTCCCTTCCTTTGCCGCCGGCGCGCGGGAGACGCTCCAGCCGCCACGGCGGTCCCGCCCCAAGCCAGAGGAGCCAAGCCAGAAGACCAAAGCCCCAAGACCCGTGCCCCGGGGATCCATTTCTGAGAACCCCATTTCTGAAAACCCATGTCAGGGGAGAAGTGAGGCGTGAAAGATTTCTCCGAACTCAGCGAACGCGAGATCCTCGCGCTCGCCATCAGCAACGAAGAAGAGGATGCCCGCATCTACGCCGACTACGCCGAAGCGGTGCGCGAGCACTACCCCGCCACCGCCGAAGTGTTCCAGCGCATGGCGGAAGAGGAAAACGAGCACCGCCACCGTCTGATCGAGCTCTACCGGCAGAAATTCGGCGAGCACATCCCCCTCATCCGCCGCCAGGACGTGCGCGGCTTCATCAGCCGCAAGCCGCTCGTCCTGATGCACGATCTCCGCATCGACGAGCTCCGCCGTCAGGCCGAGCTCATGGAACTGGAGACGCGCCGCTTCTACCAGCGCGCCGCCAGCCGCAGCACCGATGCCTCGATCCGCCAGCTGCTCGGCGACCTCGCCATGGCCGAGGCCGAGCACGAACACAAGGCCGAGCAGCTCATCTCGCAGAAACTCGGCTCGGGGACGAAAGCCGAGGAAGAGGCCACCCGCCGCCAGCTCTTCGTCCTCCGTTACGTGCAGCCGGGACTGGCCGGGCTGATGGATGGCTCGGTCTCGACGCTTGCCCCCCTCTTCGCCGCCGCCTTCGCCACCGGCCGCTCCTGGGATGCGTTCGTGGTGGGGCTCGCCGCCTCGCTCGGCGCGGGCGTCTCCATGGGCTTCGCCGAGGCGCTCTCCGATGACGGGAGCCTCACCGGCCGCGGCACACCTCTGCTGCGCGGCCTCATCTGTGGCGTAATGACCGCGCTCGGCGGGCTCGGCCACAGCCTCCCCTACCTCATCCCCGATTTCTGGACGGCGACCACGCTCGCCA
>KN173879.1:19641-19959 GCA_000759655.1 Acidicaldus organivorans | reverse complement strand
CGCGGCCTCATCTGTGGCGTAATGACCGCGCTCGGCGGGCTCGGCCACAGCCTCCCCTACCTCATCCCCGATTTCTGGACGGCGACCACGCCCGCCATCGCCGTGGTCATCATCGAGCTCGCCCTGATCAGCTGGGTGCGCTGGCGGTTCATGGAGACCTCGCCGCTCGCCGCTGCCCTCCAGGTGGCGCTGGGAGGTGCCATCGTCTTCGGGGTCGGCGTCTTGATCGGCGCAAGCTGACCCCCCTCACCTCTTGCCCCTCCCCCCTCAACCGGACCTCGATGTGATGAACCAGATCCCCGATCCTTCCCTCGCCTC
>KN173879.1:12678-19346 GCA_000759655.1 Acidicaldus organivorans | reverse complement strand
CGCGCTCGTCCTTTTGCTCTGGGGAACGGCGCAACTTTGGGACCTCTTTCCGCGCGGCTCGGCGGGCCGTCACGCGATCCAAGATTTCCACGTCTCGGCGGGGCTCCTCTTCATCGCCCTCCTCGCCCTTCGCCTTCTCTGGCGCTTCACCGCCGGACGCCATCTCGCCCCGCCCGGCCCCACCCTGCTCGCGCTCGGCGCCCGCATCGGGCACGGCGCGCTTTATGCGCTGATGCTGGCGCTCGCCGTCACCGGCCCACTCAACCGGGCGCTGCGCGGCGATCCGCTCGGGTTTTTCGGCCTCTTCACCCTCCCCTCACCGGTCGCGGCAAACCGCGATCTCGTGCATCCGGTCAATGAGGTGCACGGCACGCTCGGCAACGCGCTCCTCATCCTCGCCGCGCTGCACGCGCTCGCCGCCCTTTATCACCAGTTCATCCGCCACGACGGCACGCTCGGGCGCATGATCCCCGCGCTTGCCCGGCGCAAGACGAAGACGGGCTGAACGCCGGCGCGCCCGCCGCCTCAGGCGGTGGCCATGGCGCGCTCGACGAAGGCCACGATCTGCGGCGTGCCCATCGCGCCCGCGGTCTGGGCGAGCACGTTGCCGCGGTGGAAGAGAAAGAGCGAGGGAATGCCGCGCACGCCGAGGCGGCGCGCGATCTCCGGATTCTCGTCTGAATCGAGCTTGAGCAGCCGCACCCGCGGCTCGAGCTCGGCCGCCGCCCGCTCATAGTGCGGCGCCATCATGCGGCACGGGCCGCACCAGGGGGCCCAGATATCGACCAGGACCGGGATCTGGTTCTTGCTGACATGGCGCTCGAAAGCCGCCGCATCGACCTCGACCGGCTTGCCGGTAAAGAGCTTCTCGTGGCAGGCGCCGCATTTGGCCTCGAGCGCAGGCTTGTCCGCCGGCACGCGATTGATGGCGAGGCATTTGGGGCAGACGATCTCGACCGCCGCTTTGCTCGTTTCACTCATCTCGGTTCTCCTCGATGATTTGACACAAGATCCGGAACTCCGCCTCGAACAGCGTCTGGCTCTCGGGCGGAAGACGGCGGAGCGCCCGCCCGATCAGGTCGAGCCGCCGCTCCAGGCTGTGCATCTGGGCAAGCAGATGGAGGATGACCTCCACCCCCGCCTCGTTGACGCCGAACTCATCGACGAGGAGGGCAAGGAGCGCGGCGCGCGCCCGATCGGCGGGCTCCCCGGCGGGCTGGCCCCAGCCCAGCCGCTCGTAGAGCGCGGCCCGCGCCGATCCGATGCGGCCGTTTTCATCGTAGCCGGTCATTCACGCCTCCTTCCCCGCTTTTTCCCCGTGCGCCTCCGCCCAGCGCCTGAGCAGCGATTCGAGCTCCGGATCCGGCGGGGTGGGGAGGGTGATGCGCAGCGTGACATAGGCGTCGCCATGCCCGCCCCCGCCTCGCTTCGGATACCCTTTGCCGCGCAGGCGAAGAACCGTGCCGGAGGAGGACCAGGGCGGGACGCGCACCATCACCGCCCCGCTCGGGGTCGGGACCTGGATGCGACCGCCGAGCACCGCCTCGGCAAGCGGCACCGCCTGGTCGATGTAGATGTCATCGCCCTTGAGGGTGAAGCGCGGATCGGGAGCCACCGCCACCTCGATCAGGAGATCGCCCGGCGGTCCGCCGCCCAGGCCCGGCATGCCCTTGCCGCGCAGACGGAGGATCTCGCCATTGCGCACCCCCGCCGGGATCTTGACCTCGACCTTGCCGCCATCGGGCAGAGCGAGCTGCCGCACCCCGCCGTGATAGGCCTCGATGAAGGGGATCTCGATCTGGGCATGGATGTCCTGGCCGCGCATGCGCAGCCGCGCGCCGCGGCCGAAGAGCTCGGCGAGGATCTCCTCGGCGTCGAAACCGGCCTCGCCCCCTCCCATCCCCGCGCCCGCGCCGTGGGCGAAGTCGCGGTAGAAATACTCGGGCCGCGGCCGCTCTTGCCCTTCCGCGTCGATCTCGCCGCGGTCAAAGCGGGCGCGTTTTTCGGGATCGCCGAGAATCGCATAGGCGTTGGCGATCTCCTTGAACTTGGCCTCGGCCTCGCGGTTGGCGGGGTTGAGGTCGGGGTGATATTTCTTGGCGAGCGCCCGGTAGGCCTTGCGGATCTCCTCCTGGCTCGCGGTGCGGGGTACCCCGAGAATGGCGTATGGATCGGCACTCATGCCCTTCCTCGTCCTCCTTGGCTCTCCCGATCTTCGGTCTTGTGCAGGCCGGCGGCAAGAGAAACCGGCGAGAGAGCGACACCCTACTCAGCGGGGCGGGGTGAGGCCACGCACGCCTTCGAGATGTGCCCCCTCGAAAATGGCCCCCGGCAGCGCCGCCCCAGTAAAATCGGCCCCGGCGAGATAGGCCCCGCTGAGATCGGCTCCGGCGAGGTCGGTCCCGACCAGGCGGGCCTGACGTAGGGAAGCTCCGACAAGATGCGCATGCGCGAGCTTCGCTCCGGAAAGATCGAGACCGGAGAGGTCTGCATGCACGAAATCGACCCCGGAGAGATCGAGCGCCTGGGCCTGGTGATGGGCGAGATAGGCGCGGAGCGCGGCGGGCGTAGTGGGAAGCGCCTCCTCACCGGAGGCCATTGCGGGGGGGGAAAATGAAGCCAACCCCGAACGCTGCCGCAAGCGCGGCATGAAGGACCCACCGTCTGCCCAAGGTAGGTCCGCCTTGCCGTTCCATCCTTTTTTCGAGGCCCCGCCGGTTGCTTCTTCCCTCGCCGGTCATTCCCGTCTTCTCCCTTCGTGAGGCATGTTTCGAGCTTTGTCCTACCCCTTTATTTCATTTCGGGCCCAACCCCGTTCAAGGGACCGCCTCCCTCCCGCAAGAGACCGAGCCCGACCGGCGCCCTCACTTCAAAAAAGCGCTCTCTTCAAAATGCTTTTCTCAAAAAAAGAGAGCCAGGACTTGCGCCCTGGCCCGAGTTTTCAGGAGGAAACCCCAAGCCAACTCAAAAACCGAGCCAACTCATTCGAAGGCACAGCCGGCCTTCACGCCCAGCATGCGGAAGAACGCCGCTGCCGGGCAGAACCCGGTGAAACTCGACTGCAGCATATTGAGGCCGATGAACGCGGTGAACAGCACGAAATAGGGGCTCACCAGCCAAGTGAGCAGCGCGCTCAGCAGCACCATGAAACCAGCGAAACGAAGCACGGCGCGATCGAGGGTCATGACACGTCTTTCCTTCATCCTTGATCTGGAAGCCTTGATCTGGATCAGCCTCTCGCCTCCTCCTTCAGCTTGTGGAGATCAAGCTGGCGGAGTAGGAATTTCTCATAGAACGGCTCGCTCACCCCGCCCTTGATCTTGCGGAGGAAGTATTTCTCGAAACCGATCTTGGCGAGGTGGACCCATTTGCCTTTGGAGGCCCAGTTGGTATTGCGCGGCGGGATCTGCGGCTTGGCGACGAAGGCTACACCCGAGTCGCCGAAATCGGCGAGACAGATCGCGTTCCAGGTGGCGCGATGGGTCGGCTTCTGGCCGCGCAGCAGCTGGCCGATATTGTGCGCCGTCGCCGTCACCATCGATTCGATCATGAAACCGGTCTTGGGCACGCCGACCGGCACCGGCGTCGGCCCCATCGGCGGAATGGCCACCGCCACGCCGACCCCGAACACTTCCGGATAGGTCGGGTTGCGCTGATATTCATCGATGATGACGAAGCCGCGCGGATTGACCAAACCTTCGATCCCGCGGATCGCCGGGATGCCGCGGAAGGCAGGGAGGATCATCGCGTAATTGAAAGGAAGCGCGTGCTTCTCTTTCACCGAGCCGTCGGGATTGACCTCCTCCACCGTCATCTTGCCCTGCTCGACGCCCTTGATGCGGGCATTGGTAATCCACTTGATGTGGTGATCCCGCATCTCGCTCTCGAGCAGCCCCTTGGTGTCGCCCACGCCGTCGAGGCCGAGATGGCCGATATAGGGTTCGGCGGTGACGAAGGTCATCGGCACCCGGTCGCGGATCTTGCGCCGGCGGAGCTCGGTATCGACGATGAAGGCGAACTCATAGGCCGGGCCGAAGCAGGAGGCGCCCTGCGCGGCGCCCACGATCAGCGGCCCCGGATTGCGGCAGAATTCCTCGAACGCCGCCTTGGCCTTCTCGGCATGATCGATGTGGCAGACCGACTGGGTGAACCCTTCCGGGCCCAGGCCGGGCACTTCGTCGAAGGCGAGATCGGGGCCGGTGGCGATGACGAGGTAATCATAGGAGACGCTCGAGCCGTCGAGGAGCTCGATCTTGCGCGCCGCCGGATCGACCCGCTTCGCCCCCTGCTCGTAGAAGGTGATCCCCTTCTTCTTCATGATCGGGCGCAGATCGAGCTCGATATCGGGCCGCCCGCGCCAGCCCACCGCCACCCACGGATTGGAGGGAACGAAATGGTAGGTGGCGCCGAGGCCGATCACGATCACCCGGTCTTCCCGGCGGATCTCGGGAAGAAGCTCGAAGGCCATGATCGTGCCGCCGAGACCTGCACCCAAAACGACGATGTCTGCCATGACGTACCCTCCGCCACCCGTTGGTGACCTTCATATATGCGAATAGCCGTATATTCGCAAGTATGAAAATAAGGGGGGTCGAAAAAAATTTGCCCCCTCCCCAGGCCGGGCCGGGGGAGAGGGCAGCCGGTAAAGAGACCCCAAGCCGGCCGGTCAGGCCCGCGCGGCTTCCGCCGCGAGGCTGAGCGGCACGGGGAGATATTTCACGTATTCCTTGGGCACCACCTGCCAGAAATGAGGCAGCGTGCGGTCCCAGTCGTGGAGCAGCATGGCGGCATAGCGGCTTCCCGTCTCGGCGACGTGCCGGCCGACCAGCTCCTTGAGCTCCGCCTCCCAATGCGGATGGGCGAGGCGCTGCCAGAGCAGCGTGTCGGGATTGACCCGCTTCTCGAAGAGCCCCTCGGGGTCATAGACATAGGCCATGCCGCCGGTGAACCCGGCCCCGAAATTGTCGCCCACCGGGCCCAGGATCACCACCGTGCCGCCGGTCATGTATTCGCAGCCATTGGCGCCGCAGCCCTCGATCACCGCGATCGCCCCCGAATTGCGCACCGCGAAGCGCTCCCCGGCCTGGCCGGCGGCGAACAGATAGCCCGACGTCGCGCCATAAAGCACGGTGTTGCCGATGATGGTGTTCTCCTGGCTCACCAGCGTCGAGGAGGGCGCGGGCCGAACCACGATGGTCGCCCCGGAGAGACCCTTGCCGACATAGTCATTGGCGTCGCCGAACACTTCGAGCTTGAGCCCGCGCACCGCGAACGCCCCGAGCGACTGACCGGCCGAGCCGCGCAGACGCACGGTGACGTGATCGGGCTGCAGGGGGGCGCGGCCGAAGCGGCGGACGATGCGCGAGGAGAAGCGTGTTCCCACCGCGCGGTGCGTGTTGCGCACCGTGTATTGGAGCTGCATCTTCTCGCCGTGCTCGAAGAAGGCGCGGGCATCGGCGATCATCTGCGCATCGAGCGTATCGGGCACCTCGTTCCGCCCCTCGAGCGTGGCATGACGGGCATAAGGGCCCGGATCGGCCTGCACCAGGAGCGGGTTGAGGTCGAGGTCGTCGAGGATCTCCGAACCGCGGCTCACCTGGCGCAGAAGATCGGTCCGCCCCACCGCCTCCTCAAGGCTGCGCAGGCCGAGCGAGGCGAGGATGCCGCGCACTTCCTCGGCGATGAAGGAGAAGAGATTGATCACCTTCTCCGGCGTGCCCTCGAACTTGGCGCGCAGTTTTTCATCCTGGGTGCACACCCCGACCGGGCAGGTATTGGAATGGCATTGCCGCACCATGATGCAGCCCATCGCGATCAGCGAGGCGGTGCCGATGCCGAACTCCTCCGCCCCGAGCAGGGCGGCGATCACCACGTCGCGCCCGGTCTTGATCCCGCCATCGGTGCGCAGCTTCACCCGGTGGCGCAGCCGATTGAGCATCAGCACCTGGTGCGCCTCGGCCAGCCCCATCTCCCAGGGAAGCCCCGCATATTTGATCGAGCTCAGCGGGCTCGCCCCGGTGCCGCCCGAATGGCCGGAGATCAGGATGGCATCGGCCTTGGCCTTGGCCACCCCGGCGGCGATGGTGCCAATCCCGCTGCGGGCGACCAGTTTCACACAGACGCTCGCCTCCGGATTGATCTGTTTCAGATCGTAAATGAGCTGGGCGAGGTCCTCGATCGAGTAGATGTCGTGATGCGGCGGCGGGCTGATCAGCGTCACCCCCGGCGTCGAGTGGCGGAGCTTGGCGATGAGCTCGGTCACCTTGAATCCAGGGAGTTGGCCGCCCTCGCCGGGCTTGGCCCCTTGCGCGATCTTGATCTCGATCTCGCGGCAATTGTTGAGGTACTCGGCGGTGACGCCAAACCGGCCAGAGGCGATCTGCTTGATCGCCGAGGAGGCGTTGTCGCCATTGGGCCGCGGAATGGCCCGCTCCGGATCCTCGCCGCCCTCCCCTGAATCGGAGCGTGCCCCGATCCGGTTCATGGCGATGGAGAGCGTCTCGTGCGCCTCGGGGCTCAAGGCGCCGAGCGAGATCCCTGGCGCGAGCAGGCGCTTTCTGATCTCGGTGATGCTTTCCACCTCATCGACCGGGATCGGCGTGCAATGCTCGGTGCGGAAATCGAGGAGATCACGCAGCGCCACGGGCGGCAATTTGCGCACCGCTTCC
>KN173879.1:9195-12593 GCA_000759655.1 Acidicaldus organivorans | reverse complement strand
GAATAGCGCCGGTAGGTCGAGTAGCTTCCGGTGCGCACCGCCTCCTGGAGGAGATGGATGAGCGGCGCATCGAAGGCGTGCGCCTCGCCGCGGCGGCGGAGCTTGTAGAAGCCGCCGACCGGCAGCACCACGTCGGGGCTCAGCCACGCCTTGGCATGCAGATCGAGCACGCGGCGCGCGATGCCGGCGAGCCCGATCCCCGAAATGCGCGAGGTCATGCCGGGGAAGAATTCGGCGACGAGGGAGCGCGACAGCCCGATCGCCTCGAAATTATAGCCGCCGCGATAGGAGGAGATCACCGCGATCCCCATCTTGGACATGACCTTGAGCAGGCCCTTGTCCACCGCCTTCTTGTAGCGCTGCACCGCCTCCTTGAGTGAGAGATTGCCGAACAGGCCGCGCCGTTGACGATCGGCAATGATCTCCTGGGCGAGATAGGCGTTCACCGTGGTCGCCCCCACCCCGATCAGCACGGCGAAATAGTGCACATCGAGACACTCCGAGCTCCGCACGTTGAGCGAGGTGAAGGTGCGCAGGCTCTGGCGGACGAGATGGGTGTGCACACCGCCCGCGGCGAGAATCATCGGGATCGGGGCGCGCTCCGGACCAAACGCTTCATCGGTGAGGATGAGATGGGTCGCCCCGGCGCGCACCGCTTCCTCGGCCTCGCTCCGGATGCGATCGAGGGCGCGGCGGAGCCCCGCTTCGCCCTCGGCGACCGGGAAGGTGCAATCGATCCAGGCGGCAGAGCTTCCCATATAGGACGCCATCGCCTGGAACTCGGCGTTCGACAGCACCGGGCTTTCGAGCTGGAGCAGGTCGCACTGGCTCTCGTCCTCGTCGAGGATGTTGCCGAGATTGCCGAGCCGCGTCTTCAGCGTCATCACCCGCGTCTCGCGCAGACTGTCGATCGGCGGATTGGTGACCTGGCTGAAGGCTTGGCGGAAGAAATGGTGCAGGCCGCGATAGCGGTCGGAGAGCACGGCGAGCGGAGCGTCATCACCCATGCTGCCCACCGGCTCGTTGGCCTCCTCGACCATCGGATGGAGGACCATTTCGATGTCCTCCAAGGTGAGGCCGACGGTGAGCTCGCGCCGGCGCAGCTCCTCGCCCTCGTAACGGACCGGCTCCGTCGCATCCGCCTTGACGATGTGGTCGATCTCGCGGATCCGCTTGACCCAGGCGCCGAAATCATGGCGCGCGGCGAGCCGGTCCTTGAGCTCGTGATCGTGGTAGAACCGGGCGTGATCGAGATCGACGGCGATGGTCTGGCCGGGACCGACCCGGCCCTTTTCCACGATCTCCACCTCATCGAGCCGCACCATGCCGGTCTCCGAGCCCACGATGAGGAGCCCGTTGCGGGTGATGGTATAACGGAGCGGACGCAGCCCGTTGCGGTCGAGCCCGGCGATCACCCAGCGCCCATCGGTCGCGGTGATCGCCGCCGGCCCGTCCCACGGCTCCATCACCGCGTTGCAATAGAGAAACATGTCGCGATGCGCTTTGGGCATCGTCGCATCCTGGCCGATCGAGGCCGGGATCATCAGCGCCTTGACCATCGGCGCGTCGCGCCCGGCGCGCACCAGAAGCTCGAAGACGTTGTCGAGGATCGCCGTGTCCGACCCGCCCGCCTGGATCACCGGCTTGACGTCCTCGAGATAGGGATCGAGCAGCGGCGAGGCGAGCCGCGTCTCGTGGCTCTTCATCCAGTTGACGTTGCCAGCAAGCGTGTTGATCTCCCCATTGTGGGCGAGCATGCGGAAAGGCTGGGCGAGCCGCCAGGTGGGGAAAGTGTTGGTCGAATAGCGCTGGTGATAGATCGCAAAACGCGAGACGAAGCGCGGATCGAGCAGGTCGGGGTAGAATTCGGTAAGGCTCTCGGCGAGGAACATCCCCTTGTAGATGATCGAGCGGGCCGAGAGCGAGCAGAAATAGAGCTCGGGGATCTGCGCGGCGATGGCCTGCTTCTCGATGCGGCGGCGGATGACGTAGAGATCGCGCTCGAACGTATCGATATCGACATGACGCGCATTGGCGATCATGATCTGCTCGATCTCGGGGCGCGTGGCGTTCGCCTTCTCGCCGATCGCCGCGACGTTGATCGGCACCTGCCGCCAGCCATAGATCGCGTAGCCGAAATTGAGGATCTCGCTCTCGACGATCTCGCGGCAGCGCTCCTGCGCGGCGAGATCGGTCTTGGGCAGAAACACCTGCCCCACCGCGATCGGGCCCGGATAGCGCGGCGCCTTGCCGCCGCGCTCCACCGCCTCGATGAAGAAATCCTGCGGGATCTCGACATGGATCCCCGCCCCGTCGCCGGTCTTGCCGTCGGCATCGACCGCGCCGCGGTGCCACACCGCCTTCAAGGCGTCGATCGCCGCCTGCACCACGTCGCGCCGCTTCTTGCCATCGAGCGCGGCAACGAGACCCACGCCGCACGCATCATGCTCCTCGAGCGGCACGCCGCTCGCGGCAAGACGCTCCCGGTTGGCCTCATAGGCCGCAACGAAATTTTCCGCCGTCTCGCCCATGGTCATTCTCCTCACAAACGGATCCCGCGCGCCTCGAGTTCGGCGGCGTGATGCTCCACCGCGGCTCGTGCCACCTGCTGGCCCCAGGCAAGCCCCGCCGCCATCGTCTTCGCGCTGATCTCGGGCATCGCCTTGAGCAGGTGCTGGCCCGCCTCGGTGCGGTAGAAGGCGGCCACCGCCTTGAGATCATCTACCGAGAGTTTTTCCGCCCAGATCGCCGCCACCTGGTGCTCGAGATCGGGAAGGGCCTTCTCGAAATCGGGCATGAGCAGCTGATCGACGATCGCCGCGGCGTCCGCCTCCGATTTGGCCCCGGCCGCCTTGATGATTTCGATCATCCGTGCCCGCATCAGCCCCATCATCTCCGCCCCGCCGCCGCCGCTTTCGGTGAGCGCGAGCAGCGCTTCCGCCTCGCGACTGGCGGCAGGATCGGCGCGCGAGGGCAGAGCGGCGAGAAGCCCCGCCGCGGCGAGGAGGGTGTGGATGAGGGCGCGCTTCATTCGGCCGCCTCGCGCAGCGTCTCCGCCTCGCGCAGCCAGCGGTCGATGCGCTCGGCCGCTTCGCGCCCGTCGCGGATCGCCCAGACGACGAGGCTCGCCCCGCGCACGATGTCGCCCGCGGCGAAGACGCCGGGGAGCGTGGTCATGAAGCTGCGCGGATCGACCCGGAGCGTGCCGCGCCGCGTGACCTGGAGCGCGCTCTCGCCCCAGAGCTCGGGAAGGGGTTCAGGATCGAAGCCGAGCGCCTTGATGACGAGATCGGCGGGAAGGGCGAAAAGGCTCCCCGCGATGGGCTCAACCGATTGCCGCCCGGGCGCATCGGGCAGGCCGAGCCGCATGCGCACCGCGCGCACCCCGCGCACCCGCC
>KN173879.1:9059-9187 GCA_000759655.1 Acidicaldus organivorans | reverse complement strand
GAGCGCCTTGATGACGAGATCGGCGGGAAGGTCGAAATGGCTCCCCGCGATGGGCTCAACCGATTGCCGCCCGGTCGCATCGGGCAGGCCGAGCCGCATGCGCACCGCGCGCACCCCGCGCACCCGCT
>KN173879.1:5480-8985 GCA_000759655.1 Acidicaldus organivorans | reverse complement strand
CCTCGCCATAGAAAGCCTCCGGCGCGGCGAGCCACTCGAACACCACCCCCTCCTCCTCGGCGTTCTTCACCTCGCGCATCGAGCCCGGCATGTTGGCGCGGTCGCGCCGGTAAAGGCAGCGCACCGAGGCCGCGCCCTCACGGATGGCGGTGCGCACGCAATCCATCGCCGTATCGCCGCCGCCGATCACCACCACGTGCTTGCCGCGCGCATCGAGCAGCCCCTCTTCGACCTCCGGCACCCGGTCGCCGAGCCCAATGCGGTTGGCGGCAATCAAGAAGTCGAGCGCCGGGACGATGCCGGGAAGCCCCGAGCCCGGCCCGCCGAGCTCACGCGCCTGATAGACGCCGGTGGCGATCAGCACTGCGGCGTGGCGCTCGCGAAGCGCGGCGAAGGAGAGGTCGCGGCCGATTTCGGTGCGGAGATGGAAGACCACCCCCGCCTCTTCGAGCAGGGCGATGCGGCGGGCAACGATCGTCTTGTCCAGCTTGAAATTGGGGATGCCGTAGATGAGGAGCCCGCCCGCCCGGTCGGCGCGGTCATAGACATGCACCGCGTAGCCTTTGGCGCGGAGTGATTCGGCGGCGGCGAGACCGGCGGGGCCGCTGCCGATGATGCCGACCGAGAGACCGCGCTCCTCGCGCGGGCGGCGCGGCTTCACCCAGCCTTCGGCGAAGGCGGTGTCGGTGACGTAGCTCTCCACCGCGCCGATGGTGACCGAGCCGTGCCCCTTCTCGATCACGCAATTCCCTTCGCACAGCCGGTCCTGGGGACAGATGCGGCCACAGATCTCGGGGAAGGTGTTGGTGAGCGAGACGAGCTCGTAGGCCTCGCTGAGGCGGCCTTCGGCGGTGAGTTTCAGCCAGTCGGGGATGTTGTTGTGGAGCGGGCAGTGCACCTGGCAGAAAGGCACGCCACACTGGCTGCAGCGCGAGGCCTGCGCGCTCGCCTGCTCGGCGGTGAAGCGCTCGTAGATCTCGGCGAAGTCGCGCCGACGCTCCTCGGCCGGACGCTTGGTCGGCATGCGCTGGGGCATGTGGACGAATTGCAGCATGCGGTTGGCCATCGGCGCGATCCCCGTTCCGCTACTCCGTTTCCCGCGCCCCGGCCGGTCGAGGCCGGGGCAACGAGGGGTATCTAGGCGATGCGGCGCGCCCTGACCAGAGCAAAAATGCAAATTAGGTCCGGATCAGGACCTTATTCGTGGGCTCTTCCTGCCAAGCCATTCTCGCCCTCGATGCGATAGGCGAGAGATAAGTCACGAATCGGAACCATATCGCGCGCTACCATCCTCCGGCCTTGCCCTCAGCCCGAGGCCAATCCCGCCGAACGCGCCCCCGCCCGGTGATCGAGACTGAGCGCCCCCGCTCCGAACACCGCGTAGTGGAAAAGCCCGCCGGCGATGGCGAGATCCTTGAGGAAATTGATCTGATCGTTATGGTCGGCGAAATTGTGGTGAAAGACGAGCGCGGTGACGATCGAGAAAAGCCCGAGCAGGGCGGCGATCGGCTTGGTCTGCCAGCCGAGCAGGAAGAGGATCCCCCCGCCCACTTCGAGCAGCACCGCGACCACGTAGGCCGCAAGCGGCAGCGGCAGCCCGCCCGCGGCGATATACTGCATCGTGCCGGACGGATTCTCGATCTTGCCGATCCCGGCGCGCAGAAAGAGGAGCGCGATCAGAATGCGCCCCACCAGATCCACCAGAGCAGCCATGGCCATCCTCCCTTCTTCATCCGCGATGCGCCGAGTGTGGCGGAAACCCCCTCCCGCTGTCGAGAGTTTTCACTCGCGAGCGTTTTACGCCACGCCTGTCAGGAAAGCAGCCTGCGGACGGCGGGACTCGAACCCGCACTTCCCTACGGAAAGCAGATTTTAAGTCTGCTGCGTCTACCGTTCCGCCACGTCCGCCAAAACCGCTCAGGAGGGCGCTTCGGGGCCTCCGATGACCGCGAGCCCGCGCGCGATCTCGAGCGCCCGGGCGATCAGCGTCTCGTTCGCCTCCGGCGTGAGGAAACCGCTATGGGCCGAAAGGGTCACGTTGTCGAGATGGCGCAGAGGATGCCCTGCCGGCAAGGGCTCCTCGGCGAAGACGTCGAGCGCGGCATGCCCGATCCGGCGTTCGCGCAGGAGCGCGACCAGCGCCGCCTCGTCGATCAGCGCCCCGCGCGCCGTATTGACCAGAATCGCCCCCGGTTTGAGACGGGAAAGCCGCGCCGCATCCAGGATCCCCCGCGTCTCGTCATTGAGCAGGAGATGGAGCGAGACGACATCGCTTTCGGCGAGCACCTGATCGAGCGGCAGAAACGTCACCCCCGCCATCTGGCGCGGGGTGCGGTTCCAGGCGATCACCCGCATGCCGATGCCAAGCCCGAGCCGCGCCATCTCCCGCCCGATCCCGCCGAAGCCGACCAGCCCGAGCGTCTTGCCGGTGAGCTGCCGTCCCTCCGCCCGCCGCCACTCCCCGGCGCGGATGGCGCGGTCCATGAAGCAGAGGTTGCGGGCGGCGGCCCACATCAGGGCGAAGGCATGCTCGGCCACCGCTGTGTCGCCATAGCCCTTGATGGTATGCACGGTGATGCCGCGGGCGGCGAGCGCTTCGGGATCCATGTAGCTCCGCGCCCCGGTGCCGAGGAAAATGACGTGGCGCAGACGGGGACAATGGGCGAGCGACTCGGTGGGAAGCGCGTTGTGATCGTCGATGACGAAGTCATGATCGCCGATCAGGGCGGGAAGCGCCTCGGGCGCGACGCGCTCGGCGCGATGGAGGGTGATGGGGGGATCGTCCGGCCGCCGCAGCCGCTCAACGAGCTCCGCCATCGCCGCATCGGCATCGATGAAAATCCCGCGCACGCCGCCCCTCCTTCGCCATTCTCTTCCATCCGATGCTGAGCAGTTTCGGCAAAACCGAAGCCGAGAGCAAGGCGCCGCCCCGCCGCAGGCGTTGGCCTCTGCTCCGCCTCGCCTTTCTCCTTCTCTTCTGGACGGGCGTGGCGGGAGGCGTGTTCTTTCTCTCCCTGCTCACCGATCTGCCCCGGCCCGAGAGCGCCCGCCTCCTGCGCCGGCCAAGCCTCGTGCTCGAAGACAGGGAGGGGCGCATCTTCGCCCGCTTCGGCGATCTCGCCAGCACCCCGGTCCATCTCGCCGAACTTCCCCCTTACGTCCCCGAGGCGGTGATCGCCATCGAGGACCGGCGCTTCTTCGAGCATGGCGCGCTCGACCCCAAGGGGCTCGCCCGCGCCCTCCTCGTCGATCTCGGCCACGGGCGGGTCATCGAGGGCGGCTCGACGCTCACCCAGCAGGTGGCGAAGACGCTTTTCCTCTCCAACCGCCGCACCTTCCGGCGCAAGGCCCAGGAATTGCTGCTCGCCTTCTGGCTCGCCGATCATTTCACCAAAAACGAGATCCTCGAGATCTATCTCAACCGCGTCTATCTCGGCGCGGGCGCGATCGGCATCGATGCCGCCGCGCGCATCTATTTCGGCATCCCCGCCAGCCGGCTCTCGCT
>KN173879.1:2992-5394 GCA_000759655.1 Acidicaldus organivorans | reverse complement strand
CTGGCAGGCCGCCCTCCTCGCCGGTCTTCCCCGCGCCCCGGCTCGCCTCAACCCGCGCGCCAATCCCGAAGCGGCGCTCGCCCGCGCCCGGGTCGTGCTCACCGCCATGGTGCGGGCGGGCTACATCTCCCCGGCCGAGGCCGAGAAGGCCGCCGCCGCCATGCGCCTTCCCGATTACACGACGCGCGGTGCGGGCTGGTTCGCCGCCTGGGTCGCCGAGCAGGCAGAGGCCCGCCTTCCCCCCGGCCAGGACGCCGAACTCCGCACCACCCTCGACTCAAGGCTGGAGACCGAGGCGCAGACGGCGCTCGATGCGCTCCTCGCCCGCGAGGGGGAGAAATGGGGAGTGAGCGAAGGCGCGATCGTCATCATCGATGCCGAGACCGGCGCGGTGCGCGCCATGGTGGGCGGGCGCGGCGATGGCGGCGGCTTCAACCGCGCGGTGCTGGCCCGCCGCCAGCCAGGCTCGGCCTTCAAGCCGGTGATCTGGCTCAACGCGCTCGAACATGGCGAGAGCCCGCAAAGCCTCGTGCTCGACGCGCCGATCCGGCTCGGCGGCTGGGCGCCGCAGGACATCGAGCACCGCTATCTCGGCCCGATCACGCTCACCGAAGCGCTCGCCCGCTCCTCCAACACCGCCTCCGTGCGCCTGCTGCTGCGCGATCGCCCGCCGCCTCGGCATCGAGGCCGAGCTTCCCGAAGATGCCACGCTCGCCCTCGGCACCGGCTCGGTGAGCCTCCTCTCCCTCACCCTCGCCTATGCCCCCTTCTTCAATGGCGGGCACCGGATCAGCGCCGAATTCGAGGAAGGGCGCCGTGCCATCGCCGTCCCGGTGATCTCCCCCGAAGAGGCCGAGGCGATGCACACGATGCTGCGCGCGGTGGTCGAGGAGGGAACGGGGACCGCAGCACGGGTGCCGGGCCTCGATGTCGCAGGCAAGACCGGCACCTCGCAGGACTACCGGGATGCCTGGTTCATCGGCGCGGCGGGGCGCACCCTGATCGGCATCTGGCTCGGCAATGACGATGACCGCCCGATGCACGGGGTGACGGGGGGAAGCCTTCCCGCCCGGCTCTTTCACGATCTCGCCGCCTCGCTCGCCGCGCGCGCCTCTTACCCCGCGCTTTGCCCGCGCTCAGGCGGCGCTTTTCGCTTTGGCGAGCATCGCCGAGGCTGCGGCGAGATCGACCGAGAAGAGGCGCGAGACCCCCCGCTCCGGCATCGTCACCCCAAAAAGCCGGTCCATATTGGCCATGGTGAGGTGGTGGTGGGTGATGATGAGGGCGCGCGTCTCCCCCTCCCCCACCAGATCCCGCAAAAGGGCGCAGAAACGCCCTACATTGACGTCATCGAGCGGGGCATCGACCTCGTCGAGGACCACGATCGGCGCCGGATTGCAGCGGAAGACGGCAAAGATCAGCGAGACGGCGGTGAGCGCCTGCTCCCCGCCCGAGAGCAGCGAAAGCCGGGTGAGCCGCTTGCCGGGGGGTTGGGCGAAGATCTCGAGCCCCGCCTCGAGCGGATCCTCCGAGCCGACCAGCGCGAGATGGGCCCGCCCGCCGCCGAACATGCGGGCGAACAGGGCCTGGAACTGCTGATCGACCGCGGCGAAGACGCGGGCGAGACGCTCGCGCCCCTCGCGGTTGAGATGGGCGATCGAGCCGCGCAGCTTGGCGATCGCCTCGGCGAGTTCCTGCTTCTCCTGCTCGAGCCGGGCGATCCGCTCCTCGATCTCGCGCGCCTCGATCTCGGCGCGGAGATTGACCGGCCCGAGCCCGTCGCGCTCGCGGACCAGGCGCTCGAGCCGCGCCTTGAGCGAAGCGGCATCTCCGCTCACCTCGCCCGCCGCCTCCGCCGGATCCGCCGCGCCGAACCGCTCGACGATGCGCTCGAGCACGGTGCCCAGCGCCTGACGCGCCTGCTCGTGCTCGCCCTCGGCCCGCACCATCGCCTCGCGCGCCTCACCGAGCCGTGCCTCCGCCTGCTCGCGCGCTCGCGCCGCCTCGCGCGCCGCCCGCTCCGCCTCGCGCAGGCGAGCGAGCGCCTCGGCCGCCGCCGCCTCCACCGCGGATCCTTCCTCGCGTAAGGTGGTGAGCGCGGCTTCGGCCTCGCCGGGAAGGGAGGCGATCTTCTCCCGCTCGGCGGCGATCTCCGCCCCGCGGCGGGCGAGTTCTTCCGCCCGCCCCCGCGCCTCCTCAAGCCTTCGCTGCCAGGCCTCGCGCTCGGCGGCGATGGCGCGTTGGCGCTCGCGCCGCGCCGCCCCGCGCCGGGCAAGTTCGGCAAGCCCGCCGCGCGCCTCCGCCTCGCTCCGGCGCAGCGCCGAAAGCTTTGCTTGCGCCGCCTCGCGCGCGGCGCGGAGGGCGCCGAGATCGCCCGCCGCCCCCGCTTCGGCCACCGCCGC
>KN173879.1:2374-2885 GCA_000759655.1 Acidicaldus organivorans | reverse complement strand
AGCGAGCCGCGCGTCGATCTCCTCCTGTTCTGCGGTGAGGCGTTTTTCCTCTTCGGCGATCACCCCCGCCCGCTGGGCCGCGGTCTCGGCCTCGAGGCGGAGACGGCGGAGCGTGGCGGAGGCCGTCTCGAGCCTTGAGTCGAGCCCGCGGAGAGACTCGCGCAAGGTTCGCTCCTCGGCGCGGTGGGCACGCTCCTGTTCTTCGGCGGCGCGGAGCGCGGCGAGCGTGGTCTCTCTCTTTTCCTCGGCCTCCGCGATGGCGGCGCGCAGCGCCGCAAGCCGGTTGCGCTGGGCAAGCCGCACCGCAGCCGGGCTCGGCGTGCCGGGCCGCACGGTGAAGCCATCGGCCCGCCACAGCCCGCCATCGGGCGAGACGAGCGCCGTGCCGGGGGCGAGCTCCGGCTGCAGCCGCCGCCCCTCTTCGGCGGAGGCGACAAGACCGACCCCGGCGAGCGCCCGGGCCAGAGCAGGGGGAATGGCAGGAAGACGGGCCGCGAGAGGCTCGGCGCCT
>KN173879.1:0-2291 GCA_000759655.1 Acidicaldus organivorans | reverse complement strand
GAGCAGGGCGGCGAGCCCCTCGGCCTCGGAGACGAGCCGGCCATGCGCGGCGCGGGATTCCTCGTGGGCGCGGCGGCAGGCGGCGAGCTCAGCCTCGATCCGCGGCCGCGCCGCTTCCAGCGCGGCGAGCCTCTCGCGCTGGGCAGCCCGCTCGGCGCTGTGAGCCGCGACTTCGGCCTCGGCCGCGGCGAGGCGGGCCGGATCGGGGGGAGCGAGACGGTTGCGCTCGGCGGCGAGCGCGGCAAGCCGCGCCGTGATCTGTTCGCGGCGGCGGCTCAGGGTGCGCCGCGCCTCCTCGGCGAGGCGATGCGCGGTCTCGGCGGCCATCAACGCCTTCGCCGCGCCCTCCGCCTCCTTCTCGGCTGCGGCGAGCGCCGCTTCCGCCTCGGCGAGCACCGCCTGCAGTTCAGGGAGCCGCGCCTCATCTGCCGCCGCCTCTTCCGCAAGCCGCGCCTCCTCCGCGCCAAGCCGGGCGAGGCTCGCCTCGGCATCGGCGATGAGGCGCGCGGCGTGCGCCTGATCGCGGCCGACCTCCTGCTCCTGCGCCGCGACGGCGGCGAAGCGCGCCTTGGCCGCCTCCAGCTCGCGCTGCGCCTGATCGAGGAGGAGACGGTGGCGCTCGCGCGCGCCGCGCCGCTCCGCCGTCTCCTCGCGCACGCGGGCGAGACGGTCCTCGGCCTCCCCCTGCTGGGCGCGGGCGGCCTCCACCGCCGCCGCCGCGGCTTCAGCCTCGGCGCGGCGGGCGGCGAGACGTTCCACCGCCTCGGCGACCGCCCCCTCCGCCTCGCTCCGTAACTGGGCGAGGAAGGCCGCCTCGGTTTGCCGAATCGCCGCCTGGAGATTGCGGTAACGCTGCGCCTGGCGGGCCTGGCGGCGGAGCCGGGCGAGCTCTGCCTCCTCCGTCCCGCGCACGTCCTCGAGCCGGGCGAGATTGGCCTCGGCGGCGCGGAGCTTGAGCTCGGCCTCGTGGCGGCGGGCATAGAGCCCGCCGATCCCCGCCGCCTCTTCGAGCAGGGCGCGGCGCTCCTCGGGGCGGGCGCTGATCAGGGCGCTCACCCGGTCCTGGCCGACGATCGCCGAGGCACGCGCCCCGGAGGCGAGATCGGCGAACAGGGTCTGGACGTCGCGGGCCCGCACTTCACGGCCATTGATACGGAAGGTGCTGCCCGCCCCGCGTTCGAGGCGGCGGGTGATCTCGAGTTCGGCCTCTTCGTGGAAGGGGGGCGGAGCGAGGCCCTTGGCCCCTTCGAGGCGCAGCGTGACTTCGGCGAAATTGCGTGCCGGACGCGCATGGCTTCCGGCGAAGATGACGTCGTCCATCTCGCCGCCGCGCAGGCTGCGCGCCGAGCCCTCGCCCATCACCCAGCGCAGCGCATCGACCACGTTCGACTTGCCGCAGCCATTGGGGCCGATGATGCCGGTAAGGCCGGGGCGGATCTCAAGGGTGACGGGTTCGGCGAAGCTCTTGAACCCGCTGATGCGGATGGCGGAGAAGCGGACGCCCACGCCCAGCGCGGCCTCAGCTCACGTCCACGCCGAGGAACTGGGCGAAGGCGCGGAAGGGAAGCTCGCCCGCATGTTTGCGCCCGTCCTGGGTGATGAAGGTCGGGGTCGAGTCGACGTGATATTCGTCTTCGGCTTTCTGCTGGCCGGTGAGGATGAACTTCTCCAGCTCCTGGTCATTGAGCGCCGCGTCGAAGGCCTGACGGGAGAGGCCGGCGAGCGCAGCCATCTTGGCGAGTTCCTCGCGCGGGTCGATGTCGCGGCGGAAGGCCCAGCGGTCCTGGCTCGCGAAGAGGGCCTCGATGAAGGGCTCATAGCGCTCGGGGGGCAAGCTGCGCGCCACCATCGCCGCCCACAGCGCCACCCGATCCAGGGGGAAGTCGCGGAAGATCCACTGCACCTTCCCGGGCGCGATGAGCTTTTCCTTCACCTCCGGCATGGTCTCCTGGGCGAAGGCGGCGCAATGGGTGCAGGTGAGGGAGAAGAACTCCATCACCTTGATCGGCGCGTTGGGCGAGCCGAGGGTACGCTCGGTGAAGCGGGGATCCTCCGCGGCGCGGAGCCTCCCTCCGGCGAGCATCAAGGGGGCGGCAGCGGTCAGGCCGAGCAAAACGCGTCGTTGGATCGGCATCGATTTCCCTCCCGAGGCAGGCTCCGGGTCACGTCCTTCTCTGGTGGTAGAGGGCTTGGGCGAGGCGGACAAGAGCCTCCCGCACCTCACCCGGGGGAAGGGACTCAAGCGCGGGTGGTAGCGGGGCAGGAGACGGGGGAGCGGGACGCAACGGGGT
>JPYW01000104.1 GCA_000759655.1 Acidicaldus organivorans | reverse complement strand
CCCCCGCCCCGCGCGGCGCCCCCTCCGGGACGGCTCAAGGTGGGGCGGCTCAAGGCAGGACCGCGGAGGCCGATTCGTCCGCCGCCCCGTCCTCCCCGGCCGAGACGGGGCAGGCCGCGCCGCTCGCCGTTCCCGCCCTGCACCGCGGCCGGGACGACGGCGAGGGCTGGGTCTCCGGTCTCGACAAACGCTTCGACTTCGAGAGCTTCGTCGTCGGCAAGCCGAACGAGTTCGCCTATGCCTGCGCCCGACGGGTGGCCGAGCAGCCCGCCGCCCCCGGCTTCAACCCGCTCTTCCTCTATGGCGGGGTCGGGCTCGGCAAGACGCATCTCATGCATGCCATCGCCTGGGACATGATCGGCCGCTTCGGCCGCTCGATCTCGGTCGCCTACATGTCGGCCGAGAAATTCATGTACCGGTTCATCGCCTCGATCCGGAACCAGTCCACGATGGAGTTCAAGGAGCAGCTCCGCAGCGTCGATGCGCTGATGATCGACGACCTCCAGTTCCTGATCGGCAAGGACAACACCCAGGAAGAGTTCTTCCACACCTTCAACGCCCTGGTCGATGCGGGCAAGCAGATCGTCGTCTCCGCCGACAAATCGCCTTCCGATCTTTCTGGCCTGGAGGACCGTCTCCGTACCCGGCTCGGCTGCGGCATGGTGGCCGACATCCACGCCACCACCTTCGAGCTCCGCATCTCCATCCTCGAAGCCAAGGCGGCGCGCGCCGGCGTCGCCGTGCCGGCCAAGGTTCTCGAATTCCTCGCCCACAAGATCACCACCAATGTCCGCGAGCTCGAGGGCGCGCTCAACCGGCTGATCGCGCACGCCAATCTCTTCGGCCGGCCCATCACCCTCGAGACCACCCAGGAAGTGCTGCACGACGTGCTTAAGGCGCACGACCGGCGGGTGACCATCGAGGAGATCCAGCGCAAAGTGTGCGAGCACTGGAACGTGCGGATCAGCGATCTCTGCTCACCGCGCCGCTCGCGCACCATCGCCCGGCCGCGGCAGGTCGCGATGTATCTCGCCAAGCAGCTCACCTCGCGCAGCCTGCCCGAGATCGGGCGCAAATTCGGCAACCGCGACCACACCACGGTGATGCACGCCATCGCCCGGGTGAGCGAGCTCCTCGAAAAGGACGCGAGCTTCGCCGAAGAGGTCGAACTCATCCGGCGCATGCTCGAGTCCTGACCCCTTCCGCCGCCCGGCGGCGCATAGGGGGCTCTCCTCCCACTTGGGGGCTCTTCCCCAAGCCCCGCCGATCGGTCATTCTTGGCCAATGAACGGGTTCGAAGACATCCTCGGCAGCGACCGCCCCGACGTGCCCAATCTCGTGGTGCCACGGGCGATCGTGCCTTTCTATCTCGAGGGCGCGCCGGTGCGGGGGCGGCTGGTGCGGCTCGGCCCGCTCGCCGAGGCGATCCTCGCCCGCCATCCCTACCCGCTCCTGATCCGTCTTCTCCTCGGCGAGGCGCTGGCGCTGACCGCGGGGCTGGCCGCGAGCCTCAAATTCCGCGGCTCGTTCAGCCTGCAGATCCAGGGCAATGGGCCGGTCCGCCTCCTGCTTGCCGACGCCACCGAAGCGGGCGAGCTCCGCGGCACTGCCCGCTATGACGAGGCGGCCTTCGCCGCGCTCAGCCCGCCCTATACGGCGCGCGATCTGCTCGGCGAGGGATATCTCGCCTTCACCATCGACCAGGGCTTCGAACGCGACCGCTACCAGGGGATCGTCGCCCTCGCGGGCGAGACGCTCGCCGCCATGGCGGAGGCCTATTTCCCCACCTCCGAGCAGATCCCGGCCGCGATCCACCTCGCCTCCGGCCTCGTGGGCGGGGAGCACCGTGCCTCCGCCCTCATCCTGCAATACGTCCCGGAAGAGGGCGGCGCTGAGGATGGGGCGGATGCGGAAATCACCGGCGATCCGGAAAGCGAGGCGGAGACGCGCCGGGGGCGGCAGCGCTTCGAGGACGCCGCTGTGCTCGCCGCGACCGTCCGGCCGGAAGAGCTCCTCGACGATGCCCTGCCGCCCGAGAGGCTGATCGCCCGCCTCTTCGCCCTCGAAGGGGTGGTCGTCACCCAGGCCCATGCCGCCGCCTATGGCTGCCGCTGCTCACGGAGCCGGCTGCGCGGCATCCTCGAAAGCTTCTCCGCCGAGGAGCTCGACGCCATGACGATGGATGGGCGGGTGGTGATGACCTGCGAGTTCTGTCACGTCGATTTCAACTTCCTCCGCAGCGAGCTCGGGGGGCGCCCGTCTTGACCGGGATGGCGAGTCCCGCCACCCTGCTCGCACCCGCGTGAGCGGCGGATCGTCGAGGTTCCCCTACGGCAAGGCAGAGACGCATGTCCCGAAAATCCCTCTTGGGCAAATCCCTTATGGGCACGGTTTTCATCGCGGCCCTCCTCTCCGGCTGCTCGCACGAGGCGGCGAGCCCCGACTATCCCCTGCTCCGCTACAATTATCTCCGGCCGATCGATCTCAACGTGGCGAGCATCGAGATCCGCGACGACTGGCTGCCTCGTGACGCCAATGACGTCGCCCGCCTCTCCCCCGAGCCGCCCGAAGATGCGCTCAAGCAGATGGCCCATGACCGTCTGGTCGCAGCGGGCAAGGAGGGCAAGGCGCTGTTCGAGGTCGAGGAGGCGAGCATCCGCCGCGAAGGCCAGTGGCTCTATGGCCACCTCGCGGTCAGGCTCACCGTGACCGGCAAGGATCCCGCCCATACCGGCTACGCCGAGGCGGCGGTGGCGCGCAACGTCGCCTTGCCCGAGGATGCGGAAAACAAGGATGCCGCCCTCCGCCAGACGCTCTATGACATGACCAAGGCGATGATGGACAACATGAATGTGGAGTTCGAATACCAGGTGCGGCACGCGCTCCATGACTGGATCCTCGACTCCGCCGAGGGCGGCATCGACGTCCCGAAGCCGGTCGAGAGCCAGCCGCTCAACTGAGCGCCGCGGCGCGCAGCGAACGTCATGCCGCGCCAGACCGCGCCGTCCCTGCCGCGCCAAAGGGGTGCGGACGAGGAGACGTTGAGGCCGCCTGCGGGCCCGGTGCGGCTCGCCCTGATCCGGAGGCTTGCCGAGCTTGCCGGCCTCGCTGCCGCGCTCGCCGGCATCGCGGGGCTGATCGCCCTCCTCTCCTATTCGCCGCACGATCCCTCCTTCGATACCGTGGCGTCAGGGCCGGTGCGCAATCTGGGGGGCGCGCCCGGGGCCTATTATTCCGATGCGGTGCTGCAACTGGTGGGGCTCGCCGGGGCGCTTCCCTCGATCGCCCTCCTCGCCTGGGCCTGGCGGCTCGCCTCCCACCGCCCGCTTTCCCTGCTCTGGCTCCGCCTGCCGGCGTTGGTCCTGAGCGCGGTCATCGGGGCGGTGCTGCTCGCCCTTCTCCCCTTCCCCGCGCCTGCCGCACTTCCCGCGGGCTGGGGGGGCGCGGCGGGCCGATTGCTCGGACCGCCGTTCCTCGCCGCCGGGACCGCGATCGCCGGCGCCTATGGGCGGTGGCTGATGATGGGCTGGCTGGCCATCCTGCTCGCCGCTCTGTGCGGGCTCGCCTTCGGGCTGCAGCGCGATGACTGGCGGGCGGCGGCCCGCTTCGGCCGTCATACCGCGCTCGTCACCGGCCGGGGCTTGAGCTGGAGCGGGCGGCTGCTGCACCGCCTCTTCGCCGCGCTCCGCCTCGCGCACCAGATCGTCATCGACCAGCGGGATGAGGCGGCGGCCCGCTTCGGCCGTCATACCGCGCTCGTCACCGGCCGGGGCTTGAGCTGGAGCGGGCGGCTGCTGCACCGCCTCTTCGCCGCGCTCCGCCGCCGCCTCATCCCGCTGGTCGATGACGATCTGGTGCGCGAGGCGGAGCGCGGCGAAGAGGCGGTGCAGCAGCCGCCC
>KN173878.1:2543-6745 GCA_000759655.1 Acidicaldus organivorans | reverse complement strand
ATTGCCGATAGCAGGGGAATTGTTCAGAGCTTCCCTAGTGCGTCAGGCACTGGAGGGGTTGAGCCCACGCAAGTGCGGCCTTCGATTCTGGGTGGAAAAGACCGTTCCCAATGCGCCTTTCCCCTGGCTCGCCGCGAGCGTCTGGCCGGGGATGGGCGAGATCATCCTGGTTCGCGACCCGAACTCATGGCTCGCCTCCGGCCTCGGCTTTGGACGGGAGGGGGAGCTTTTTTTTCGGTGATGTGAGCGCCCCGGGCGCAGCCCCCCGCATTGCCACAGATGTCGGCGCTTTCGCCGACTACATCGAACAGCGGGCAGGGAAAGCGCTTCTGGTGCGAAGCGAAGATCTAACCCGCAATCCGGAAACGGCGCTGGCGCGGATCACCTCTCATCTCGGCCTGCCCTTCGATGCGGGCATGCTCGCCGCCCTGCGGCGCCTCCCCTCCTCGCACCGCAGCGTCCCTGTCTCCGACGCGTTCTTTGCCAGCTTTCGCTCCCATCCCGATCTCTCGGCCGCCCTGCAAAGGCTGGAGCGCATCCACGCCGCCATCCCCGCGGGCTGATCCTTTTTTCCCGGTTGGCTCGAGCAGATCCTCCCGGCCGTGGAGGAGGCGATGCCGCGCCCTCAGACGCCACGGCCGGGCCTCGCACGCGCGTCAGACGGTCACGCGGATTGACGAGGAGACAGAAAAAGGGGCCAACGAAAGCCAACGAAAAAGGGGGCGAAACGCCCCCTTCACCTTGGCCCAACGCGACGCCGCTCTCCCGCGGCGTTTTCCTGCCTCTGCCCGCTCGGGCAATCAGCCGATCTTGATGTCGCTCGAAGGCAGGTTGGTGACGTTCTGTACCGTGATCTTGGTGCCATCCGAAAGCGTGATGACCGTCGAGCCGCCGCTCACCGTCTCCTGCACCTGGCTCGAGGTGTAACCCATTAGGTCGATCTGGTCGTCGGCGTTCCAGTTGGTGATGAGGTTGGTGCCACCATCCTGGCCCGACACGAACTGGAAGAAATTGTGGCCTGCCCCGCCTTCCATCGTGGCGCTGCCCGCTCCGGCGATGAAATAGTTCCAGTAAGAGCCGCCTATCAGGGTCGCCGAACTGCCCGCACCCACCTCGTTGAAGAGGATGTTGGCGCCGGCCGAACCCGAGGCGTTGAGGGTGGTGTTGGCGCCGGCGGCCACCAGGATGTTGCCGATGGCGTTGCTGTTGAGGACGATATTCGCGTTGCTACTGCCAAATACCGTCGCCGTCGTGCTGGCGCCATACGACCCGTCGATTGTCGAACTCGAGCCAGAGGTCCCGACGAATTCGAAATTCCCTGACCCAACGCTGTAGGTGCCGCTCGACCCATCGAGAGCGAAGACGGTCGAATCCCCCGACCCGGCGACGTAGGTCGATCCACTCACCGAGGGGGCCGTCACGACCACCATCGAGGACGAGGAAGCGCTTCCCCCGAAGAGAACGTTGTTCGACCCGTTGAAAAACACGGTATCGTTGCCGCCCCCCCCGACCAGCGTATCGGCGCCGAAGGCACCCACCGTGTCCGCCCCCGAGCCGAGGAACATGATGTTCTTCTGCCCTGGCGCGTCCTCGATCACGGCCTTGGCCGCCCCGGCCACGACCGTGTTGGCGCCGGAAAGCCCATCCAGAACCAGCGTCCAGTTACCCCCGTTCACCGTCGGCGCAGTGAAGAGATTGTTCCCGGTCGTGGCCAGAATGGTGCCCGATTCGTTGGCCGCTGAATAATAGGTCAGATTGCCCGTCGAGGAGAGAATCGAATGGTTGCTGCCCTGATTGCCCGCGACGGTGACGCTGCCGCTTGCCGTATTGACCAGCGCGGCAATCCCGGAGCCAAGAATAATCGGGTTGGTCGGCGCCGCAGCGATGGAGAGGAGACCAACACTTCCACTCGGAATGGTCGCCGAAGGACTGGTTACGACAACGACCTTGGATGAAGTAAGCCCGGAGGAAAGATTCTGGGCAAGGCTCTGGATAAATGTCGGATTGGGTGAGGTATTGATTGTGACCGGAGCTACCGGGTTATTGACCGTCGCCGACGTCACCGTCGCCATGGGCTAGTCCTCCTTCTCGGCGTGCATGATCGCTGCACAATGTTTATCTTGCGAGGGTCTCACGGAGATTCATGCACGTGACGCGTGTATAATGTTTGGGACCTCTCCAGTCAACGGGTAAGTTTAACTTCCGCTACCCGCTCGCCTTCTCCTGCGCCTCTCCCTATGAGGGGTGGATGAAGCCCTCTTGCCCGCCGAGCGTGAAAAAGGGCGAGGCCGCCCCCGTCGGTGCGGCCCCGTCTTGATCATATCACGATGACGTGAGAATGGGTGGGAACGGCGCTCAGTCGAGCTCGTGATAGCTCCCGTTGTGCCAGACATAGAAGACGTAGTCCGGCTTGGTGACGTCACCCTTGGCGTCGAAGCCAATCGGACCCAGCACGCTCGGCCAGGGGCCGGCCGACTTGAGCTCGGCCGCCACCTTCTTGGGATCGACCGTCCCCGCCTTCTGCGCCGCCTCCGCCCAGATCTGGATCGCGGCATAGGTGTAGAGCACATAGCCCTCGGGATCGATCCCCTTCGCCTTGAACTCCTGCACCACCGCCGCCGCATCGGGCCGCTTGCGGGGGTCGGAGGAGAAGGTCATCATCGTCCCCTCGCCAGTGGGGCCGGTGATCTGCCAGAACTCCTGGGTGACCAGCGCATCGCCGCTGATCAGCTGCGCATTGAGACCCTGCTCATGGGCCTGACGGATGATGAGCCCGGCCTCGGTGTGATAGCCGCCGATATAGATGACATCGATATGCGCCTCCTTGAGGCGGCTCACCAGCGCGGAATAGTCGCGCTCGCCCGGCACATAGGCCGAATAGATCGTCTCCTGCACCCCGGCCTGGTTCAGGTATTTCTTGGTCTCGTCGGCGAGCCCTTTGCCATAGGCGGTGTTGTCGTGCAGGATGGCGATGTTCTTGCCCTTGTAGTGCTCGGCGATGTAGCGGCCCGCCACCTGCCCCTGCTGGTCGTCACGGCCGCAGACGCGGAAGGTGTTCCAGCCGCCATTGTCGGTATAGGCGGGATTGGTCGAGCCGGGCGAGATCTGCAGGATCCCCTGCTCCATATAGACCTTGCTCGCCGGGATCGAGCTCGAGGAGCAGAAATGCCCGGCGACGAACACCACCCCCTTGTCGGCCAGCTCATTGGCCACCGAGACCGCCTGCTTGGGATCGCAAGCATCATCCCCCACATTGAGCACCAGCTTCTTGCCGAGCACGCCCCCCTTGGCGTTGATGTCGGCCACCGCCTGCTCCGCCCCTTCCTTCATCTGGGCGCCAAACGTGGCGTAGTTGCCGGTGACCGGTCCGGCCACGGCGATCTGGATCTGGGCGTGCGCCGCTCCGGTCCAGACGAGCCCGGCGAGCGCCGTCGCGGTAATCAGAAGCCTCCGTGTCATGGTGTATTCTCTCCCTCTGTCGTTGTAGCCATGGCGGTGGCGGCGACCCCGCCGCCCTCCAGATAGGCCGCCCTCACCTCGGGCTGGGCCAGGAGCTCCGTCCCGGTCCCCCGCATGGTGATGACGCCATTGACCAGCACATAGGCGCGATGCGCCACGCGCAGCGCCTGATGGGCATTCTGTTCGACGAGCAGCACGCTCAACCCTTCGGCATTGAGGGTGCGGATCGCCTGGAAGATCTGGCGGACGAGGAGCGGGGCAAGCCCAAGGCTCGGCTCATCGAGCAGGAGCAGCCGGGGCCTCGCCATCAGGGCGCGGCCGATGGCGAGCATCTGCTGCTCGCCCCCCGAGAGCGTGCCGCCCCGCTGCTGGGCCCGCTCGGCCAGCCGCGGGAACAGGGCGAAGACCCGGTCGAGCCCCTCGCGCTGCAGCGCCGCGCCGAAGCCGAGCGCCTCCGCGCCCATGAGCAGGTTCTCGCGCACCGTCATGCGCGGGAAGATCCGCCGCCCCTCCGGGGCATGGGCGATGCCGCGGCGCATGATGAGATGGGTGGGAAGATGGGTGATGTCCTCGCCCTCGAAGAGGACGCGGCCGCGCCGTGCGCGCGGATCGCCGCAGATGGTCATCATCAGCGTCGATTTGCCCGCCCCGTTGGCGCCGATCAGGGTGACGATCTCGCCCGCATGGAGCTCGACATCCACCCCCTTGAGCGCGGCGACCGCCCCGTAATAGGTCTCGACCGC
>KN173878.1:1166-2296 GCA_000759655.1 Acidicaldus organivorans | reverse complement strand
ATCTCCGCCTCGTCCTCCTCCTCGCCGAGATAGGCGGCGATCACGTGCGGGTCGGCCCGCACCTCGGCCGGGGTGCCGTCGCTGATCTTGCGGCCGTGATCGAGCACGACATGGGGGTGGTGATGGGGATCTCCGATCACATCATCGTCCTCGATCACGGCCGCAAGGTCAGCGACGGCACCCCGGCCGAGGTGCCGTCGCTGATCTTGCGGCCGTGATCGAGGACGATGATGTGATCGGAGATCCCCATCACCACCCCCATGTCGTGCTCGATCACGGCCGCAAGATCAGCGACGGCACCCCGGCCGAGGTGCCGTCGCTGATCTTGCGGCCGTGATCGAGGACGATGATGTGGTCGGAGATCCCCATCACCACCCCGATGTCGTGCTCGATGAGGAGAAGCGAGGTGCCGCCGGCGCGGATCTCGTGAAGAAGCGCCGTCAGCGCCTCCGACTCGCGCGGGTTGAGCCCGGCGGCGGGCTCATCGAGGCAGAGCAGCAGGGGCTCGAGCATCATCGCCCGCGCGATCTCGAGCCGCCGCTGCGCGCCATAGGGCAGGCTCCCCGCCGGTTCATCGGCGCGGGCGATGAGGTCGATGCGCTCGAGCCAAGCGCGCGCCCGCTCGATCGCCGCCCGTTCCGCGGCGCGGTAGGGGCCGAGGCCGATCAGGCCCAGGAGGCCGAAGCCCGAGGCCCGCATCAGCCGGTGATGCTCGGCCACCAGCAGGTTTTCGAGCACCGTCATGCCGGTGAAAAGCCGGATGTTCTGGAAGGTGCGGGCGATGCGGGCGCGGCGGGCGATGCGATGGCCGGGGAAACGCTCGAGGGCGAAGACCTTGCCGTCGGGGTGGTGGAAGAGAAGACGGCCGGAGGTCGGGCGGTAGAAGCCGGTGATGCAGTTGAAGGCGGTGGTCTTGCCCGCGCCGTTGGGGCCGATGATGGCGGTGATCTCGCCCTCATAGGCGGTGAAGGAGAGCGCATCGACGGCCAAAAGCCCGCCGAAGCGCATGGTGAGGTTCTCGACGGTGAGAAGCGGTTGCTTCATCGCAGCCATCGTGTCACCCCCGGCCCTCGGCGACATGGGCCGCCGCGATCGCCCGCCACTCGCGCCCGAGCACCACCGAGGGGCGA
>KN173878.1:0-1087 GCA_000759655.1 Acidicaldus organivorans | reverse complement strand
CGCTCGGCGATCAGTCCGCGCGGACGGAGGATCATCATCACCACCAGGGCCAGCCCGAAGATCAGCATACGGTAATCGGCGAGCGCGCGGAATGCCTCGGGAAGCCCGATCATGACCACCGAGGCAAGCGCCACGCCGAGCGGGCTTCCCATTCCCCCCAGCACCACGATGGCGAGCACGGTGGCGCTCTCCATGAAGGTGAAGCTCTCGGGGCTGATGAAGCCCTGGCGGGTGGCGAAGAAGCAGCCGGCGAGCCCGCCGAAAAAGGCGCCGATGGCGAAGGCGGAGAGTTTGGTGGTGGTGATGTTGATCCCGAGCGCCCGGCAGGCGATCTCGTCCTCGCGCATCGCCTCCCACACCCGGCCCAAGGGGAGCCGGCGCAGCCTGAGGCTCACCGCATCGGTGAGGAGGACGAGGGCGAGGATCACGTAATAGAGGAAGATCACCCGCGCGCTCGGGGTGAAGACGTGGCCGAACAGGGTGGGGCGCGGAATGCCCGCGATCCCGTTCGGCCCGCCGGTGAGCGAGACCCAGTTGAGGAGCACCACGCGGATGATCTCCCCGAAGGCAAGGGTGACGATGGCGAGGTAATCGCCGCGCAGCCGGAGCACGGGAAAGCCGAGGATCACCCCCCACAGCGCGGCGAGCAGCCCGGAGACGGGAAGCAGCGTCCAGAAGCCGAGCCCGGTCGCCTGGGCGATGAGGGCGAAGGAGTAGGCGCCCACCGCGTAGAAGGCGACGTAGCCGAGGTCGAGCAGCCCGGCGAGGCCGACCACGATGTTGAGCCCCGAGCCCAGCATCACATAGGTGAGGATGAGGACGCCGAGATCGAGCTGGGCGCGGTCGAGAGCGAGCGGGGCGGCGATGGCGAGCGCGATCAGCGCCGGGGCGAGGTAGGGGCCGAGATGGAGGGCGGGGAGCCTGCGCACCTGTTGGGCAGTCTGCCGCCTGGCGCGCCAGCGCCCGAAGGCGAGCACGAGCAGCCGGCCCACGAAGACGGCAGCGACGAGGACGAGGACCGGGAGGGGACGCGGGGTGAGGGTGACGCCGTTGGGCCCGCCCTCGGTCTTCAGCCCGACGAGCGGGA
>KN173877.1:11428-13163 GCA_000759655.1 Acidicaldus organivorans | reverse complement strand
CGATCCTTCCCTCCGCTCGCTCCGCCCGGTCTCCCCGCCCGTCTGGCCAAACCCCCGTCTGGCCAAACCAAAGCCCCGCGGCTAGGGTAGCGCCGGTTCCGTGCAGCCCTGCACCTTTCATGCCCTGCAAACGAGTTCTGCGCATGCGTCTCTCACGTTCTCTCGTCCCCACCCTCAAGGAAACGCCCGCCGAGGCGCAGATCGTCTCGCACCGGCTCATGCTGCGCGCCGGGCTGATCCGCCAGACCGCCGCCGGGATCTATGCCTGGCTTCCGGCCGGGTTCCGCGTGCTGCAACGCATTACCCAGATCGTGCGCGAGGAGCAGGACGCGATCGGGGCGCAGGAAATGCTGATGCCGACCATCCAGCCCGCCGAGCTCTGGCGCGAGAGCGGGCGTTACGAGGGTTACGGCAAGGAGATGCTCCGCTTCCGCGACCGCCACGACCGCGAGCTGCTCTACGGGCCGACCAACGAGGAGATGGTGACCGACCTTTTCCGCCAGTCGGTCCGCTCCTATCGCGAGCTTCCCCAGATCGTCTATCACATCCAGTGGAAGTTCCGCGACGAGGTGCGGCCCCGCTTCGGGGTGATGCGCGGGCGGGAATTCCTGATGAAGGACGCCTACAGCGTCGATATCGACCGCGACGGCGCCGTCCTCAACTACCGCAAGATGATGCTCGCCTATATGCGGACGTTCCGCCGCATGGGGCTGAGCGCCATCCCGATGGCGGCCGATACCGGCCCGATCGGCGGCGATCTCAGCCATGAATTCATCATCCTCGCCCCGACCGGCGAGAGTGAGGTCTTCTACGATGCCGCCTTCGAGGAGATCGACTATTCGCCCGCTGCCTTCGATGCCACCTCGGCGGCCGATCTCGAGCGGTTCTTCCACCTCATGACCTCCCATTACGCGGCAACCGACGAGAAGCATGACCCCGCCCAGTGGGAGAAGATTGCGCCCGAGCGGCGGCGGCAGGGGCGCGGCATCGAGGTCGGCCACATCTTTTATTTCGGCACCAAGTACAGCGCCTCGATGGGATTTTCGGTCGCCGGCCCCGATGGCAAGCCCTTCCACCCCGAGATGGGCAGCTACGGGATCGGCGTCTCGCGCCTGGTCGGTGCGATCATCGAGGCCTCGCACGACGAGGCGGGGATCATCTGGCCCGATCCGGTCGCCCCGTTCCGCGCCGCCATCCTCAACCTCAAGGTGGGCGATCCGGCCTGCGACGGCTTGAGCGAGCGCCTTTATGCCGCGCTCGGCGCCTCCGCCCTCTATGACGACCGCGACGAGCGGCCCGGCGTGAAATTCGCCGATGCCGATCTCCTTGGCCATCCCTGGCAGATCATCGTGGGGCCGCGCGGGGCGGCCTCCGGCAAGGTCGAGCTCAAGCGCCGGGCGAGCGGCGAGCGCGAGGAGCTGAGCCCCGAGGCCGCACTCGCGCGCATCGGCGCCTGATGTTCGCCGCGTTCGAGTGGAAGATCGCCGCGCGTTATCTCAGGGCGCGGCGGGGGGAGCGCTTCGTCTCGGTGATCGGCGCCTTCTCGCTGGTGGGGATCGCGCTCGGCGTGGCGACCCTGATCATCGTGATGAGCGTGATGGGCGGGTTCAAGGTCGATCTCCTCTCCCGCATCCTCGGCCTCAACGGTCATATCGGGATCTTCGCCGCTTCCTCGCCTGCCTCGGGCGGCGGCGCGGAGGGCGGCTTCGAGGACTATGAAACCCTGATCCCCAAG
>KN173877.1:9972-11194 GCA_000759655.1 Acidicaldus organivorans | reverse complement strand
CTCCGCGCCCTGCCCGGTGTGGTCTCGGCAATCGGGGTGGTCGATGGCCAGGCGCTCGTCACCTCGCCACACGGGGCGACGGGCGGGCTGATCCGCGGCATCGCGCCCGAGGATTTCCGCGCCCTGCACGCGGTGAGCGATCACCTGATCGAGGGGCGGATCGACGATTTCCAGCCGGGGGATGCCATCGTCATCGGGGCCGGCATGGCGCGCCGGCTCGGCGTGACGGTAGGCGATACGGTCACCCTCGTCTCCCCGGAAGGGGCGGCGACCCCGTTCGGCACCGTCCCCCGGATCCGCGCCTTCCACGTGGCGGCGGTCTTCGAGGTCGGGATGCACGAATACGACCAGGCCTATGCCTTCCTGCCGCTCACCGACGCCCAGCTCTTTTTCCGCCGCCCGCACCGGGTGACCGAAATCGAGCTCCGCCTCGACGATCCGCTCGCCGCGCCCCGCCTCATTCCCGAGATCCGCCGCGTGCTGGGGGAGAGGGCGCTTTCCATCATCGACTGGGAGCACAGCAACGACAGTTTCTTCGCCGCCGTCCAGGTCGAGCAGAACGTGATGTTCCTCATCCTCACCCTGATCATCCTGGTCGCCGCCTTCAACGTGATCTCTTCGCTGATCATGATGGTGAAGGACAAGACCGCCGACATCGCCATCCTTCGCACCATGGGGGCGACGCCGGGGTCGGTGATGCGCATCTTCTTCCTCTGCGGCGCCGCGGTCGGGGTGAGCGGGACGGTGGCGGGAACCGTGCTCGGCGTTCTCTTCTGCCTCAACATCCAGACGCTGCAGCACTGGGTCGAGGCGCTCACCGGCGTTTCGGTGTTCAACCCCGAAGTCTATTATCTCGCCCATCTTCCGGCCCGGCTCGACCCCTGGGAAGTGACCGAGATCGTGGTGATGGCGCTTGCCCTTTCCTTCCTCTCCACCCTCTATCCGAGTTTCCGCGCAGCACGGATCGATCCGGTCGAGGCGCTGCGCTATGAGTGAGCCCGCCCCCGATCCCGCCGGTGAGCCCGCCCGTGATGCCGCCCTTGGGCGCAGCTTCGAGCGGGCCTCCTCTCCCTCCCCGGCCCCCACTATCCCGGTCCTCGCCCTGCGGGGGCTCGGGCGCACCTATCGCACCGAGGCGGGCCCCTTGACCGTCCTGCGCGGGGTCGATCTCGACCTCCATCCGGGTGAGATCGTGGGCCTGCTCGCGCCCTCGGGCAGCGGC
>KN173877.1:9662-9892 GCA_000759655.1 Acidicaldus organivorans | reverse complement strand
AAATCGACCCTGCTCCATCTCGCCGGGCTGCTCGAGCGGCCCGATGAGGGCGAGGTCTATATCGAGGGCCGCGCCGCGGGGCAGCTTTCCGATGCGGCGCGTACCGCGCTCCGGCGCGCGGCGATCGGCCTCGTCTATCAGTTCCACCACCTGCTCGGCGAATTCCCCGCGATCGAGAACGTGATCCTCCCCCAGCTCATCGCCGGACGCGCCCGGGCCGCGGCGGAAGC
>KN173877.1:7995-9645 GCA_000759655.1 Acidicaldus organivorans | reverse complement strand
GCGGCGCGTACCGCGCTCCGGCGCGAGGCGATCGGCTTCGTCTATCAGTTCCACCACCTGCTCGGCGAATTCACCGCGATCGAGAACGTGATCCTCCCCCAGCTCATCGCCGGACGCGCCCGGGCCGCGGCGGAAGCCCGCACCCGCGATCTCCTCGCCCTGGTCGGGCTCGAGGGGCGGCTCCATCACTTGCCGGGCAAGCTTTCGGGGGGCGAACAGCAGCGGGTGGCGATCGCCCGGGCGCTCGCCAACGGCCCGCGCCTGCTGCTCGCCGACGAGCCCACCGGCAATCTCGATCTCGCCACCGCCGAGCGCGTCTTCGAGGTCCTGCTCGGCCTGGTGCGCACCGAGAAGGCCGCGGCGCTGATCGCCACCCACAACCCCGATCTCGCCGCCCGCATGGACCGGCGGGTGACGCTGATCGAAGGCCGGCTGCATCCCTTGCCGTGAGGAGACGATGGGCGAGAGCTTCGTTCATCTCCGCGTCCATTCCGCCTATTCGCTGAGCGAAGGGGCGATCAAGGTGGCGAAGATCGCCGAGCTCGCCCGCAAGGCGAAAATGCCGGCGGTGGCGATCACCGACACCAACAATCTCTTCGGCGCCCTCGAATTCTCCCAGACCTGCGCCAAGGCAGGGATCCAGCCGATCATCGGCTGCCAGCTCTCCCTCGCCCGCCCCGACAAGCCCGACCTTCCCCCCGATCCCATCGTCGCCCTCGCCCAGGACGCGGCGGGGCTCCGCAATCTGCAGATCCTCTCCTCGCGCGGCTTCCTCGACGCCGAGCCGCCGCGCCCGCCGCAGATCCCTCTCTCCCTCCTCTTCGACCACGCCGAAGGGCTGATCCTGCTCACGGGAGGGGCGAGGGGGCCGCTCGCCCGGCTTCTCGGCGAGGGGCAGGAGGCGGAGGCCGACCGTCTCGCCGCCACGCTCAGTGAGGCGTTCGGCGACCGGCTCGCGGTCGAGCTCCACCGCCATCGCCTGCCCGATGAGGACCTCATCAATGCAGCACAGGTCGCCCTCGCCGACCGCCTTGGCCTGCCGCTCGTTGCCACCAATGACTGCCATTTCGCCGAGCCCGGCATGTTCGAGGCGCAGGACGCGCTGCTCTGCATCGCCGAGGGCCGCATCCTCGCCGAGACCAATCGCCGCCGCCTGAGCCCCGAGCACTGGTTCAAGGGGGCGGCGGAGATGCGCACCCTCTTCGCCGACCTTCCCGAGGCCTGCGACAACACGCTCGCCATCGCCCGCCGTTGCGCGTCTCCACCATCACCGCGCAACGGCGGGCGAGCGCGAGGAGGAGCTGCTGGCCCGCATGGCCCGCGAGGGTCTCACGGCGCGTCTGGCCGCGATGGGGGCGGACGAGGCGGAGGCGCGGCGCTATCACGAGCGGCTCGAATACGAGCTCGGCGTGATCACCGCGATGGGCTTCGCCGGCTACTTCCTCATCGTCGCCGACTTCATCCAGTGGGCCAAGGCGCAGGGCATTCCGGTGGGGCCGGGGCGCGGCTCGGGCGCGGGCTCGCTGGTCGCCTGGGCGCTCACCATCACCGATCTCGACCCGCTCCGCTTCGGCCTCCTCTTCGAGCGCTTCCTCAACCCGGAGCGCGTCTCGATGCCCGATTTCGACATCGATTTCTGCCAGGACCGGC
>KN173877.1:7703-7934 GCA_000759655.1 Acidicaldus organivorans | reverse complement strand
GAGGCGATCGCCTCCGAACCCCGGCTCGCCGAGGAGAAGGAGAAGGACGAGGCGGTGGCCCGGCTCCTCGAGATCGCCCTCAAGATCGAGGGGCTTTACCGGCACGCCAGCACCCATGCCGCGGGGGTGGTGATCGGCGACCGGCCGCTGATCGAGCTCATCCCGCTCTACCGCGACCCCCGCTCCGAATTCCTCGTCACCCAGTATTCGATGAAATATGTCGAGCAGGCG
>KN173877.1:4675-7659 GCA_000759655.1 Acidicaldus organivorans | reverse complement strand
ACCTCATCGCCGCGGTCGCCCTCTACCGCCCCGGTCCGATGGCCAATATCCCGGCCTATTGCCAAAGAAAGCATGGCGAGCCCTGGCAGGCGCCGCATCCCGAACTCGCCGACATCCTCGGCGAGACCTACGGGATCATGGTCTATCAGGAACAGGTGATGCAGATCGCCCAGCGGCTCGCTGGCTACAGTCTCGGCGCCGCCGACCTCTTGCGCCGCGCCATGGGCAAGAAGATCCGCTCCGAGATGGAGGCGCAGCGGCGGATCTTCCTCGAAGGGGCACGGGCGCGCGGCATCGATTCCGACCAGGCGAGCGAGATCTTCGACCTCATGGAGCGCTTCGCCGATTACGGCTTCAACAAGTCGCACGCCGCCGCCTACGCGCTCGTCGCCTACCAGACCGCCTGGCTCCGCGCCAATTACCCGCACGCCTTCTTCGCCGCCTCGATGAGTGCTGCGATCAACAACACCGACAAGCTCGCCGCCCTCATCCAGGAGGCGAAGGGACTCGGCATCACCGTCCTTCCCCCCGACATCAACCGCTCCGAGGCTGATTTCGCGCTCGAACGCCTCCCCGACGGCGAATTCGCCATCCGCTATGCGCTGGCGGCGATCAAGAAAGTGGGGCGGGCGGCGATGGAGGCGGTGGTCGTGGCGCGCGGTGAGCGGCCCTTCGCCGACCTCGCCGATTTCGCCGAGCGCATCGACCCGCGCGCCCTCAACCGCATGCAGCTCGAGAATCTCGCCAAGGCGGGGGCCTTCGATTCGATCGAGCCCAACCGGGCCAGGGTCCACGCCGCGGCCGAGACCCTGCTCAAAAGGGCGCAGGCGGCGCAGGCTGAACGCGCGAGCGGCATGGTCGGGCTGTTCGCCGGCATCGATCCGAAAGCGCGCCGTCTCTCCCTACCCGAGACCACGCCCTGGCTTCCGGTCGAGGCTTTGGGCTTTGAGTCGGAGGCGATCGGCTTTCACCTCACGGCCCATCCGCTCGATCCTTACCGGCGGATGCTGGAGCGGCTCGGGGTGGTGCCGAGCCATCGCTTGCGCGAGCGGCTCGAGGCCGGAGTGGGGCGGGTGAAGCTTGCCGGCAGCGTGATCGCGGTGAAGGAGCGAACCACCCGCACCGGCTCGCGCATGGCCTGGGTCAGGCTCTCCGACAGCGGGGGCAGTTTCGAGATCACCCTCTTCAGCGAAGTCCTCGGCCAGGTGCGGGACATGCTCGAGCAGGGGGCCAATCTGCTCGCCACCGTCGATGTCCGCGCCGAGGGGGAAACGCTTCGCCTCACCGCGGTGGAGGTCCGCTCGCTTGATGCGGTCGTCACCCAGACCGGCCAGGGGATGCGGATCTGGGTTTCGGAGGCGGCGGCGCTTGCCGGTCTCGACGACGTGCTGCGCGCCGAGAAGGGCGGGCGGGGTCGGGTGCGAATCGTCTCCCTGCTGCGGGAGCTGGGCGAGGAAGTGGAGATCGAGCTTCCCGGCACTTACGCGATCACCCCGGCGCTCGCCCATCGTCTGACCCGCATGCCGGGGGTCAGCCGGCTCGATGATCTGTGAGGGACTGCGTCTCGCAAACAATGTTTGAAAAACAATATATTGCAGATGATTGTTGAGACTCTGCCCTGACGCGCCGGGGCGCGCTTTTACCAAAAATTTAGACTCTGTCGCGTAGTCTGCACCCATGGCGGGTGTGAACCGGCTTCCTCTCCTGCGCGGCGTGAAGCGCCTCATTGAGGCGCGGCGGGGGGCCGTTGCGCTGATGATGGCGCTCGCCCTGCCGGTGCTCATCGGCGCGGCGGGGCTCTCGGTCGATGCCGGGCTCTGGTATGTCGAGAGCACCCGGCTGCAGATGGCGGCCGATGCCGGGGCGATGGGCGCGGCGTTCCTGCTCCAGACCGGCGATACCAACACCGCCGACTACGTCACCGCGGCGACCCACGAGATCCAGGGCATCACCGGGGGATATCTGGTGGGCGCCCTTACCCTGCCCCCCTCGCTTACTCTCGGCCCCGGCCAGCAAGTCACGGTGAGCCTCACCAGCCAGTCCGACCGGTTCTTCACCAAGCTTTTCTCCACCGCGCCGGTGACGATGACCGCTTCCGCCACCGCCGGGCTCGAGGCGGGCGGGGCCTGCGTGCTCGCTCTCGGCACCTCGCCCGAGACCGGCATCGACGTCGAGAACAATGGCACGATCGTGGCGAGCCAATGCGGCGTATTCTCCAATTCGCTCACCAGTCTCGCCTGCAGCGGCCCCGGCGCGCCTTCCTATGATTCGATCTATGTCCGCAACGGCAGCATCGCTGCCAAGACGATCAGCGCGGCGGGAACGGCCTGCATCGATACCTGGAATGGCAATACCACGGCCTCCCCCGCGCCCGTCTCCGGCCTCCCCCCGCTCAACAATCCGCTCGCCGCGCTCCCCGCCCCCTCGACCAGCGGCCCCTGTCTTTCCTCGCCGCAGGGTCATGGCACCTGGACGCTGCAGCCCGGCGTCTATTGCAACGGGCTTTCGATCGGCAATGCCTCGACGGTGACGTTCGAGCCCGGCCTCTATGTCATTCTCAACGGCAATTTCACCATCACCGAGGGATCGACCATTGCGTCCGCCGCCGGCGTGACCTTCTATCTCGGCGGCACGACGCCGGGAGCGATCGATTTCGAGAACTACACCAACACCGCCTGGCAGATGAGCGCGCCCACCTCCGGCCCCTATGCGGGGGTGCTGTTTTTCCAGGATCAGGGCGCCTCCGGCAGCCCGCCCGCCAACACCATCGTCGGCAATTCGGGGCTGACCTTGGCGGGGACGATCTACACGCCCTACGCGCCGCTCCAGGTGACCAACAACGCCCATCTCGCCTATCCGAGCGGGCAAAACCTCGGCGAGGGGCAATGCCCGTCGGTGCCGCCGCGGCCGGGACAGGGGCTCGACATCATCGCCCAGAGCATCGAGGTGCAGGGGAGCGCGGTGATCTGCGCGGGCGGCACCAC
>KN173877.1:1481-4599 GCA_000759655.1 Acidicaldus organivorans | reverse complement strand
CGCCAATGCCGCGGTCCAGACCCGGGTGGTGCTGCTGCAATGAGCGGGCTCCGCATCTGGCGCGCATTGGCGCGGTTCTTCGCATCCCGGCGCGGTTCGGTGGCGGTGGAGACGGCGCTCACCTTTCTCTTCGTCGCCATCCCGCTGGGGCTGGGCGCGGCCGATCTCGGCACGGTGCTGGTGACGCAGATGCGGCTCGACCGGGCGGTGGAGACGGCGCTGCTCGCCGCCTGGGGCAATGGCGGGGCGGTGCCGCCCGCGGCGCTACAGGGCGTGATCAATGCCGCCTACGGCACGGCGCCTCCGCTCACCCTGAGCGGTCCGAGTTTTTCCTGTGTCTGCCTCAGTGTCTCGGGGGGAAGCGAAACGGCAGCGCCCGCCACCTGCGGGGGAGGCTGTGCGGCGGGCGTGCCCGCCCTCTATCTCTCGCTCACCCTCGGCACCACGGTGAGCTTGCCGGTGCCGATCCCCGGTCTTCCCTCCACGATTGCGCTTTCTTCCGGCGGAACGGTGCGGGTGCAATGAGGAAGGGCGCGGGAGGCAGGGCGTTTTGGCGGGACCGGCGCGGGGTTGCCGCGCTCGAGTTCGCGATCAGCGCCACACCGCTCCTCATCCTGTTGCTCGGGATCGTCGAGATCGGCTGGCTGCTCGCCAATCAATATGCGCTCCCCCGCGGCGTCGAGCAGGCGGCGCGTTATGCGGTGGTGCATGGGAGCCAGTCGGCGGCTCCGGCGAGCGCGGCGGAGGTGAGCGCGGTGTTCTATCAGGCCGCCGCGCCGATCCTGGGCGCGGCGCCGAGCGGGGTGACGGTGACGGTGAGTTTCATCCCTGACAATTCGCCGGGCAGCACGGTGATGGTGAGCGCCCAGTCCTCCTTCACGCCGTTCAGCGGGATCGTCGGCATTCCAGCGCTGACGCTCGCGGCGCAGGCGAGCTACACCATTCAAAACTGAAAATCCGGCGTTGAGACGGAGGTTTAACTTTCATCGAATTATATGGCAATGCATCATTTAACGATATCGTAACGATTAATCATTTCTAAACGTAATTAATCTTGACTTTTTCAGACGGTGTTTTAGAAGTGAGACGAGAAAAATGACCTGGACAGGATGTCCGTGGGCTTGACGCCGGAAGCGGCGGTTCAGAGCCCAAAACCGCAACCAACCCATGGAGGCTGACCCATGAATACACTGAAAATGCTTCTTGCTTTCGCCAAGGACCGCCGGGGCGTGACCGCCCTCGAATACGGGCTGATCGCGGCGCTCATTGCTGCTGTCATCATCACTGGAGTGTCGGCAGTTGGTACAAATCTGGGCGCACTCTTCACAAGTATTTCCAGCCATCTCCAATAAAAATTAAAAATCATATAATCAAGTTCTCCAAGTGACATTCCGTGTTTCATGACGGTGCGTTCGGGATCTCCATCCTTTTGTCCTCGGCGGGGGCGGCGCTCCTCCTCGCCGCGGCCGCCGGGGACGTCGCGCACCGCCTCATTCCGAACCGGATCCCGTTGGCGATCGCGCTCTGCGGCCTCGCGCTGAGGCTGGCGGACGGAACGCTCGCCCCTGCCCTCTGCGCCGCGGGCGCCGTTTTCCTCGGAGGATTGGCCGCCTGGCGAGCCGGGCTTCTCGGCGGTGGGGACGTCAAGATCCTCGCCGCCGCTTCTCTTTTCGTCGCCCCCCTCAAGGTGCCGGTCCTCCTCGCCGCGGTGGCTTTGGCCGGGGGTGTTTTGGCGCTCCTCTATCTCGCCTTGCGCTACCTCCTGCCCCCCACGGCGCCAGCTCCGCGCGCGCCCAGGCTGCGGCGGCTCCTCCGCATCGAGGCCTGGCGCATCCGCCGCGGCGCGCCCCTCCCCTACGCCACCGCCATCGCCGTTGGCACGTTGTTTACCATTTGGCGGTAGGATGAGCCCATGCTGTTGCGGATCGTCCTCTTCTCGCTGATGGCTTTGGGGCTCGCCGGCTTCGGCGCGGTGGTGTGGATCGGCACCCATCCGCCAGCGCCGCACGCCGCCCCGCCGCCGATGGAACACATTCTCGTCGCCGCCCATCCCCTCAAGAGCGGGACGCTGATCAAGCCCGAAGACCTCGCCGCCAAAGATATCCCGCTCGGCTCCGCGCCGCCCACCGCGAGCCGCGATGACGCAAGCGCCCGCTCCGGCTTTTACGGGGCGATGGTGCGCCGCCCGCTGGAAGCGGGCGAGCCCATCCTCGCCGGGGACGTCATCCGCCCCGGCGAGCACGGATTCCTCGCCGCCGTGCTTGGGCGCGAGATGCGGGCGGTGACGGTCGCGGTCGATATGGTGAGTTCCAATGCCGGCCTGATCTGGCCCGGTGACCGCGTCGATCTCATCCTCACCCAGACCCTCGATCCCAAGCTCGCCCCACCCGCCCGCCGCGTCGCCGCCGAGACGGTGGTGAGCGATGTCCGCGTCATCGCCGTCGATCAGCACCTGGTGCAGAACGCCCCGGCCGAGGGACAGGAAAACAAGGGAGTGAAAACCGTCACCCTCGAGGTCACGCCCGAACAGGCGCAGGCGGTGATGGTCGCCTCCCGTTTGGGCATGCTCTCGCTCGCCCTCCGCCCGGTGAGCGCAAGTGCCCCGGAACAGGCCCCCGATCCGCGCCCTGCCGTGACCTGGGCCGGCAAGGTCTCAGCCGCGTTGGCGGAAGGGAAGAACGAGGCGGCGCATGGCGCGGGCTGGACGATGCGCGTCTATCCCGGCCGCGGCGATGGCAAGGAGTTCCATTTCCAATGAGCCGCATCGCCCATTTGGCACTTCTCGCCGTAGGCCTCGCTTTGGCGCTTCTTGCACCACCTCCCGCCGCGGCGCAGGAGAATGGCGCGGCAAGCCCTGCTCCCGCCTCGCCCGCGCCGCTTCATCCCGTCCCATCCCATCCCGCCTCCGCCGCGGCGCAGGCGTCGATGCCGGGAGCCTTGACGCTGGAGGCGGGCAGCGGGCAGACCGTTGCGCTGCCCGGGCCCGTCGCCAATGTCTTCGTCGCCGATCCCAAGATCGCCGATGTGCGCCCGGCGAGCCCCTCCTCGCTCCTCGTCTTCGGCCTTTCGCCGGGCCGCACCACCGTCACCGCGCTCGATAAGGCTGGCCATCCGCTCC
>KN173877.1:0-1374 GCA_000759655.1 Acidicaldus organivorans | reverse complement strand
GGCAGATGACGGTCGTTGTCACCGCCTCCAGTTACGGCGGGGATGAGATCGCGGCACAGATCGCCCGCCTCCTGCCCGACAGCCACGTGAACGTCATCGCCACGCCGCAGGGCATGATCCTCACCGGCGAGGTGCCGACGGCGGAAGCTGCCGAACAGGTGGTGGCGATCGCCAAGCAATATGCGCCGAACGGCCAGAAAATCGAGAACCGCCTCAGCGTGCGCAACGGCGTGCAAGTGGGGCTGCGGGTGCGCATCGCCGAGATGAACCGGGTGGTGGTGCGCGAGTTCGGCGTCAACTGGGAGCGGCTCGGAACTTTTGCGAGTTTCTCGACCAATCTCGTCACCAATCCCGCGCTCGCCACCGCCGGTCTCGCCATGCCGACGCTCACCCAGAGCGTGGGCAGCGCCGATGCCATCCTCGATGCGCTGGCGCAGGACAATCTGGTGCGCATCCTCGCCGAACCCACCCTGGTCACGATGAGCGGCCAGCCGGCGAGTTTTCTGGTGGGCGGCGAATTCCCGATCCCCATCGCTCAGGCCTTCGGCGAGATCTCGGTCCAGTTCCAGCAATATGGCGTGCAGCTTTCCTTTGTCCCCACCGTGCTCAGCAATGGTCGGATCAGCCTCCATGTCCGCCCGGAGGTGAGCGAGCTCACCAACGAGGGCGCTGTGCAACTCACCGTGGGGCCGGGTGCGGTCTCGGTGCCGGCGCTTTCGGTGCGCAGCGCCGAGACCACGCTCGAACTCGGCAGCGGCCAGAGTTTCGCCATTGCCGGGCTGCTCGAGGACCGATCCACCCAGATCGACAACTCGGTGCTCGGCCTCGGCGAGATCCCGATCCTCGGCGCCTTGTTCCGTTCCGACAGTTTCCAGCGCAACCAGACCGAGCTCGTCATCATCGTCACCCCCTACATCGTCAAGCCGGTGAGTGATCCTCACACGCTGAGCGCCCCCACCACCGATGCGTGGCGCGCGCCCAACGACATCGAGCGCATCCTCCTGATGCGTCAGCTCGCCCGCGGCGAGCAGGCCAAACCCGCCCACATTCCGGGCGATTTCGGTTTCATTCCGGAATAGAGAGGAAAAGCGCCATGCTCCCCCTCATGCCCCGTCCTCTCCATATCCTCATCCTCGGACTGGCCTTGGGTAGCACGGCGTGCGCCGCGATCGATCCCTATGAGCGGGAGGGGGTGTGGACGCCGACCGGCTCCAGCGAGGCCAATCTGCGCGCGATGGTCGCCAATCCCGACGATCTCGTGCGGGGCGAGGGTGAAAGCGGCGAGGTCGGCAAGCCGGCGGCGGATGCGGTGGCGGCCTGGCGGGCCGATCACGTCAAACCCTTGCCGGCCTGGAGTGACCTTTACGGCGGGAG
>KN173876.1:13866-13981 GCA_000759655.1 Acidicaldus organivorans | reverse complement strand
GGGGGATGGCTTCCGCAGGCCTTGCTGATGGCCGGGGTGGACGGGGCGCTCAGCCTCGACAATGCGCTCGCCCTGGCGGAGGTGAGCGCAGGGGCGTTCCTTGCGCTTGCCATCG
>KN173876.1:895-13791 GCA_000759655.1 Acidicaldus organivorans | reverse complement strand
GGGTGAGTTTGAGTGCGCTTCTCATGTTGGGGGTCGCGGCGCGTGGCAGCGCGGCGATCGCGCGCGAGCCACTGCTCGCCCGCGCTGCCGTCGCCCTGATCGGGGCGCTCGGGCTTTGGATGGTCTTCGCCGATCCGTTGCTCGGCGCGCTTTCTGAGGCATCTCCCCTGCTCGCCGCAGGGGCGGCGGGATTGGGCGGGCTTTATTTGTGGGTTTTCACGAGACCAGAATTTCCGGCGGGGAAAGAGGAGGTAGCGGAGAGCCTCGCCTCACCCTCTTCCGCCGTGAGCTCGATGACGGCCGCGCCTGCCCGCCTTCCCGCATGGCAAGCGGTTGAAACCAGCCCCGCTCCCCTACCCACTCCGTCTCCCCCGTCCCATCCGTCCCGAGGGCGGGGGCCGCGGGCGGAAGAGAGGGCAGCGGTCGCGGCTCGGGAGGTGGGGCGCGATCCTGCCTCGCTTGAGGCCCGATCTCCCGCCCCATCTCCTGGCGGATCTCCTCAGGCTGCCGCCCCTTTGGCGCCCCCTGCAGCCCAAGCTTCTTCCCGCACCCACCCCTCCGCTGGCGCGCGGCGCGGGGGGATGCGGATCGAAGTCCTCCTCTTCGGCGGGCTTTTCGCCCTCACCGGGCTCTTCCTGCTCGTCCTCTTGCTCGCTGCCGGACGGATGGGCGGCTGAACGGGGACACCGCGCCGCCTATCCTTTCCTCTATTCTTTGAGTGGGGCCTCTATTCTTCGAGGGGGGTGCCCACCGTCACCCCGCCATCGATGACGATGGTCTGCCCGGTCATGAAGCTCCCCGCCGGCGCGGCGAGGAAGACCGCCGCCCCGGCGATCTCGCGCGGCTCGCCGATCCGCTGAAGGGGGGTTTCGCGGGAGCGGCGCTCGGCGAGCTTGGGGTCCTCCCACAGGGCGCGGGCGAAATCGGTGCGGATCAGGCCGGGCGCGATGCAGTTGGCGCGGATGTTCTTCGGCCCCCACTCCACCGCGATGTTGCGCACGAGCTGCATGTCGGCCGCCTTGGACAGCCCATAGACGGCAAGCCGTGGCGTGCCGCGCAGCCCGGCGATCGAGGAGATGACGATGATCGACCCGCCGCCCCGTTCCACCATGATCGGGATGGTCATGTTGCAGAGCCAGAAATTGCTCCGCACATTGGCGTTCATGATGCGGTCATAGGCCTCGTCCGGAATCCCGGCGGAGGGGCCGTAATACGGATTGACCGCGGCATTGCAGACCAGGATATCGATCCCGCCCCAATGCGCGCGCGTCTGTTCGACGAGCGCGGCGAGCTGGTCCTTGTGCGCGATGTGGCAGGGAATGGCGATCGCCTCGCCCCCCCGGGCGCGGATCGCCTCCACCACTTCGGCGCAGGCCTCGGCCTTGCGGCTCGAGACCACCACCCGCGCGCCGAAGGCAGCCAAGGCTTCGGCGATCGCCCGTCCGATGCCGCGGCTCGATCCGGTGATGACGGCGACTTTCCCTGAAAGATCGAAGAGATCCTTCATCCTCTCCTCCCTCCTCCGTTTTCCCAGCGCTCAGGCCCGGGGCGGCGCCTGGCGGTATTTGGCGAGCTCCAGCCGCCCGAGCTGGTAGCGGTGCACCTCATCCGGCCCATCGACGATGCGCATGGTGCGCGCCGTCGCATACATCCGGGCGAGCCCCGAATCGACCGTCACCCCCGCCCCGCCGAAGGCCTGCATCGCCCAGTCGATCACCTGGCAGGCCATGTTGGGCACCGCGACCTTGATCTCGGCGATCTCGCGTCGCGCTTCCTTGTTGCCCACCTGATCCATTTTCCAGGCGGCGTGATAGACGAGGAGGCGGGCCTGATCGATCATGATGCGGGCATTGGCGATGCGCTCGAGGATGACGCCCTGCTCGGCGAGCGGGCGACCGAAGGCGATGCGGGTGTTCACCCGCTCGCATATTTTCTCGAGCGCCCGCTCGGCGAGCCCGATGGTGCGCATGCAGTGATGGATGCGGCCGGGGCCGAGGCGGCCCTGGGCGATCTCGAAGCCGCGCCCCTCGCCGAGCAGGATGTTGCTCGCCGGGACGCGCACATTCTCGAAGATCAGCTCGCCATGCCCGTGCGGCGCGTCGTCATAGCCAAAGACGGGGAGCATGCGCTTGATGGTGAGGCCGGGCGTGTCGCGCGGCACCAGGATCATCGATTGCTGGCGGTATTTGTCGGGATTGTCGGGGTCGGTCTTGCCCATCACGATGAAGATGGCGCAGCGCGGATCACCCGCCCCCGAGGACCACCATTTCCGCCCGTTGATGACGTATTCGTCGCCCTCGCGGCGGATCGAGGTCCGGATGTTGGTCGCATCCGAGGAGGCGACGTCGGGCTCGGTCATGGCGAAGCAGGAGCGGATGCGGCCCTCGAGCAGGGGCTCCAGCCAGCGCTTCTTCTGCTCCTCCGAGCCGTAGAGGACGAGGGTCTCCATGTTGCCGGTATCGGGGGCCGAGCAGTTGAACACTTCGGAGGCCCAGGAGACGCGGCCCATGATCTCGGCGAGCGGGGCGTATTCGTGATTGCTGAGCCCGGCGCCGTAGGGGGCGTGGGGGAGGAAGAGGTTCCAGAGGCCCTCGGCGCGGGCGATCGGCTTCAGCTCCTCGACGATGGGGACGGGCTGCCAGCGGTCCTTCGCTTCCGCGAGCTGGCGGTCATAGGTCGCCTCGTTGGGGTAAATGTAGCGGTCCATGAAGGCGAGAAGTTTTTCGCGTAAAATCTGCACTTTCTCGGAAAAGGCGAAGTCCACGGCCGTCCTCCTCTCACTCTGTTCGATCACTGTTCGATCGGTTTCGCGATGACCGGCTGATCTCGCGATGACCGGTTTCTGGGAGCGCGTGGCAAGCTTAGACCCCTTAGCCTCTGCCGCAAAGAGGCGCTGACGCTTGGGGAAGGGCTTGGCCGCTTACGGCAGATCAGCCGAGGAGGAGGACGCCCAAGGCCAGGGTGATCAGGGTGATCGGCGCGCCGAGGCGGAAATAGGACCAGAAATCGATCTCGATGCCGGAGGCGGCGGCGCGCTGGACCACGATCAGGTTGGCGACCGAGCCGAGGATGGTGAAATTCCCGGCCAGGGTAGAGGCCATCGCCACCACCAGCCAGGCATGGCCGGGGTCAGCGAGATGGGCGATGAAGGGGCGCAGCACCAGCACGGCAGGCACGTTGCTCACCACGTTGGAGAGGAGGGCGGTGAAGAGGGTGAGCGGCGCTGTGCCGTCGAGGGGCAAGTGGCGGAGGATCTCGGGGACGGCGTTGCCGATCACCCGGCTCTGAAACCCGGCGACCACCACGAAGAGCCCGCCGAAGAGGACGAGGAGCGCCCCGTCCACCTCGGCATAGAAGCGCCACGCCTTGAGGCGGCGGGTGAGCAGGGTGAAGGAGCCGGCGAGGGCGGCGGCGAGCGCGGGCGGCATGCCGGCGAAGAGGGCGATGATGAGGGCGGCGATGATGAGGGCGGTCTTGCGGAGCAGGGGAGGGAGGATGCGCGGCGCTTCGGGCTCGGCGGAGAAATGGGCACGGACCAGGAATTCGCGCCGGTAGGCGAGCACGATCACCGCATAGAGGACGAGCAGTCCCGCCCCCGCCACCGGGGCGAGCGCCCGGACGAAGGCGAGATAGGGGAGGTGGGAGAGGCTTCCGATGATCATGTTCTGCGGGTTGCCGGTGATGGTGGCGACACTCCCGATATTGGAGGCCATGGCGGTGGCGAGCAGGTAGGGGCGCGGGTTGCGCTCGAGGCGGCGGATGGTCTCGAGGATGATCGGCGTCAGCACCAGGCAGACCGTATCATTGACCAGGAAGGCGGAGAGGAGGCCGGCGAGCAGGATGACCGCGGCGAGGAGGAGCAAGGGATGGCGGGCGCGGCGCACCGCCTCGGCGGCGATCAGCTCGAACCCGTTGGCGAGCCTGAGCCCGGCGACCACGATCATCATGCCGAGCAGGAGGACGATGGTGTCGAAATCGATGGCGCGGTAGGCCGCCTCGCGCTCCAGCGCTCCGGAGGCGACCATCAGCGTGGCGCCGAGAAAGGCGATCCCGGCGCGGTCGATGCGGAAGCCGGGCAGGCGGCCCAGCGCGATCAAGAGGTAGGTTGCCGCGAAAATGACGATCGCGGCCCATTCGGTGAAAGGCATCGGGCTCCCCAACCCATCGGCGGCCGTCGCGCAAAGGACGACAAGCAATGGACGAAACGAAGGGTGGCCGGAAGACTTCGCCAGCGTGCCGGGCTTCGCCAGACCACTGCCCGGCGCCGATCCGGCCTCCCCGCTCCCTCCGTCCCTGGTCGCCCCCCCTCTCGCCGGCCCCTCCTGCTCGCACATCACGCCCCGCTTGGCAAACAGCCCCGCACGTCATGCAACTCAGCCATGCGTTATGAAGGGTTCGCGAGGGGAGGCCATCACCTCGCGCGGAGCCGCTCGCCGAGGCTTTGACCGGCGGGGCGAATTTCGTTAGCTCTGCCGGGGACCGACGGCGGACGGATCGCGCCGGGTGCGGTCATTGCCAGGGGAGATGAGGCATATGGGGGCTTGGGCCGTCTTTCTGCCGCTCTTGGGCTCGTTCGTGGCCGGCGTGTTCGGCAAGCCGATCGGCGACCGCGGCGCGCGGCTCTTCACCATCCTCTGCATGGTGCTCGCCACCTGCGCCGCCGAGACCGAACTCTACCGCGTGCTGAGCCTGCATCAGGAGATCTCCTATCCGCTGGCGCGCTGGTTCGCCCTCGACTCCTTCGCCGTCGACTGGAAGCTCCGCTTCGATACGCTCTCGGCGGTGATGGTGGGGATGGTCACCTTCGTCTCCACCTTCATCCACATCTACAGCGTGGGCTACATGGCGCATGAGCCGAAGCGGGTGGCGCGCTTCTTCAGCTACCTCTCGCTCTTCACCTTCGCCATGCTCATGCTGGTCACCGCTGACAACCTGGTCCAGCTCTTCTTCGGCTGGGAAGGAGTGGGGCTCGCGAGCTACCTCCTCATCGGCTACTGGTACGAGAAGCCTTCCGCCTGCGCGGCGGCGATCAAGGCCTTCGTCGTCAACCGCATCGGCGATCTCTTCTTCGCGGTCGGCATCGCCCTTCTGTTCTATGTCTTCGGCTCGGTGAGTTTCGGCGACATCTTCGCCCATGTCGCCGATCATGCCGGCGATCGTTTCACCCTGTTCGGCGCGCCGCATCACGCGCTCGAAATCGTCGCCCTCCTCCTCTTCATCGGCGCGACCGGCAAATCGGCCCAGCTCGGCCTTCACGTCTGGCTCCCCGACGCAATGGAGGGCCCGACCCCGGTCTCGGCGCTGATCCATGCCGCGACCATGGTGACGGCGGGCGTCTTCCTCATGGCGCGGATGTCGCCCTTGCTTTCGGTGACCCCCGTCACCCTCACCATCATCACCGTGGTTGGCGGGGCCACCGCGCTGTTCGCGGCGACGGTGGGCTGCGTGCAGAACGACATCAAGCGGGTGATCGCCTATTCGACCTGCTCGCAGCTCGGCTACATGTTCGTCGCCGCCGGGGTCGATGTCTATCAGGCCTCGATCTTCCACCTCATCACCCACGCCTTCTTCAAGGCGCTGCTCTTCCTCGGCGCGGGCTCGGTGATCCACGCGGTGAGCGACGAGCAGGACATCCGCCGCATGGGCGGGCTGTGGCGCAAGATCCCCTTCACCTACGCGGTGATGTGGGTGGGCTCGCTGGCGCTTGCCGGCATCTTCCCCTTCGCCGGGTTCTACTCGAAGGACGCGATCATCGAGGCAGCCTATGCCCACGGCGGATTTTCCGGGATGTGGGGCTATGTCTGCGGCGTCGCCGCCGCCTTCCTCACCGCCTTCTACTCATGGCGCCTGCTTTTCCTCGTCTTCCACGGCCCCTCGCGGGTCGATCCCAAAGTGGCGCCGCACGTCCATGAAAGCCCGCTCGTCATGACCGCCCCGCTTGGGGTGCTCGCGGTGGGGGCGGTGATCGCGGGCTTCATGCTGCGCGAGGATTTCCTCGGGCTTCCCACGTTCTGGGCGGGCAGCATCGTCAATGGCGAGGCGGGGCGGGCCGCGCTCGAAGGGATGGAGCGCCTCCCCGGCCTGATCTCCTATCTCCCCACCATCGTCGCGCTGGCCGGCATCGCGCTCGCCTATTTCATGTATCAGGTGGCGCCCACCGTGCCCGCGGCGCTGGCCCGTGCCTTCCCGCCGGTCTATCGCTTCTTGCTCAACAAGTGGTATTTCGACGAACTCTACGATTTCCTCTTCGTCCGCCCGGCGATGGGGCTTGCCCGCCTCCTCTGGCAGGTTGGCGACATGACGATCATCGATGGTGTGCCGAACGGGCTCGCCTCGCTGGTCGATGACTCCTCGAGCCAAGTCTCGCGCCTGCAGACCGGCTCGGTCGCCATCTACGCCTTCTCGATGCTGATCGGTCTCGTGCTGCTCGTCACCCTCTACCTTTTCCTCCGGTGAGACCATGAACCAAGTCGGTTTTCCGCTCCTCTCCCTCATCACCTGGCTGCCATTGGTGGGCGGGCTGTTCATCCTGTTCATGCGGGGCGAGCCGGAGGTGGTGGCGCGCAATGCCCGCTGGGGGGCGCTGTGGACGAGCCTGCTCGTCTTCGCCTTGAGCCTGCTGCTCCTGGTCCGTTTCGATTTCAGCACGTCCCGCTTCCAGTTCGTCGAAGACGTCCACTGGCTTTCGGCCTTCGGCGTCGATTACCGGATGGGCGTGGACGGGATCAGCGTCCTCTTCGTCCTCCTCTCCACCTTCCTCACCCCGATCTGCGTGCTGTCGAGCTGGGAGGCGGTGAAGGAGAACGTGCGCGAATACATGCTCGCCTTCCTCATCCTGGAGACGATGATGGTGGGCGCCTTCTCCGCCCTCGACTTCGTCGTCTTCTACGTCTTCTTCGAAGGCGTGCTGATCCCGATGTTCCTCATCATCGGGGTGTGGGGCGGGCCGCGGCGCATCTATTCCGCCTTCAAGTTCTTCCTCTACACCCTCGCCGGATCGGTGCTGATGCTGCTCGCGCTGGTGGCGCTCTGGTACTACGCGGGCACCACCGATCTCACCAAGCTGATCGGCATGCCGATCCCGACCCGGCTGCAATACTGGCTCTTCCTCGCCTTCCTCGCCTCCTTCGCGGTGAAGGTGCCGATGTGGCCGGTGCACACCTGGCTTCCGGACGCGCATGTCGAGGCGCCGACCGCGGGCTCGGTCATCCTCGCCGGCGTGCTGCTCAAGATGGGGGGCTACGGGTTTCTCCGCTTCTCGCTGCCGATGCTGCCGCAGGCCTCGCTCTATTTCGCCCCCCTCATGTTCGCCCTCTCGGTGGTGGCGATCGTCTATACCTCGCTCGTCGCGCTGGCCCAGACCGACATGAAGAAGCTGATCGCCTATTCCTCGGTCGCCCATATGGGCGTGGTGACGATCGGCATCTTCGTCGCCAATGCCAACGGCATCAACGGCGCGCTCTATCAGATGCTCTCGCACGGTATCGTCTCCGCCGCCCTCTTCCTCTGCGTGGGCGTGGTCTATGACCGGCTGCACACCCGCGAGATCGCCCGCTACGGGGGGCTCGCCGCGCGGATGCCGATCTACGCCGTGGTGTTCATGGTCTTCTCGCTGGCGAGCGTCGGGCTTCCCGGCACGTCGGGCTTCATCGGCGAGCTCCTCGTCATCATCGGCGCGCTCCGCATCAATTTCTGGCTCGCCCTGTTCGGCGCGACCGGCATGATCCTCGGGGCGGCCTACATGCTCTATCTCTACCGGCGGGTCATTTTCGGCCCGCTCACCCGCGCCGAGCTCCGCGCCATGCTCGACCTCTCACCGCGCGAGATCGCCGTCTTCGCCCCGCTCGTCGCCCTCACCCTATGGATGGGCGTCTATCCCGCGACCTTCACCCATTATTTCCAGAGCTCGGTGGACGGGCTTTTGCGCCAGCGTGAGGCAGCGCTCGCCCCCGCTTCGCATCTCGCCGCCGCCCATCTCACCGCCACCGATCCCGCCACCCCTGCTTCTGTTATCGAAGCCTCATTCGTCGGGTCCGAGGGAGGGCGCCAATGACCGCAGGATCTGCCATGATCATGAGCAACTGGCTGGCCAGTCTTCCCGAAATCGTCTGCCTCGCGGGCGGCCTCATCCTGCTGATGGGGGGCGTCTTCGCCCCCGAGCGCGGCGTGCTCCTGCTCAAGGGGATCGATCTCGGCGCGATCGGCGTGCTGCTGCTCGCGGGCGTCTTGCTGCTCGGCCTCGATGGCGGGCTCGCCTATGGCGGGCAGTTCATCGCCGATCCGATGGCGGCCTACGCCAAGCTCTTCGTCATCGTGAGCGCCATCCTCGCCCTCACGCTTGCCATGGATTACGAGACCGACGTCGAGAAGAAGCGGTTCGAATATCCGATCGTGGTCATCTTCTCGGTGATCGGCATGATGGTGATGGTCTCGGCGGCCAATCTCCTCATGCTCTATCTCGGCCTCGAATTGCAGTCGCTCGCGCTTTACGTGCTCACTGCCTTTCGCCGCGACGACCGCCGGGCGAGCGAGGCGGCGGTGAAGTTCTTCGTGCTCGGCTCGCTCGCCTCCGGCCTCTTCCTCTACGGGGCGAGCCTGATCTACGGCTTCACCGGCACCATCACCTTCACCGACCTCGTCCGCTTCCTCGCCGCCTCCCGCGCGCTCGACCTCGGCCTCGTCGTTGGCCTCGTCTTCGTCATTGCCGGGCTCGGCTTCAAGGTCGCCGCGGTGCCGTTCCACATGTGGACGCCCGACGTCTATGAGGGCGCCCCCTCGCCCACCACCGCCTTCGTCGGCACCGCGCCCAAGGTGGCGACGATGTTCCTGCTGGTGCGCCTTTTGGGCGGCACGTTCGGCGGACTGCTCGGGCATTGGCAGATCATCGTCGAGGTGATCTCGATCGCCTCGATGATCTGGGGCGCGCTCGCCGCCATCGCGCAGAACAACCTCAAACGCATGATGGCCTATTCCTCGATCGGCCATATGGGCTATGCGCTGATCGGGCTTGCTTGCGGCAACCAGGCGGGGCTCGAGGCGGTGCTGATTTACCTTGCGATCTATGTCTTCTCCTTCGCGGGCACGCTCGGCGTCATCATCGCGGCGCGCCGCGGCGGGATCGATTGCGAACGGATCGCCGACTTCGCCGGGCTCGGGCGCGAGCATCCTGGCCTCGCGCTCGCCATGGCCGTCTTCATGTTCAGCTTGGCCGGGATCCCGCCGCTCTCCGGGTTCTTCGCCAAGCTCTACGTCTTCAAGGCAGCCATGCAAACCGGGCTGGTGACGCTCGCCGTGATCGGTGTGCTCACCTCGGTGATCGGCGCTTTCTACTATCTCCGCGTGATCAAGGTGATGTATTTCGATGCGGCGCCGCAGGGAGTGGCTCCGCGCGACGCCCTGCCGGGCTCGCTCGGCTTTGCCATCAGCCTGAGCGCGCTCGTCACCGCGCTCCTCTTCCTCTTCCCGGCCCCGCTCTTCGATCTCGCCCACGAGGCCGCCCGTCACCTGCTCGGCTGAGGACGTGAACCCGCTCGCCCGCCGCGACATCACCCTGCCGGGAGGAGAGGAAGGGTTTCGCCTCGAGATCTACGAGAGCCTGCCCTCGACCTCCGATCTCTGCCTCACCCGCGCCCGCGCCGGTGAAAAGGAAGGCCTCGCCGTGCTCGCCTACCGCCAGACGGCAGGACGGGGGCGGGAGCGGCGCATCTGGCAGAGCGGGGCGGGCAATCTCGCCCTCTCCGTCCTGCTCCGTCCCCAATTCGCCGATGCGGCGACACTTGGGCGCTGGTCGCTGCTGGCCGGGGTCGCGCTCCACCAGACGCTTTCCTCTTATCTCGCCCCCGATCATTTCACGGAAGGGCGCAGGCTTTCCCTCAAATGGCCCAACGACGTCCTGTTCGAGGGGGCGAAGCTCGCCGGGATCCTCGCCGAGAGCGAGACGGACGCGCACGGCAAGCCCCGCTTCGTCGTCTTCGGCTTCGGCGTCAACCTGCTCGAGGCGCCGCGCCTGGCCGACCGCCCCACCACCTCACTCCGCACGGCGAGCGGTTTCGCGCCCCCCCCGGAGGAGGTCGCCGGACAGCTCCTGCTCGCGCTCGCGCTGTGGCGGCGGCGGCTCGAGCGCGAGGGGTTCGCGCCGCTGCGCGAGGCCTGGCTCGCCGCGGGACCGCCGCGCGATGCGCCGGTCGAGGTCAAGGTGGGGGGCATGGTGCGGCAGGGCAGGTTTGCGGGGCTCGATGAGAGCGGCGCCTTGCTGCTCGCCGAGCCCTCCGGCATAAGCGTGATCACGGCAGGGGAAGTTTTCGAGGGCGCGCGGGCGGCAGGCGAAAGGCAGGCACAGCAGGGGCAAGCGCATGGCGAGGGCTAAGACCGAGATCCTGCTCGTCATCGATGCCGGCAACACCAACGTCGTGTTCGCCACCCATGACGGGGCGCGCTGGCGCGGAACCTGGCGGATCGCCACCGACCCGCAACGCACCTCGGACGAATATGCGGTCTGGCTCCTCACCCTCCTCGATCATGCCCGCATCGAGCGGGAATGGGTGAGGGGCGCGGTGATCGGCACCGTGGTGCCGGCGGCGCTCTATCACCTCCGTCGTCTCTGCCGCGAATGGTTCGCGGTCGAGCCCCTGGTGGCCCGCTCGCATCTCGACTGGGGCTTTCCGATCAAGGTCGATCAGCCGGAGGAAGTGGGCGCCGACCGTCTCCTCAACGCGCTCGCCGCCCATCAGCGCTATCGCGGCCCGCTCGTCGTCATCGATTTCGGCACGGCCACCACCTTCGACGTGGTCGATGGCGAGGGGGCCTATCTCGGCGGCGCGATCGCGCCCGGCATCAATCTCTCCATCGAGGCGCTGCACCAGGCGGCGGCGCGCCTGCCGCGGATCGGCATCGGCCGCCCGCACGGGGTGATCGGCAAGGCGACGGTGCCCGCCATGCAGTCAGGCATCTACTGGGGCTATGTCGGGCTGATCGAAGGCATGGTGCGGCGGATCGAGGCCGAATTTGGCGCTCCGCTCAAGGTGGTGGCCACCGGGGGGCTCGCGCCCCTCTTCGCCGAAGGGACGCCGCTCCTCGAAAAGATCGACCCCGACCTCACCCTCGAAGGGCTCCGTCTGCTCGCCCAGCGCAACCCGATGCCGCGCTTTGAGCCGGACGGGGGGCGTCTTTCCCACGACCATCCGAAGCTTCTCAAACGCGACAAGGACAAACCGCGACGTGAACACCTCCCGCTGGGGTGACTTCGCCTTTCTGCCGCTCGGCGGCTGCGGCGAGATCGGCATGAACCTGAACCTCTATTACCTCGACGGCAAATGGCTCGCCGTCGATTGCGGCATCGGCTTCGCGAGCAGCCTGATCCCGGAGACCGAGATCCTCGTCCCCGACCCGTTCTTCATCGCCGAACGGCGCGAGGATCTGGTGGGTCTCGTCATCACCCACGCCCATGAGGACCATCTCGGCGCGGTGGCGGCGCTCTGGCCCGAACTCGGCTGCCCGGTCTATGCCTCGCCCTTCGCCGCCGCCCTGCTTCGCTTCAAGCTCGCTGAGGCCGGGCTCAAGGGCGAGGTGCCGCTCCAGGTGATCACGCCGGGGGCGCCGCTTTCGCTCCCTCCTTTCGAGATCGAAACGATCCCGGTCACCCATTCCACGCCGGAGGCCTTCGCGCTCGCCTTGCGCACCCCCCACGGCCTCGTCGTCCATAGCGGGGACTGGAAACTCGACCCCGAGCCTTTGATCGGTGCGCCGGTCGATGAGAGCGCCTTCGCCCGGCTCGGCGAGGAGGGCGTGCTCGCCTTTTTCTGCGACTCGACCAATGCCCTGGTCGAGGGCCATTCGGGGTCGGAATCCCTGGTGCGCAAGACCTTCGCCGCCCTCATCCGGGGCTTGCGCGGGCGGGTCGCGGTGACCTGCTTCGCCTCCAACGTGGTGCGGCTCGAATCGATCGCGCTCGCTGCGCGCGATGCGGGGCGGCGGGTGGCGCTGGTCGGGCGGTCGCTGCGCACCATCGATGCCGCGGCGCGCAGCGTCGGCTATCTGCGCGAGGTGCCCCCGTTCCTCGACGAACGCGAGGCGCGCGAGGTGCCGGATGACGAGCTCCTCCTCATCGTCGCCGGCTCGCAGGGCGAGGCGCGCTCGGCGCTTTCCCGCATCGCCGCCGACACCCACCCGCACATCTCGCTTGGCGCCGGGGATACAGTGATCTTCTCGAGCCGGGTCATCCCCGGCAACGAGATGGCGATTGCCGAGGTGCAGGACCGGCTGGCCCGGCTCGGAGTGCGGGTGATGACCGACGAGGACCACACCGTCCACGTCTCCGGCCATCCGGCGCGCGATGAGCTCCGCCGCCTCTACCGGCTGCTCCGCCCGCGCTACGCGATCCCCATCCACGGCGAGTGGCGCCACATCAAGGCCCATGCCGAACTCGCCGCGGAGATGGGGGCGAAGCCAGTCACGCTGGGCGATGGCGACATCCTCCGCCTCGCCCCCGCCCCCGTCGCGGTGGTGGACAGCGCGCCCACCGGGGCGCTGGCGCTCGAGGGCAAGCGGCTTCTGCCGATGTCGGGCGCGGTGATGCAGGCGCGGCGGCGGATGCGCCACGAGGGGGTGATGTTCGCCACCCTCGTCGTCGATCAGCGCGGACAGTTGCTCGAGCCGCCGCGTCTTTCCGCCCCCGGCCTCTTTGCCGAGGACGAAGAGGTGGCGCGCGAGATCGAGGAGGATTTCATCGCGGAGCTCGAGGCGCTCGCCCCTCCCGTGCGCCGCGACCGCGAGGCGCTCGAGAACGCGGTGCGGGGGCTGTTGCGGCGGCTCGCCGGGCGCTATTTCGGCAAGAAGCCGCTGCTCGAGATCCATCTCATCCGGGTTTGATCATGGGCTGGTTCACCGGCCTCGTCCTC
>KN173876.1:0-800 GCA_000759655.1 Acidicaldus organivorans | reverse complement strand
TGGGTGGTGCTGTTCGCGGTGCTGCCCTTCGGCACCGAGCCCGAAGTCGAGCCCGACCCCCATTCCGGCTGGCGGGGCGCGCCGCGCCGGCCGCATCTCGGGCGCAAGATCATCGCCACCACTCTGGTTGCCGCCCTCGTCTGGGGCGGGGCGGTGGCGCTGATCAAGAGCGATTATCTGAGCTTCCGCCACGGGATCCTCGCCGATCCCGGCGACTGAGGCCCCGTTTCCCTCATCCCTATTCCCTCGTCCCTACTCGTCGCGCAGGCGGCGCTCGAGGAGGCTCTTGAGCGCGCCTTCGAGATCGGTCTCGCCGGCGAGCACCCGGCTCACCGCGCTCACGATCGGGGTCTCGACCCCGAGGGCGGCGGCGCGGCGCTCGAGCGCTGCGGCGGTGGCGATCCCCTCGATGGTGCTGCCGATGGCGGCAACCGCCGCCGAGAGCGTCTCGCCGCGGCCGAGCGCCTCGCCCAGGCGGAAATTGCGGCTTGCCGCCCCGGTCGCGGTGAGCACCAGATCGCCCAGTCCGGCCAGTCCCATCATCGTCTCCGCCTGCCCGCCAAGGGCCGCGGCGAGCCGGCTCATCTCGGCAAGCCCCCGGGTGATGAGGGCGGCGCGCGCATTCTCGCCCCAGGCCGCTCCGCTCACCGCACCGGCGGCGATGGCGATCACGTTCTTCGCCGCGCCCCCGAGCGCCACGCCGATCACGTCGGTATTGCCATAGAGGCGGAAGGCGCCGCCGCCGAGGCGTTCCATCACCGCGCGGCGCAAGCTGGCGTCGGGATGGGCGATGACGCTCG
>KN173875.1:26575-28395 GCA_000759655.1 Acidicaldus organivorans | reverse complement strand
GCTTGTCGCGGAAGGCGGCGCGGCCGGAATGCTTGCCCATCACCAGCGAGGACTTGCTCCAGCCCACGCTTTCCGGGGTCATGATCTCGTAGGTGGCGGCGTTCTTCAGCACCCCGTCCTGGTGGATTCCCGATTCGTGGGCGAAGGCGTTGCGCCCGACGATCGCCTTGTTGGGCTGGACATCGAATCCGGTGATGGTGGCAAGCAGGCGCGAGGTGCGCAGGATGCGGGTGGTTTCGATCCCCGTCTTCCAGCCGAGCGCGTCATGGCGGGTGCGCAGCGCCATGACGATCTCCTCGAGCGCTGCGTTGCCTGCCCGTTCGCCGATCCCGTTGATGGTGCACTCCACCTGGCGCACCCCGGCGCGGATGGCGGCGATGGTGTTGGCCACGGCGAGGCCGAGATCGTTGTGGTTGTGGGCGGAGAAGATCACCTTCTCGGCCCCCGGCACCCGCTCGCGCAGCATGGTGAAGATGCGGGTCATGTCCTCGGGCAGGGCATAGCCCACCGTGTCGGGGATGTTGATGGTGGTCGCCCCCGCCTTGATCGCCGCCTCGACGCAGCGGCAGAGGAAGTCGGGGTCGGTGCGGCTCCCGTCCTCGGCCGACCACTCGACGTCATCGGTGAACTGGCGGGCGAGCCGGTTGCCGGCGACGATCGCCTCCAGCACCGCCTCGGGCTCCATGCGGAGCTTGTATTTCATGTGGAGCGGGCTGGTCGAAATGAAATTGTGGATGCGGGGGCGGCGGGCGGGGCGGACCGCTTCGGCGGCGCGCAGGATGTCATCGCGCCCGCCGGTGCGGGCGAGCCCGCAGATGACGGGGGCGTTGTCGCGCCGGCCGATGCTCTCGGCGATGGCATGCACGCTTTCGAAATCGCCGGGGCTGGCGATGGGGAAGCCCGCCTCCAGCACGTCGACGCCGAGCTCGGCGAGCGCTTCGGCCATTTTGAGCTTTTCTTTGAGATTCATCGAGAAGCCCGGCGACTGCTCGCCATCGCGCAGCGTGGTGTCGAAGATGATGACGCGGTCATCGGGCAGGGTGCCGAAGCTCGGATGCTGGATGGTCATGTCGGAGTCCTCTCGGTTGGGCTTTGCGACGTCTGGGAACAAGATACTTGCGAAGGCGGCACTCGATCCCCTGGGCGTGCCGGGACGGCCCGGCCTGGTTACGCCCAGGGGCCGGTAAGTCGCAAAAGCCCGAGAAGGCAGAGAAGCGTGAAGACGAGCGCCCCGATGAGGAGCGCCTCATCCCGGCCCGCTGCTGCCATGCTTCGTGTGAGGCTCACGGCCCTCGTCATGGTCCCACTCTAGCAGCCTCGGCCTTCATCCGCAAGGGAAAAGGCGCAAGGAGAGGGAGCGGAGGGGCAAGGGGGGTGGGGGCTTCATTGACCGGGCAGGAGCGCGGCCCTATCTGAAGGCTTGGCCTCCTCTTGCCACCGGCAGAGAAGGAGGGCTCCTTTTCACTCTCACTCCGGTGGACGATCGATGTTTGCCCGTCTCGCCCGCACCCTCTTCGGATCCGCCAACGAGCGCGCCCTCAAGGTCTATCAGAGACGCGTCCCCGAGATCAACGCGCTCGAGCCCCAGATGGCGGCGATGAGCGATGCGGAGCTCGCCGCCCAGACCGCCCGCTTCAAGGAGCGGCTCGCCAATGGCGAACCGCTCGACAACCTCCTTGCCGAAGCCTTCGCCACCGTCCGCGAGGTCTCGAAGCGGGTGCTTGGGCTCCGCCATTTCGACGTCCAGCTCATCGGCGGCATGGTGCTGCACGATGGCAAGATCGCCGAGATGAAGACGGGCGAAGGCAAGACCCTGGTCG
>KN173875.1:17884-26290 GCA_000759655.1 Acidicaldus organivorans | reverse complement strand
CGTGCACGTCGTCACCGTCAACGACTACCTCGCCCGGCGCGATGCCGAATGGATGGGCCAGATCTACCGCTTCCTCGGCCTTTCGGTCGGCGTCATCGTGCACGGGCTGGATGACGCCGAGCGCCGCGCCGCCTACGCCGCCGACGTCACCTACGGCACCAACAACGAATTCGGCTTCGACTATCTTCGGGACAACATGAAATACCGTCTCGAAGACATGGTCCAGCGCGAGTTCTACTATGCGATCGTCGATGAGGTGGACAGCATCCTGATCGACGAGGCGCGCACGCCCCTCATCATCTCCGGCCCGGCCGAGGACTCCTCAGACCTCTACCGCAAGGTCAATGACATCATCGCCGAAATCGTCAAGGACCCGGCCAATTACGAAAAGGACGAAAAGTTCCGCACCGTCACCCTCACCGAGGAGGGCTCCTCACGGGTCGAGGAGATGCTGCGCGAGCACGGCATCCTCACCGAGGGCGGGCTCTATGACGTGTTCAACGTCACCCTCGTCCATCACGTCCAGCAGTCGCTGCGCGCCCACACCCTCTTCGCCCGCGACGTCGATTACATCGTCCGCCAGGGCAAGGTGGTGATCATCGACGAATTCACCGGCCGCATGATGGAGGGGCGGCGCTATTCGGAAGGGCTGCACCAGGCGCTCGAGGCCAAGGAAGGGGTGGAGATCCAGCCCGAGAACCAGACCCTCGCCTCGATCACCTTCCAGAACTATTTCCGCCTCTATCCGAAACTCGCCGGCATGACCGGCACGGCGATGACCGAGGCCGACGAATTCGCCGAGATCTACAAGCTCGAGGTGATCGAGATCCCGACCAACGTGCCGGTGATCCGCGACGACCAGGACGAGGAGGTCTATCGCACCGCCGCCGAAAAATACGAGGCGGTGGTGCGCCTCATCGAGGAATGCCGCGCCCGCCGCCAGCCGGTGCTGGTCGGCACGGTGAGCATCGAGAAGAGCGAACTCCTCAGCAACATCCTCAAGAAACGGCGGATCCCCCACAACGTGCTCAACGCCCGCTTCCACGAACAGGAAGCGGAAATCATCGCCCAGGCGGGCGTGCCGGGCGCGGTGACGATCGCCACCAACATGGCCGGGCGCGGCACCGACATCAAGCTCGGCGGCAATGTCGAGATGCGGCTCAAGCGCGAGCTCGCCGGGATCACCGATCCCGAAGAGCGCGAGCGCCGCGCCGCCCAGATCCGCGCCGAGGTCGAGGAGGCGCAGAAGATCGCCCGCGCCGCGGGCGGGCTCTTCGTCATCGGCACCGAACGCCACGAGAGCCGGCGCATCGACAATCAGCTGCGCGGCCGCTCCGGCCGTCAGGGCGATCCCGGCGCCTCGCGCTTCTTCCTCTCCCTCGAGGACGATCTCATGCGGATCTTCGGCTCCGACCGCATGGGCGGCATCCTGCAGAAACTCGGCCTGCGCGATGGCGAGGCGATCACCCACCCCTGGATCAACAAGGCGCTCGAGAAGGCGCAGAAGAAGGTCGAAGCGCGCAACTTCGACATGCGCAAGAACCTCCTCCGTTACGATGACGTGATGAATGCCCAGCGCAAGGAGGTCTATGCGCAACGCCGCGAATTCATGAAAGCCTCCGACGTCTCCGAGACGGTGCGCGAGATGCGCGAGGAGGTGATCGGCCTTCTTATCGCCCGCCACATCCCCGACCGCTCCTTCCCCGAACAGTGGCAGAGCGAGGCACTCGCCGCCGAACTCCTCCGCCTGTTCAATCTCGACCTCCCCATTCCCGAATGGGCGAAAGAGGAGGGGATCGACCGGGAGGAGGTGGAGAAGCGCATCCTCGCCGCGGTCGAGGCGATGATGGCGGACAAGGAGCGCCGCTTCGGGGCGGAGCTGATGCGTTTCCTCGAAAAATCGCTCCTCCTGCAGGTGCTCGATCAGGTGTGGAAGGAACACCTGCTTGCCCTTGACCATCTCCGCCAGGGGATTGGGCTGCGCGCCTATGGCCAGCGCGATCCGCTCAATGAATACAAGCGCGAGGCCTTCCTCCTCTTCAATGGCATGCTGGATGAGCTCAAGGAGCGGGTGAGCATGCTGCTCGCCCGGGTCGAACTCGCCCCTGACGGGCCGCCGCCCGCCCCCCCCTCGCCGCCGCGGCAGATGGTCGAGGAGCACCCGACCCTGAGCTCAGCGCTCGCCCTCGGCGCGGAAGCGGAAAACGGCGGCGGGCTGGCCCTCGCCGCCGCGCCGGTGACCGCCGCGCCAGCGCTCGCCGCCGAGGCCCTGGCCGAGCACCCTTGGGCGGGGACGCCGCGCAATGCGCCCTGCCCCTGCGGCTCAGGAAAGAAATACAAGCACTGTCATGGCCGCCTCTGAGAGGCCGCGCAGCGCCGTCCCTCCCTTGCGTCGCGCACTCGCGGCCTCTTTCCTCGCCACCTTTCTCCTCACCCCCCTCCTCACTCCGCCCATGGCATGGGCGGATGGGGTGCAGTTCGTCGAGCCGCGCGCCAATCCGAGCCAACTCCCCGGTCTCGGCGGGCCCGACCGGCGCGAACGGGTCGATCCCACCACGCCGCCGTGGCGGATGCTCGGGCGAATCCAGACCATCTATGGCGGGCGCTGCACCGGCTTCCTGATCGGGCTTTACCGGGCGATGACCGCGGCGCACTGCCTCTATCGCGGCCCGGCCCATGTGCAGATCTCCCCGCGCACCGTCCATTTCCTGCTCGGCGCCGACCGCGGCGACATCAAGGCGGCCGCCCTCGTCGTGGACTACGTCATCCCCCCCGGCTTCGATCCCTCCCACGAGACCCAGAGCTCAGGCGAGGACTGGGCGGTGCTGGTGCTCAACGAACCACTCGGGGCGATCGGCGGCGTCCTTCCTCTCGACCGCACCCCACTCTCCGGGCGCACCCCGATCGTGCTCGGTGGCTATAGCCGCGATCATACCGAAGTGATCGAGGCCGATCTCTCCTGCCGGGTGCTCGAAGTGGTGCGCAATGCGCGGGGCGCGCCGCTCCTGCACCATGATTGCGAGGCCACCGAAGGGACGAGCGGCGCCCCCCTGCTTAAGCGCCAGAACGGGGGCTGGGTGGTGGTGGGCATTCAGATCGGCGCGGTGGTCAACCACGCGGGCGGGGTCGCCGTCCCCGCCGCCAGCCTCCCCGCGATCGAAGGCGAAGGCACGGACGGGCTCCGCTGAGGGAGCCCGCCGCTTCGTTTCCTGAAAGGAGTGCTTTCCCGAGAGCCCGCTCCGGGCGCCGTGACGCCCGCCCTCAGGCAGCGCGCTGGGCGCGGCGCTCGCGCAGGAACTGGAAGAACTCCTTGCCCTCGCGCAGGCGGCGGAGGAGCATCTGCCGGCTCTTCACCATCTCGGCGACGATCGCCGCGATCTTCGGGGCGCGGAGATAGAAGCGCTTGTAGAACGTCTCCACGCTGTCGAACATCTCGGCATGGCTGAGATGGGGATAGGTGAGCGGGGCGAGCTGGATCCCGTGCTCATCGACCAGTTCGGCGTGCTCGGCATCGAGCCAGCCATTCTCCACCGCCTGGCGGTAGAGCTCGGTCCCCGGATAGGGCGCGGCGAGCGAGACCTGGATGGTGTGCGGATTCACTTCCATCGCGAAACGGATGGTCTCCTCGATCGTCTCCTTGGTCTCGCCGGGAAGGCCGAGCACGAAGGTGCCGTGGATGCGGATGCCGAGATCGTGGCAGTCCTTGGAGAAACGCTTGGCGACCTCGATCCGCATGCCCTTCTTGATGTTGTGCAGGATCTTCTGGTTGCCGCTCTCATATCCCACGAGGAGGAGGCGGAGCCCATTGTCCTTGAGCACCTTGAGCGTCTCGCGCGGCACGTTGGCCTTGGCGTTGCACGACCAGGTCACCCCGAGCTTGCCGAGCTCGCGGGCGATCGCCTCGGCGCGCGGCAGATTGTCGGTGAAGGTGTCGTCGTCGAAGAAGAATTCCTTGACCTGCGGGAAATAGCTCTTGGCGAGCTTGATCTCCTCGATCACGTGGCCGACGCTGCGCACCCGATAGCGGTGTCCGCCCACCGTCTGCGGCCAGAGGCAGAAGGTGCAGCGCGATTTGCAGCCCCGTCCGGTATAAAGCGAGATGTAGGGGTGGAGGAGATAGCCGATGAAATAGTTCTCGATGGTGAGATCGCGCTTATAGACCTCGGTGACGAAGGGGAGCTGGTCCATGTCCTCGAGGGGGGCGCGTTCGGGATTGTGCACGATCTCGCCGCGCGCGTTGCGGAAGGAGAGCCCGTCGATGCTCTCGAGCGGCCGTCCTTCGGCCACTTCGCGCACCGTGAAGTCGAACTCGGCGCGGCCCACCCAGTCCACCGCCGGGGCGTCGCGCAGGCTCTCTTCCGGCTGCACCGCGACCTTCGCCCCCACCATGCCGATCTTGAGATGGGGATGCGCCTCCTTCAGCGCCGCCGCCACCTTGGCATCGGCAAAGAAGGAGGGGGAGGAGGTGTGCATGACGACGAGGTCGTAGTTGCGCGCCTCGGCGAGGACCTGATCGAGGCCGATGCGGGCGGGGGGTGCGTCGATCAGCTTGCTCCCTTCCACCAGCGCCGCCGGCTGGGCGAGCCAGGTCGGATACCAGAAGGAGCGGATCTCACGCCGCGCCTGATAGCGTGAGCCCGCGCCGCCATCGAAACCTTCGAAAGAGGGCGGATGGAGGAACAGCGTTTTCATCATCTCAGGTTTTCCCCATGCGAAGGTGACGGAGGCGAGGAGCGGGGGCGGGGCCGATGACGACCCTCTCGCCCCGCCAGAGCGCGTGCCGGCCGAGGAAGCTCGCCGCGAGCACACCGGCCGAAAGGAGCTCGCGCAGGACGAAGAGGAGCGGGTTCCATCCGGGCGACGCCACGGCGAGGGCGCGCGCCACCAGATGGGCCTCGGCGAGCCGCACCGCAAGGAGGAGGGCGAGGCCGGCGAGGGCGAGGCCCAACCCCGCGCCCGGGACGAGCGCTCCGCTCCAGGCGGAGAGGCCAAGGGCGAGGAGGGCGAGCGGGATCGGGTAATGGAGGATGGCGAAGGCCGAGGAGACGGGCGCGATGCTCCGCTGCACCCGCGCCCAGCGGAGCTCGTGCTGCCAGAGCGCACCGAGCGTGGTCTCGGCCACGGTAGTGGCGGGGAGGACGGGGGCGAGCGTCACCCGGTATCCGGCTGCCCGCACGCGCTTGGCGAGCACCGCGTCATCGGCGATCTCGGGGCCGAGCGCGGCTATCCCGCCGATCTCCTCGAGCAGGGGGCGGCGGAGGGAGAGCGTGGCGCCGAACCCGTCCTCGCGGCCGAGCGCCACGCCGAGCAGGGCGCCGGGGAGGAATTCGTGGGTGATGTGGAGCGCTCCGAGCCGCGCCGGCAGGCGGTCGCTCGCGGCCAGTCCCGTATAGAGAGTGGTGACCAGCCCCACCCCGTCTTCGGCATGGGCGGCGGCGATCGCCCGCAGATAATGGGGGGGTGCGTGGATGTCGGCATCGGCGATGACGAGGAGCTCATGCCGCGCTTCGGGCACGAGATGGCTGAGATTGCCGATCTTGCGGTTGGCCCAGCCGGGATCGGGGGCGATGATCAGCCGGGCCGGGCGGTTGGGGTGGGCTCCGATCAGACGCTCGATGAGCGTGCGGGCCGGATCGGCGGGATCGGTGAGGCCGAAGAGGAGCTCGTATTCGGGGTAGTCCTGGCGGAAGAAGGAGGTGAGCGCCTCCTCGAGCAGAGGCTCGAGCCCGGCCACGGGCTTGAGCACGGAAAGAGGAGGGAGGACGGCCTCTCCGGCGCACCCAGCGGTCGTGGCGGAGAAGGTCTCGAGACGCCGGGCGAAGGCCCGCACCGCCCCTGTTCCCACCCCTTGCGCGGCGAGAGAGAGGAGGGGGAGCATCCCCGCCGCCTCGGCCAGACCAATCCCCGCCATCAGTCCCGTCACCTCGCCTCGCCCGCACCCCGTCACATGATCGTGCCGCCCGAGAGGTCGGCCACTTTCTTGCGCAGGGAGGCGATGAGAGCGTTCGGCCCGCCCGCCTCAATGATGTGGCGGAAATCGGAGCGCTGCACCGCGACCCGGCTGATCGTGCCATCGAGCAGCACATCGACCGCCCGCCAGGTGCCGTTCTCGTTGCGCATCACGTAGTCGATCCGCACCGGATCGCCCTTGGGGAAGACGATGCGGGTCTCCACCACCTCATCCGCGCCGAGCTTGCGCGTCTCGGGCAGGATCTCGAGCCGCTCCTGGTCGGAGCCGTCGAAATTGGCGACGTAGCTCGCCACGGTGAACTTGAAGAATTCGTCGAGCAGCGTCTTCTGCGCCTCGGGGGGGAACTCGTCCCAGTGCCGGCCCACCACCATGCGCAGGATGCCGGGGAGATCGAAACTCTGCTCGACCACCGGGGCGAGGGTGGAAAACCGCTCCGGAAACGGCGTGGAGCGGCCCTTTTTCATCACCTCGGTGAGGGCGGCGTTGAGGTTCTGGATGGGAAGGGCGGCGGCGGAGGCAGCGAGGCTTCCTCCCGCGGCGCTGCCGAGCAGGACGAGGGCGAAGAGGCCGAGCATCTGCCGGCGCGGAAGCAGGAGCCGCCCGCTCCGCGCGCCCGGGGAGCGGGAGAAGGAGAGGCGGCGGCTCATGGGCGGCGCGCGGCGCTCAGCGCACCCGCCTCCTCCTTGGCGTGTTGGACCCCGAGGGCCGCGAGCGCGGTGCGCACGATGTCGGCCGCGGTGAGGCCGGCGATCTCGAGCTGGCGCCGCGGCGTGTCGTGATCGATGAAAATGTCGGGAAGCGTCATCGGGCGGAACTTGAGATGGCCATCGAGCAGGCCGCGATGGGCGAGATGGTGCATGACATGGGCGCCGAATCCGCCCGCCGCTCCCTCCTCGATGGTGATCAGCACCTCGTGCTCGCGGGCGAGCCGTTCGATGAGCTGGGTGTCGAGCGGCTTGGCGAAGCGGGCATCGGCCAGCGTGGTGGGAAGCCCGCGCGCGGCGAGCTCCTCGGCGGCGCGCATCGCATCAGCAAGGCGCGTCCCGAGCGAGAGGAGGGCGATCTTGCTCCCCTCGCGCAGGATGCGGCCACGGCCGATCTCGAGCACCTCGCCCTTGGCGGGAAGCGCCACGCCCACGCCTTCGCCGCGCGGATAGCGGAAAGCGGAGGGCCGGTCGTCGATCGCCGCGGCGGTGGCCACCATGTGGACGAGCTCGGCCTCGTCGGCGGGGGCCATGATCACGAAACCAGGCAGGCAGCCGAGATAGACGAGATCGAAGCTTCCGGCATGGGTCGCCCCGTCTGCGCCGACCAGACCGGCGCGGTCGATGGCGAAGCGCACGGGGAGCGACTGGATGGCAACGTCATGCACCACCTGGTCGTAGCCGCGCTGGAGGAAGGTCGAGTAGATGGCGCAGAACGGCGCCATCCCCTCGGCGGCGAGCCCGGCGGCGAAGGTCACCGCGTGCTGCTCGGCGATGCCGACGTCGAAGAACCGGTCGGGGAAGCGGGCGGCGAAGCGGTCGAGCCCGGTGCCGGAGGGCATGGCGGCGGTGATGCCGACGATGCGCGGATCGGCCTCCGCCTCGCGGATGAGGGCATCGGCGAAGACGCGGGTGTAAGAAGGCGGGCCGGGCGGCGCCTTGGCCTGCTCGCCGGTCAGCACGTTGAACTTGGAGACGCCGTGATATTTGTCGGGTGCGGCCTCGGCGGGCGGATAGCCCTTGCCCTTCTTGGTCACCACGTGCAGCAGGATCGGCCCCTGCTCCTCGGCATCGCGCACGTTGCGCAGCACGGGCAGCAGATGGTCGAGATTGTGCCCATCGACCGGGCCCACATAGTAGAAGCCGAGCTCCTCGAACAGGGTGCCGCCGGTGAGGATGGCGCGGGCGAACTCCTCGGCCCGTCGCGCGGTGCGTTCGATACCGCGCGGGAAATGGCGCGCCATGCGCACCGCGAGCTCGCGGATGGAGAGGAAGGGGCGCGAGGAGATGAGGCGGGAGAGATAGGCGCTCATCGCCCCCACCGGCGGGGCGATCGACATATCGTTGTCGTTGAGGATGACGATGAGGCGCGAGCGCATCGAGCCCGCGTTGTTCATCGCCTCATAGGCCATGCCGGCGCTCATCGCCCCGTCCCCGATGACGCAGACGATATGCCGGTTCTCGCCCTTGAGGTCGCGCGCCACCGCCATGCCGAGCCCGGCCGAGATCGAGGTTGAGGAATGCGCCGCGCCGAACGGGTCATACACGCTCTCGCTGCGCCGGGTGAAGCCGGATAGCCCGCCTCCCTGGCGCAGGGTGCGGATGCGGTCGCGCCGCCCGGTCAGGATCTTGTGCGGATAGGCCTGATGGCCCACGTCCCAGATCAGCCGGTCCTCGGGCGTTTCGAAGACGGCGTGCAGCGCCACGGTGAGCTCGACCACGCCGAGCGAG
>KN173875.1:13666-17805 GCA_000759655.1 Acidicaldus organivorans | reverse complement strand
GCGCCGAGATGGCCGCCCGTCACCGAGACGGCGTCGATCACCTCGGCGCGCAGCTCCTCGGCGACTTTCTTGAGCTGTTCCGCCGACAGGTTGCGGAGGTCGGCCGGCTCTCGGATCCGGTCGAGGTGCGGCGTCGCGGGCTTCGTCATCGCTCCAAACCTCTTCGATAGCGCCCCGGCGCAGTCGGCAGGGCGGGGCCCGGTCCCGGATGGGCCGGCCAAGGAAAGGTGAGAATGTGCTCTAAGTTTGCGCTCACCAGGCTTCACTTTCAAGTTGCAGGGAGCCGCCCCGCTCTCGCCGGCCGGCTCGAACGCCCCTTCTCCGCGAAAACCTCTCTTTCTGCAACCGCGGCAGAGGGAGGCAGCCAGTGGTTGCCGCAGCGAGGGATTTGCCCCATATAGGGCGGGAGTTGGCCGGGCAACCCCCGCGGGGGCCTGGGCCGGAGGAAAGGGGGACCGGTCTTGCCGAACAGCGAGAGAGAGCTCCGGGTGGTTCTGGCCCAGCCGCGCGGCTTCTGCGCCGGGGTGGAACGCGCCATCGAGATCGTCGAGCGGGCGCTCAAGAAATTCGGCCCGCCCATCTATGTCCGCCACGAGATCGTCCACAACCGCAGGGTGGTGGAGGATCTCCGCCGCCGCGGCGCCATTTTCGTCGATGAGCTCGACGAGGTGCCGCCCGGGGCCACCACCATCTTCTCCGCCCACGGCGTGGCGCGGGTGGTGGAGGAGGAGGCCGGGCGGCGCGGGCTCGCGGTGATCGACGCGACCTGCCCGCTGGTCGCCAAGGTGCACAACGAAGGGCGCCGCTACGCCGCCCAGGGGCGCGAGATCATCCTCATCGGGCATGCCGGCCATGCCGAGGTGGAGGGGACGATCGGCCAGATCCCGGGCCGCGTCTATCTCGTCCAGACGGTCGAGGACGTGGAAAGGCTCGAAGTCGCCGATCCCGAACGGCTCGCCTACATCACCCAGACCACGCTCTCGGTCGATGACACGCGCGACATCATCGCCGCGCTCACTGCCCGTTTCCCCTCGATCAAGGGGCCGGATGTGCGGGATATCTGCTATGCGACGCAGAACCGCCAGAGCGCGGTGCGGGTGCTCGCCGAGACGGTCGATGCGATCCTGGTGGTGGGGAGCCAGAACAGCTCCAATTCCAACCGCCTCCGCGAAATCGGCGCGGGGCTCGGCAAGCCCGCCTACCTGATCGACGACGCCTCCGCCCTCGACGGGGCGTGGTTCGAGGGGATTTCGACGCTCGGGGTCACGGCAGGGGCCTCGGCCCCCGAATCCCTCGTCCAGGAGGTGATCGCCGGCATCCGCCGCTTCCGCCCGATCCGGGTCGAGACGCTGGCCGGGGTGGAGGAAAATGTGCGCTTCCGCTTCCCGCGCGAGCTCGCCGATCCCGAACCCGGCGAGGCGCCGCTCGCCGAGGCCGCGCCGTGACCGAAGGTTCCGCCGTCCGCTCCGCCGCACCCGGCTGAGCCCAACCGAAGAGAGACGATCATGCCTGTGCCCCTCAACCAGATGGTGCGCGTCGGCGCCTATGTGCTCAAGCAGCATCTCCTGGGCCGCAAGCGCTATCCGCTGGTGCTCATGCTCGAGCCCCTCTTCCGCTGCAATCTCGCCTGCGCGGGCTGCGGCAAGATCGACTATCCCGCCCCCATCCTCAACCAGCGGCTCTCGGTGCAGGAATGCATCGAGGCGGTGGAGGAGTGCGGCGCGCCGATCGTGGCGATCGCCGGGGGCGAACCGCTCCTGCACAAGGAGATGCCGGAGATCGTCGAGGCGATCGTCGCCCGCGGCAAGTTCGTCTATCTCTGCACCAACGCGCTCCTTCTCGAGAAGAAGCTCCACCTCTACAAGCCGCACCGCAATTTCGCCTGGGACGTCCATCTCGACGGCGACCGCGAGATGCACGACCACGCGGTGAGCCAGAAAGGGGTCTATGACCGGGCGGTGGCGGCCATCCGCAAGGCCAAGGCGGCCGGGTTCCGCGTCTGCATCAACACCACCCTGTTCGACGGCGCCGATCCCGACCGGGTGGCGTCCTTCCTCGACGACGTGATGGCGCTCGGCATCGACGGGGTGATGATCTCGCCGGGCTATGCCTATGAGCGGGCCCCCGACCGCGAGCACTTCCTCAATCGCCGCAAGGCCAAGGAACTGTTCCGCGCCATCTTCCGCCACGGCAAGGGCAAGAAGTGGAAGTTCAACCAGTCGCCGCTCTTCCTCGACTTCCTCGCCGGCAACCAGCCCTATCGCTGCACGCCCTGGGGCAAGCCGACGCGCAACGTCTTCGGCTGGCAGCGCCCCTGCTACCTGCTCGGCGAAGGATACGCCAAGACCTTCAAGGAGCTGATGGAGACCACCGACTGGGACTCCTACGGCACCGGCCGCTACGAGAAATGCGCCGACTGCATGGTCCATTCCGGCTATGAGGCCACCGCGGTGGTCGATGCGGTGCGCCATCCGCTGAAGGCGATGCGGGTGGGTCTGCGCGGGCCGCGCACCGAGGGCGAGATGGCGCCCGAGATCCCGCTCGAGGGCCAGCGCCCCGCCCGCTACGTCTTCGACGACCACGTCGCCGAGGCGCTACGCCGGATCGGCAATACCGGAGAGACGGCCGCGGCGGAGCTCGCGGAGCCGGCGGAGTAAGGCGCGGCGGGCGCGGCGGTGTTCGCGCCCAAGCGGGATGAGGGCGAAGAAATCGCCGGGGTGGCGGAGGAAATGGCCGAGCAGCCAGCCCCATTTGAGCCCGCCCCGGTCATCGACCGCCTCGCCGACGAAGGCGGGAAGGTCGCGATGCGCCGGATCGAGCACCACGCGGAGCGCGGCGAAGGGAAGGTCGAAGGCCTGGGCCAGACGGGCCACTTCCGCGCTCTCCATGTCGATCGCCGCCGCCCGCGTGCGCTGGAAGAGCTGACGCTTCTCCTCGCCCGCCATGACGATGCGCGGCATGGTGAGCAGGATCTCGGCGCTCGCCCCGCCCAGTGAGCGGGTGAGCGCCGGATCGGCCGGGAACCGGTTGCCCCGCTCATCGATGACGAGGCGCGGAATGATGAGCGTGCCGGCGGGAAGCGCCGGATCGAGCCCGCCCGCATAGCCAAAACTGACCAACCCCCGCACGCCGCTCTGCGCCACGCGGTGGATCTCCTCGAGCCCGACCCCGATCACGCCGAGCCCGCGCAGGAGGCGCGCTTCGGAAGAAAGCCCGGTGATGAAGCCGAGCGGGGCCACCTCAGAAGCCGAAGGGGACGCGCCGGTGATTGGCCTCACCGAGCCTCCGGTAGCGCGCCAGCGCGAAGAGCGGAAAATATTGCCGGTAGCCATGGTAGCGGAGGTAGAAGACGCGCGGGAAACCGACCGCATTATAGGGCTTCTCCTCCCACGTCCCATCCGCCTGCATCGCCGCGACCAGCCAGGCGATGCCGCGCGCCACCGCCGGGTGATCGGCCTCGCCTGCCGCCATCAGCCCGAGCAGCGCCCAGGCGGTATGCGAGGGGGTGCTCACCTTATAGCGCCCGGGCGGCGCCCCGGCATAGGTCTCCTCGTCCTCGCCCCAGCCGCCATCCTCGCGCTGGCAGGAAAGCAGGAAGTTCACCCCGCCGCGGATCGCCGGATCATCGTGCGGCAGCCCCGCCGCGTTGAGCGCGGTGAGCGCCGACCAGGTGCCGTAGATGTAGTTCGTGCCCCAGCGGCCGAACCAGCTCCCGTCCTTTTCCTGCTGGCCCTTGAGCCAGGCGATGGCGCGCGCCAGCACCGGATCGTCGGCGGAGCTTCCGGTGGCGGCGAGAAAGGAGATGCAGCGCGCGGTGACATCCGCGGTGGGCGGGTCGAGCAACGCGCCGTGATCGGCGAAGGGGATGTGGTTGAGGAACTCGTGGTCGTTGTCGGCATCGAAGGCGCCCCAGCCACCCTCCCGGCACTGCAGCCCCGCGATCCAGGTCCGCGCCCGCTCGATGGCGCCCGCGAAGCGGGCCGCATCAAAACGGTGGAGCAGCATGCCGACCACCGCCGTGTCATCGACATCCGGGTAGTGGGGATTGGCATACTGGAAGGCCCAGCCCCCCGGCGGCACGCCGGGCCGCGCCACCGCCCAGTCCCCCACCACGTCGGTGATCTGCCGCTCGGCGAGCC
>KN173875.1:10217-13608 GCA_000759655.1 Acidicaldus organivorans | reverse complement strand
AGCTTCTGGACGGCGCGCCAGGCGACCGCCGCCTCCGGATGGTCGGCGGGATAGCCCAGAGCATCGAACATCATCACCGCATTGGCCATCGCCGGGTAGATCGCGCCGAGCCCGTCCTCGCCATTGAGCCGCTCGCGGACGAAGGCGATGGCGAGATCGAGCGAGCGCTGACGGAGCTTCTTCGGGACATGGGGCTCGAGCGGACGGAGAATGGTATCGAGCCCCTTGAAAAAGCGGCCCCAGGCGGAGCGGTAGGGGCCGCGGATCCAGTCGCGGATCTCGGCGGGCGGGGGGCGGAAGAGCTCCTGCACCGAGACGCGCTGCGGGTTGCGCGCCTGAGGCTTGAGCGCCATCAGCACGAGGAGCGGGGCGATCACCGTGCGCGACCAGTAGGAGACGCGCCACATATTGATCGGGAACCAGCGCGGCGCGATCATCAGCTCGGCGGGCATCACCGGCACGGCATGCCAGGGCACCTCGCCGAAGAGGGCGAGCTGGATGCGGGTGAAGACGTTGCTCCGCTCCGCCCCGCCGAGCGCGAGGATGGTCTCGCGGGCGCGGCGCATATGGGGGGCGTCGGGCGAATCGCCGATCGCCTTCAAGGCGAAATAGGCCTTCACGCTCGCCGAGAGATCGGCCTTGCCGTCGTAAAAGAGCGGCCAGCCGCCGTCCTCGCCCTGGATCTCGCGCAGATAGACGCCGATCTTGGCCTCGAGCCCCGGGTCGATGCGGTCGAGATAGTGCTCGAGCAGCACGTATTCGGCGGGAATGGTCGCATCCGCCTCGAGCTCATAGACGAAATGCCCATCCCCGCGCTGGGCGCGGAGCAGGGCGCGGCTCGCCCGTTCGATGGCGTCGTCGAGACGCTCGCGCGGCAGGGAAGCGGCAGGATCACGCGGCATGAAGCACCTCGGCTGCTGTGAAGCCCGATCTGATGGCACCTTCGATCGTCGCCGGCAAGCCGGTCGCCGTCCAGTCGCCGGCGAGCGCCAGGTTGGCAAGCCCCACCCGCGGGCCCGGGCGGCGGCGCTCGTTCTCGGGGGTGGCGGCGAAGGTCGCCCGTTTCTCGCGGATCACCCGGTAGGGCGGCAAGGGGCTGGGGGGACGGGCAAAGAGGGCGGTGATATCGGCGAAGGCGCGTTCGGCCAGAGCCTCGGCTGGCTCCTCGAGCGTGGCGTTGGCCGCGCTCACCGTGACCGAGACCACGCCTTCCTTGACGAACACCCACTGGGCGAGCCCGCCGAGGATGCCCCAGAACCCGGCCTCGCCGCGCGGGGCCTCCATCCGGTAATGGATGTTGAGGATGGACTCGAAGCGCTCCGGCACCTTGAGGCCGGGGAGGAGTTCGGCTGCGACCCAGGGCGGGACGGCGAGCACCACGCCGTCTGCCGCGCTGAGCGCGATCTCCTCGCCCCGCCCGGTGCGCAGCGCGGCGACCCGGTTTCCTTCCAGGCGAAGGGCGGCGATGCGCTGATTGAGGCGGATCTCGGCTCCCCGCGCGGTGAGGGTGGCGAGGGCGGGCTCGATGAAGCAGGGCCCGAGCCCATGGGGAGGGAAGGCGGGGATGAGGGCGCGGCCCCCCTTGAGCAGGGTCTCGGCGAGCACGCGGCGGAAGAGAAGGGCGCTCGCCTCGCCCGGGTCAGTGTTGAGAACGGCGATGGCGAGCGGCTCGATCAGGCGCCGGTAAAGGGGCTCGGGCCAGGGCAGCGCGCCGAGCACCGTCTCCTCGCCGGCGCGGAGCAGGTGGGCGAGGGCGGCGTAGTCCCGCGCCCGGGTGTCGGGAACCCGGCGGCGCGGGTCGAACAGCCAGAAGGGAAAGCGACCGGCGGAAAAGCGGATCTCGTAGCGCAGCCCCGAGTCCCGCTCGAAGAAGGGATAGATCGGCCCGGGGGGCGAGGCGAGCCCGTTTCGGCTTCCCGCCATCGCGAGATAGCGCCTCACCGCGCCATTGCCGGAAAGGACCAGATGATTGCCGTTGTCGAGAAGGAGGCCGAGCTCGCGGTCGTGATAGGACCGGCAGCGCCCGCCGGCTTGCGGCCCCGCCTCGTGGAGGACGAGGCGCAGCTCCCCCTTTCCGCCGGGCGCTTTTTCGCTGAGGGCGAGGGCGGCGGCGAGCCCGGCGAGGCCCGCTCCGATCACGTGGATGGTGCGCATCAGAAAAGCCCGTGGCGCAGCACGAGATGGAGTTTCTGCCAGGCGGGAAGCCTCACCGGCCGGGCGGGGTCGGCAAAGCCGCTCCGCCGCAGCCGCTCGAGGATGGCGCGGTAGGTCGCCCCCATCAGCCGCGCCGGCCGCATCGCCCGCCCGTCGCATTCCGCCATCCAGCGCTCCGCCTCGGCGAAGCGGTCGAGGGCGCGGGCGGCGACCCGGGCGGCGACGCGGGGGAGGCCGGGGGCGGCGAGCGCCGCAGCCGGATCGGCGGGCACGCCCTCGGCGGCGAGCCATTCGGCGGGGAGGTAGAGACGGCCGCGCGCGGCGTCCTCGGCGAGGTCGCGGAGGATGTTGGTGAGCTGCAGCGCCTCGCCCAGTGCCCCGGCGACCCGGTCCGCCGCCGCCGAGGCATCGCCGAAGGCGCGCACCGAAAGCCGCCCCACCGCGCCGGCCACCCGGTCGCAGTAGAGGGTGAGGGTGGCAAGATCAGGGGCGATGATCGGGCCTCTGGCATCCATCTCCATCCCGTCGATCACGGCGAGGAAGTCGGCGGCGCGCAGTCCGAAGGCGGGGACGGCCCAGGCGAGGATGCGGGTGGTGGGATCGTGCCCTTCGCCGCGGAAGAAGGCGGCGATGCGCTCGCGCCAGGCGGCGAGCCCCGCCTCCTTGAGGGCGAGCGGCGCCTCCTCGTCGGCGATGTCATCGACCTCGCGGCAGAAGGCGTAGATCGCATACATCGCCGCCCGCCGCGGCCGCGGCAGGAGGCGCATCCGCTGATAGAACGAGGTCCCCGCCGCCCGCACCTTTGCCGCCACCGCCGCGTAATCGGCGGGATCGAGGGGGGGCAGCGCACCCTCCCGGGCAGCGCGGGCGCCGAGCGAGAGCATCAGGGCAAGACCGAGCGGGCTCATGAGGGGCAGCTCATCGCGGGGTGAGGAGGCCGGCAAGCGTGGCGAGCGCGAAGTCGCGCGGGCGGAGCGCGACCCGTCCGGCGAGCGGATCACGCCGGCGCAGATGACTGGCGAGACGGCGGGCGAGATCGACGATGATCGCGGTTTCGATGGCGAGCCTCCGGCTTCGCACCTCTCGCGGCAGGGCGCGCGCCGTCTTCGAGCGCATGCTCGCGGCGACTGAGGCGCTGATCGAGACGGCGGGCGAGATCGCCGATGATCGCGGTTTCGAGGGCGGGCCTCCGGCTTCGCACCTCTCGCGGCAGGGCGCGCGCCGTCTCGATCAGCGC
>KN173875.1:10017-10115 GCA_000759655.1 Acidicaldus organivorans | reverse complement strand
CTCAGTCGCCGCGAGCATGCGCTCGAAGACGGCGCGCAAGGGTGGGGCGGCGCGAGGGGCGTGGAGGAGACCCACCTCGCCGCCCGCCTCTTCGAGCC
>KN173875.1:3875-9927 GCA_000759655.1 Acidicaldus organivorans | reverse complement strand
AGTCGAGCGGAATATAGCAGCGGTCGAGGCGGCGGAGGTCGAGCGCGCAGTCCTGGAGGTGGTTGAGCACCTGAAGCGCGGTGCAGAGCGCATCCGAGGGCGGATAGACGCGGGCGGGGTCCTCGCCGTGCAGGTCGAGCACGTGCCGCCCCACCGGCATCGCCGAGTAGCGGCAGTAATCGAGGAGCTCCTCCCAGCTCGCATAGCGCCGCTTGGTCGCGTCCCGACGGAAGGCGACGAGGAGGTCACGGGCATGGGTGGCGCTCACCCCACTCTCGGCGAGGCTCGCCCTGAGGCGGGCCGCCGAGGGGGCGAGCGCGTCGTCGGCCTCGCCGAGCAGCACCCTCTCCATCAAATCGAGGCGGCGGAGCTTCTCCTCGGGGGCGAGTTCGGGGTGGTCGGCGATGTCGTCGGCGTTACGGGCGAAGGCGTAAAAGGCATGGACGTGGCGGCGGAGCGCGCGGCGGATGAGGAGGGAGCCCACCGGGAAGTTCTCATCGCCGCGGTCCTTGCCCGACCACAGCTCGACGCTCGCCGCCCCGCTCATGCCGCGCTCTCCTGGTAATGGCGCGCTTTCCACTCCACCCCGCGGCCCCGCCAGTGATCGAGCGCCGAGCCCACCGTCGCCAACGTATAGAAGAGGGCGATGAGCGGGAGGGCGAGCGCCCAGAGGGGCGAGAGGTGATAGCGGCGAAGGCTCGGGACGTAGGTCGCGAGCATGATCAGGCTGGCGGCAGCGCCCAAAAGGCGCGGCGCCCCCGCGCCCCACAGGGCGAGCGCCGGCGGGGCGAGGAAGGTGAGGCCCATGCCGAGCACGGTGAGGAGGAGCAGGAGGGCGGAGTAGCGGAGCTGGACGAAGGCGGTGCGGGCGATCATCCGCCAGATCTCGCCGAACCCCTCATAGCGGCGGAGGCTCTCGGCGAGATCGGTATGGCTGAGCCAGATCCGCCCGCCCCGCTTGACCCGCCCGGCGAGGGTGACGTCATCGATCAGCGCGTCGTGGAGCGCGGCCAATCCCCCGATGCGATCGAGCGCGCTGCGGCGGATCAGCACGCTCCCTCCGGCAGCGGCGGCGCTGCGGCGAAGCGGGTTGTTGACCCAGGCGAAGGGGTAGAGGAGCTGGAAGAAATAGACGAAGGCGGGGATGAGGGCGCGCTCGGCGAGGCTCGCGCAGGAGAGCCGCACCATTTCCGAGACCATGTCGTGATGGCCGGTCTCGAGTTTGGCGACCAGGGCGGCGAGATGGCCGGGCGCGTGGCGGATGTCGGCGTCGGTGAAATAGAGGAGGGGCGTTTCCGCCGCCGCCGCGCCGTGGGCGAGCGCCCAGAGCTTGCCGCTCCAGCGGGGCGGCTTGGGCGGCGCGGTGAGCACGGTAAGGCGCGGATCGGCGAAGCCCTCGGCGATGGCGCGGGTGCGATCGGTGCTCGCATCATCGACCAGGATCACCCGGAAGGCGGGGTAGTCTTGGGCGAGGAGGGAGGCAAGCGTGGTGCCGATCACCGCCTCCTCGTTGCGGGCGGGGACGATGACGCTCACCTCCGGAAGCGCGGGAGCCGGAGACGAGGGAGCCGGGGCGAGCACCGGCTCCGTGCGCCAAAACTGGCCATGCCCGAGCGCGAGATAGAGCCAGAGAAGGAGGAGGGCCAAGCCGAGCAGCGTCATGCCGCCCTCTGCGGCGCGGAGAGCTTGGGCAGGGCGAGCCTTCCCGTTTCGGCGAACCAGGCCAGCGCATCGCGGACGGCGTACTCGGCGGGGCGGGGGTTGTAGCCAAGCTCGGCCACCGCCTTGGCCGAGGAGAAGAACATCTTCTTGCGCGCCATGCGCAGATGGTCGCGGGTGACGAGGGGGGTGATCCCGAAGACGCGGGCGATCCCTTCGCTCACCACGGCGAGCGGCCACATCATGCCTTCCGAGACCCGGAAGCGGGGCGAGCTCCGCCCGGCGGCGCGGGCGATCATCGCGAAGAAATCGCCGAGCATCAGATTGTCGCCGCCGAGGATGTAGCGCTCGCCGATTCGCCCCCGCTCGAAGGCGAGCAGGTGGCCTTCCGCGACGTCCTCGACATGGACCACGTTGAGGCCGGTCTCCATGTAGCCGGGCATCCGCCCGCGCGCCACGTCGAGCACCATCTGGCCGGTGGGGGTGGGCTTGACGTCGCGCGGGCCAACCGGGGTCGAGGGATTGACGATGACGGCGGGGAGACCCTTGGCGACGAGGGCGCGCACCCGCGCCTCCGCCTCGAACTTGGAACGTTTGTAGGGGCCGATCAGGTCGGCGGGATCGAGGGGGGTGTCCTCATCGGCCGGGGTGCCGTCCTTGGTCAGGCCGAGCGCGGCGACACTGCTGCAATGGACCACCCGTTCGACCTTGGCGGCGAGCGCCGCCTCCATCAGCGCTTCGGTGCCTGCGACATTGACCCGGAACATCGCCTCCGGGTCGGGGACCCAGAGCCGGTAATCGGCGGCGAGGTGAAGGACGTAGCGGCAGCCCGAGACGGCGCGGGCGAGCGAGGCGGGGTCGCTGAGATCGCCGCGCACGATCTCGACCGGCAATCCCTCGAGATTGGCCGGATTGGCGCTCGGGCGGAGCAGGGCGCGCACCTGATGGCCGCGCCCGATCAGGGCGCGCGCCACCGCCGCACCGATGAAGCCGCTCGCCCCGGTGATCAGCGTCGGCCCTTCCATCGCCTTACCCTCCTCTCCGCCGTCCCATTGCGGGCGCCGCCTCGCCCCCTTTCACGTTGGCGCGCGCTGGGCTAGGCCCAGCTTGGCCCCGGCGCCGGGGCGGCCTCCGCCAAAGGGTCCTGCCATTGAAAAAACTTTCCATCGCCTTTGCCCTGCTCGGCCTGGTTTTGGCCACCGTCCTCATCGCTTGGCAAGGGGCGCGCGAGGTGGCGGGGGTGGCTTTCTCCCTCGGCGCTGGCGGATTTCTTCTCATTCTCCTCTTCCAGCTCGGGATTTTCCTCATTCTCGGCCTCGCCTGGTGGGCGCTGCTCGGCCGCGGCGGGCCGCTCCTCTATGTCTGGGGACGGATGGTGCGGGATGCGGCGGGCAACTGCCTCCCCTTCTCGCAGATGGGCGGTTTCGTCTTCGGCGCCCGCACGCTCGCCCTGCACGGGGTGGCCGGGCGCAATGCGGCCGCCTCGACCCTGGTCGATGTCACCCTCGAATTCCTCGCCCAGATGGCCTTCGTGCTGGCCGGTCTCCTCCTCATGCACGAGGCCTTCCCGGAGAGCCGCTCGCTGGTGAGCGCCATCGTGGTGATCGGGCTCGCCGCCGCCGGGGGCGGGGTGTTCATCTTCTTCCAGCGCCGCTTCATGGGGGCAATCGACTGGCTCGCCGCCCGCACCCATTGGGCCTGGCTTGCCCGCGAGCAGAAACGCCTCGCCCGCTTCCAGGAAGAGGTGCAGCTCTTCTACCGCGCCAAACGCCGCCTGCTCGCCGCCTCCCTCCTTCATCTGATCGGCTGGTTCGCCGCAGCGGTGGGCAGCTGGGTGACGCTCCGCCTGCTCGGCGCCCCGATCAGCCTGAGCAACGGGGTGAGCCTCGAAGCCCTGCTCCAGGCGAGCCTCGACTTCGCCTTCTTCGTCCCCGCCTATCTCGGCGTGCAGGAAGCGGCGCTCGCTTCCTTCGGCGCGGTGTTCGGCCTCTCGCCGAGCCTGATGCTCGCCTTCTCCATGGTGCGGCGGGCGCGCGATCTGGCGCTCGGCATCCCGGTCCTCCTCGTCTGGCAGGGGGTGGAGATGCGCCGGCTTGCCCGCACTCCGCTCGAATGAGGCCCCCATTGTTCATTCCCGTCATCTGAGAAAGGATATCCGCCATGCGTCTCCATGAGGTTCGCGTCCATCCCTCCGCCGCGCGGCTCAAGCGCGAGGACCAGCTCGCCTGGAAGATCGCCGCCGTCGCCGCCGATCCGGTGCCGGTCGAGGCCGAGGTCGAGGAGATGATCATCAACCGCATCATCGACAACGCGGCGGTGGCGATCGCGGCGATCAACCGCCGCCCCGTGGTCTCGGCCCGCGCCATGGCGATGGGCCATCCGCGGGCGGGCGGGGCGCAGATCTTTGGCCTTTCCCCCGCCGCCGGGTTCAGCCCGGAATGGGCGGCCTGGGCCAATGGCACGGCGGTGCGCGAGCTCGACATGCATGATACGTTCCTCGCCGCCGATTACTCGCATCCCGGCGACAACATCCCGCCCATCCTCGCCGTGGCCCAGGCCATGGGCAAAAGCGGCAAGGACCTCATCCGCGCCATCGCCACCGGCTATGAGATCCAGATCGATCTGGTGAAGGCGATCTGCCTCCACGAGTGGAAGAAGGACCACATTGCCCATCTCTGCCCGGCCCAGGCGGCGGGGATCGGCACCCTGCTCGGCCTTCCCGTCGAGACCATCTATCAGGCGGTGCAGCAGGCGGTGCATGTGAGCTTCACCACCCGCCAGTCGCGCAAGGGCGAGATCAGCTCGTGGAAGGCCTTCGCTCCGGCCCATGCCGGGAAGCTCGCGGTCGAGGCGGTCGATCGCGCCATGCGCGGCGAGGGCGCGCCGAGCCCGATCTATGAAGGCGAGGACTCGGTGATCGCCTGGATGCTGGGCGGCAAGGACGCGGTCTATCACGTGCCCCTGCCCGAGCCCGGCGAGCCCAAGCGCGCCATCCTGGAGAGCTACACCAAGGAGCATTCGGCGGAATACCAGGCCCAGGCGCTGATCGACCTCGCCTTCGAGCTCCGCGCCCGTATCCCCGATCTCACGCGCATCCAGAAGATCGTCATCCACACCTCGCATCACACCCATTACGTGATCGGCACCGGCTCCAACGATCCGCAGAAATTCGACCCCAAGGCGAGCCGCGAGACCCTCGATCACTCGATCATGTATATTTTCGCCGTCGCGCTCGAGGACGGGCGCTGGCACCACGTGGAGAGCTACACGCCCGAGCGGGCGTCGCGGCCCTCCACCGTCGCCCTCTGGCGCAAGATCGAGACGCGCGAGGACCCCGAGTGGACGCGCCGCTATCACGCGACCGATCCCAGGGAGAAGGCCTTCGGCGGGCGGGTCGAGATCACTCTCGATGACGGCACGGTGATCAGCGCCGAGAAGGCGGTAGCCAATGCCCATCCGCTCGGCGCGCGGCCCTTCACCCGCCCTGACTATGTCCGCAAGTTCCGCACCCTCACCGAGGGCCTGCTCGCCCCGCGCGAGGCGGAGCGGTTTCTGGCCGCGGCCGAGGCGCTGCCCGGGCTCGGCGCGGGCGAGCTCTGGCAGCTCAACCTCGTCCTCCCCGCCGGGGCGCTGGCGGAGGGTGCACGGGGTATTTTCTGAGCCGGGGGTTTCCAGGCCGGTTGAGGAAACGCATCATGCCCCGCCCCCGGCTCGCGCGGGGGCGGCGGCCCAAGCAAGAGGGGGATGAGAGATGAGCGAGGACGCTGGCATCGAGGTCAAGAAAGGGCTGGTCGGGGTCTATGCCGACTACACGGCGGTCTCCAAGGTCATGCCGGAGACCAACAGCCTCACCTATCGTGGCTATCCGGTGCAGGATCTGGCCGATCTCTGTTCGTTCGAGGAGGTCGCCTATCTGCTCTGGAACGGCGAGCTTCCGACCCGCGCCGAACTTGAGGCCTTCATGCAGGCCGAACGCGCCGAGCGGCATCTCTCGGAGCGGATGCACCGGGTGATCGCCGAGTTCCCGCCCGAGGCCCATCCGATGGACACGCTGCGCACCGGCGTCTCTTTCCTCGCGCTCGAGGACCCGGAGACGGCGGACAATTCGGAGGCGGCGACGCGGCGCAAGGCGATGCGGCTTCTCGCCCGCATCCCGATCATCATCGCCCATGACTACCGCCACCGGCACGGCAAGCCGCCCATCGCGCCGCGCCCGGACCTCACCTTCGCCGAGAACTTCTTTCACATGTGCTTCGGCTCGGTGCCGGCCCCCGAGGTGGTCAAGGCCTTCGACGTGAGCCTGATCCTCTATGCCGAGCACGGGTTCAACGCCTCGACCTTCACCGCCCGCACCGTCACCTCGACCGGGGCCGACATCCACGGCGCGGTGACC
>KN173875.1:3742-3806 GCA_000759655.1 Acidicaldus organivorans | reverse complement strand
TCGGCCATCGCGTCTATAAGCGGGGTGATTCGCGGGTGCCCACCATGACCCGCTACATGGAGAA
>KN173875.1:1379-3719 GCA_000759655.1 Acidicaldus organivorans | reverse complement strand
GCGGCGATCGCCGCCCTCAAGGGGCCGCTGCATGGCGGGGCGAACGAGGCGGTGATGCACATGCTGAAAGAGATCGACCGGCCGGAGCGGGCGCGCGAGTGGATCCAGGACAAGTTCGAGCACCGCGCCCTGGTCATGGGCTTCGGCCATCGCGTCTATAAGCGGGGTGATTCGCGGGTGCCCACCATGACCCGCTACATGGAGAAGATGGCCGAGATCACCGGGGGGCAGAAATGGGTGGAGATCGAGCGCATCCTCGCCGAGGAGATGCTCAACAAGAAGAACATCCACCCCAATCTCGATTTCCCCGCCGGCCCCGCCTACTACATGATGGGTTTCGAGATCCCGATGTTCACCCCGATCTTCGTTGCCTCCCGCATCACCGGCTGGGCGGCGCACGTGCTCGAGCAGATGGCCGACAACCGGCTGATCCGCCCGCTTTCGGTCTATAACGGCGTGCCCGAGCGGAAAGTGGTGCCGCTCGCCGCGCGCGGCTGAATTCCTCCCCCCCCTCCCTCGCGCCGGGGCGAGAAGGAGGGGTGAAAAAGAAAGAGGGAGGGGGGCGTTCTGGACGCTTGACAGCGCTTCGTTGTCAAATAATGTAGTTGACAATGAAACGATGTGAGGCGCCATGGATGCCAACCCGCTCTCAGCCCCCCTCCTGATCACCTTCGCCGCCGGCCTGGCGGGAGCGGCGCTAAGCCGTCTTTCTCTCCTGCCCCGGCGAGGCCGGGCGGTGCTGGCAGCACTTCTCTTTCCCATCGCCTATCTCGCGGTTTACGGGAAATTCTTCCCCCTCCCCCGCGCCTCCACCGACAAGCTCTTCTACGCCGGCCTCTTCGGCCTCATCCTTCCCCTCATCCCGCTTCGTTTGAGCAAGGCGGGGACGCTCGCCGCCCTCCTCCCTGCGCTCTGGATCGCCGTCCCCCGCCTCACCACGGCGGGCGCGGGTCGTGATCTCGTCCTCCTCATCCTTCTCGGCGCGCTTGTCCTGCTCCGCTCGGCCTCGCTCGCCGCCGCAGCGCGGCCCGGCGCCGGGGCGCTCTTCTGGGCGCTCGCCCTCGCCCTCTGGGGTGGGGCGGCGCCGGTCGCCCTCGCCGGAGGCTCTTCCACCAGCCTCGTTTTGCTCCTCGCCCTGGTTGGCGGGGGCGCGCCGTGGGGACTGGCCGAGTTCCTCGCCCCCCGTCCGGGCGATGCCGCCCTCGCCTTTCTCTGGAGCGGACCGCTCGCCCTCGCGGCCATTCTCCTCTTCGTCGGGGAGGGGGGCGATGGGGTCTATCTTCTCGCCCTGGCCGTGCTGGCCCTCGTCATCACGGAAGGGGCGAAACGCGCCCTCACGCGATTTTCCTCCCCTCGCCTCGTCGTGCTCGGCGCGGGGTTCGCCCTCCTCCTCGCGGTAGGGGGGGTGACGGGGGCGCTTTATCTCTCCGCCCCGGAGGCGTTCCGGCCATGACCCATGAGCGGAACACCCACCGGGCAGGGGATATCGACGTTTTCGCTTTTGGCTCAACGATCTCGAAAAGGAGATGTCATGCGTAAACTCGCTTTCGTCTTCGGCATCCTCGCCCTGCTCGGCTTTGCCCGGGCCGAGGCAGCCGAATACCAGATCGATCCGACCCATACCCATATCCTGTTCATGGTGGATCATCTGGGCTTTGCCAAAATGATCGGCCTCTTCACCGATTTCTCGGGAACCATCACCTTCGATCCGAAGAACATCGATGCGAGCGCCGTGCATGTCACCATCAACACGGCGAGCCTCGATACGCAGAACGCCCAGCGCAACAAGGACCTCAAGGGGCCGGACTGGTTCAACGTCGCCGAATTCCCGACCATGACCTTCGTCGGCAAGCAATACATCAAGAAGGATGACAAGAGCGGCACGGTGATCGGCGATCTCACCCTGCTCGGGGTGACCCGCCCGGTGAGCCTCGATGTCACGCTCAACAAGATGGGCACCAACCCGCTCGACCATAAGGAAGAGGTGGGCTTCTCGGCGCGCGGCGTGATCAAGCGCTCCGATTTCGGGATGAAGACCTTCGTCCCGGCGATCGGTGATGAGGTGACCATCATCCTCGAAGTCGAGGCCAAGCGGTAAGACGCGGCCTCTCTTGTCACGGCGGGGAAAAGGCGCGACAATTCCGCATCTTTCCCCGTCGCGGCTGGAGTTTTTGGTGAACGGACAGGATCTGCTCGTAGGGGTGCGGGAGGAGGACCATCCGCTCGCCCCCTATCTCTCCTTTCCCCTGAGCGTGGTGCAGGGGCGGCTTTCGCGGGCGCTCGCGGAGGCGCTCGCGCCGTTCCATCAGCTCCAGCCCGCCGAATGGCGGGTGCTCGAAG
>KN173875.1:1012-1299 GCA_000759655.1 Acidicaldus organivorans | reverse complement strand
TGCTCGCCCGCCGCGGCACGATGTGCGGATTTTCGGTGAGCGCGCTGGCCGGGCTCGACCGCGCCACGGTGAGCCGCGCCATCCGCCGCCTCCAGGATCTCGGCTGGCTTGAGGCGGAGCGCGATCCCGCCCATCGGCGGGATCGCGCCCGGGCCCAAGCCAGCCGGGAACCTGGGGGCGGGCGATCGCGCGGCCCCCCCAGGCGCCGGCCGGGCCCGCCCGCGCCGCGGTGAGCCGCGCCATCCGCCGCCTCCAGGATCTCGGCTGGCTTGAGGCCGAGCGCGATC
>KN173875.1:0-730 GCA_000759655.1 Acidicaldus organivorans | reverse complement strand
GGCGCGGGCCCGTGATGCGGTGCTCGCCGCCGAGGCGGTGTTTTTCGCCGCGCTTTCGCTCGCCGAGCGGGAGACGCTCAAGACCCTGCTCGAGACGGTGCGCGCGGCAAGCGAGGGAAGCGGCTCAGAGGGAGGCTGAGGCAAGCGATGCCCGCCATTCCGCCTCGAGCGCGGCGAGATGGGGGGCGAGGAAGGCGGCGAGGTCGCCTCCCGGGAAGCGGATCCCCCTGATCCCGGCGGCGCGCGCCGCGGCGAGATCGGTCTCCTGATCGCCGATGAGGAGCGCCCGTTCGGGCACGATCTCCCAGCGCGTCATGAGATCGTGGATCATGCCGGGGGCGGGCTTGCGGCAGGCGCAAACGCGGCGATAGGCGGGGAGGGCGGCCTCCGGATGGTGGGGGCAGAAGCGCCAGTCATCGACCGTGCCGCCCGCGCGGCGGATCTCGCCAATCATCCAGGCATGGAGCGCTTGGAGGGCCGCCTCGTCATAGAGGCCGCGCCCGATCCCCGACTGGTTGGTCACCACGAAGACGTGAAAGCCCCGCTCGGTCGCCTCGCGCAGCGCCTCCCGCGCTCCTGCGACCCACTGAAACCGCTCGCGGCTGCCAACATAGCCGAGATCGGCGTTGATCACCCCGTCGCGGTCGAAGAAAAGGGCGGGGCGCTCTGAGAGCCGCGCGAGATCGGGGTGGCGGGGGTGGGTGAGGCCGAGTCCGCGCGTGGTGAAGGG
>KN173874.1:14601-15338 GCA_000759655.1 Acidicaldus organivorans | reverse complement strand
GGCCGGGGCGCGGAGCCCCACCCACCGCTCCCGCACCGGGGCGTTGAGCAGCATGGCAATCAGGCTGAGCCCGATCGCCACCATCCAGGCGGTGGAGAAGGAGCCGGTGCGCGCGAAGACGACGCCACCGAGCCAGCCGCCGGCGAAGGAGCCGAGCTGATGGGCGAGAAAGGCGATGCCGCCCAGCATGGCGAGGTGATCGACCCCGAACAGGGCGGCGACCACCCCGTTGGTGAGCGGCACGGTGGAGAGCCAGAGCACGCCAATCACCGCGCCGAAGGCAAGCGCTCGGGCAGGCGAAGGCGGCAGGACGAGGAACAGGCTGATGGCGATGGCCCGCGCCCCGTAGATGGCCACGAGCAGCCAGGGTCGGGGAAGCCGCGCCCCGAGCCAGCCCGCCCCGAGCGAGCCCAGGATGTTGAAAAGCCCGATCAGGGCGAGCGCAGCCGAGCCGACCCAGGGCGCCATGCCGCGCTCCAGCAGATCGGCGGGGAGATAGGTCGCGATGAACACCACCTGAAAGCCGCAGACGAAGAAGCCGAGCGAGAGGAGCAGGAAGTCGCGCTGCCCGAGCGCCCGGCGCGCGGCGGCGAGCGCCCCGACCCGCGGGCGGGAGACCGGCGGGGAGACGGAACGGCTCGAGGGGCGCACAGCGGCGGCGCCCCGCCTTCCCTTCGCGAACCCGGCCAGGGCGAGCGGCAGCATGAGGGCGGCGAGGGCAGCGAAACCGAGCAGGG
>KN173874.1:14384-14509 GCA_000759655.1 Acidicaldus organivorans | reverse complement strand
CGCCCTGGCTTCCCTCCCCCTCGATCAGCCGGAGGGCGGCGGGGACCATCACGAACTGGCCGAGCGAGCCCCCCGCCATGGCGAGCCCATAGGCCGCGGCGTGATGGCGGGGCGGGAGGGCGCGG
>KN173874.1:13036-14004 GCA_000759655.1 Acidicaldus organivorans | reverse complement strand
GCGCTCAGGGTGAAGAGCCCCGCCGTGCCCGCCACTGCCATCCCGAGCAGCCCGAGGGCGTAGAGGAAGGCACCGCCGAGGAGCACGGGGCCCGTGCCGATGCGGTCGGCGAGCACTCCGGCGAAGGGCTGGGCGAGGCCCCAGACGAGGTTCTGGGAGGCGATGGCGAGGCCGAACACCTCGCGTCCCCAGCCATGGGCGCGGGAGAGGGGGGCAAGGAAGAGGCCGAAGCTCTGGCGGATGCCGAGCGAGAGAGCGAGGATCAGGCCGCCGATGAGGAGGAGGCGGACGGGGGAGCGGGCCATGCGGGAACTCCTTGACCGGTCTCTCCCCCTAGATCATGCGCCCCCCAAAGCCAAACATTTTCGGCCAGATGTTTCTCGGCCAGATGTTTTGAACGAGACGCTCTCGCCTGCCCCGCAGGGGAAGGGCAGCCCAGCCGCGGGGCGCGCGGCGCGGGAGCGCTCAGCCGGGGGCGAGCGGGGCGGCGAGCGGCGCCGCGTGCACGGCATGCGCCTCGTCTTCCGATTCGCCCTCTTTCGCCGCGTCCGGTTTCGTCGCCCCCAATTTCGTCTCTCCTGCCGATGACGGACGGGAGGGCTTGCCCCGGCGGGCGCTCTTCTCCGCCTCGGGCGGGGCGAGACCCAGCACCGCCTCCTCGTGGCGGATGATGCGGCGGGCGAGCCTCAGCGCGAGATAGCACTCATCGCGTTCGGCGGCAGCGAGTGCCTCATCCAGAATGGCCCGCGCCGTGGGCGAGGTGGTGGCGGCCTTGAAATCGGCGATCAGGGCGCGGGCCTCGGCGAGGCCCTGGCGGCGTTCTTCCTCGGTGCCGATATAGGCGGTCTGCAGCGCGAAATAGATGCGTTTGGCCGGAGTATTGGCCTCCTGCGGCGGCATGATCTGTTTGCCGAACAGGAAGCGGGCGCGGGCGGCGAGTTCGATGCGCGTCTTGTTGCGGAAGCGGA
>KN173874.1:8549-12910 GCA_000759655.1 Acidicaldus organivorans | reverse complement strand
ACGGAGTTCGAGAACGAGATGGGGCATGGGCTGCGCACTCTCCTTTCTGGATCGAAGCCGGCGCCCTGTGGCCGAGACCCTCTCGAACGCCGTCTCCGGACCCCGGTCTTTGATGGCCGGGGACCTTCCTTTTAGCATGAATTTTTTAATTCCAAGTGAACGCGCCGGCCGCTTGCTCGCTTTTTCGCGACCACATCCCGGCCGGGCCCGCGCCCCTTCCGCCCTCCGCCTCAGCCCGGCGGGGGTGGGTCGTAACCCGGCTGAATGGAAGAGACCACCACGTCGAGCCAGAGCGGCTCTTCGCTGCGGGGGAGGCGGAGCCTTCCCCGCCCATCGCTCCAGCGCCAGCGGGCAAGCCCCTCCCCTTCGAGAGGGTGAAAACCCGGCCCAAACGCCTCCGACTCGAGGGGAACCGGCACCCCGCCCGCCACCACGGCCCGCACCTGCGCCCCCAGAAGGCGGAAGTCCGGCGCCATTCCCTCCTCTTCGAGCGGCACCATCGCGGTGGAGGCGAGCACCACCCCCTCCACCCCAGGCGGGATGAGGAAGCGATGCCGCCCGCCCTCGCGCCGGCCGGCGCGGAATTGCCGCCCCTCCGCCTCGATCCAGAGCGCCCCCTCGCGCCGGGGCCGCCAGCCGAGGAACCGGGCCCGCGCATAGAGCCTGCGCCGCAGCCGGGTGAGCTTCTGGCCGGGGCCAAGCAGCGGTGCCCAGGCCTCCGCGGGGTCGCGCCGGCCAAAGCCCGGATGGCGGGAGGCGACGTCGAAGGCGGTGAAATCGGCGCGGTTGCCGGTATCGAGATAGGTCTCGGCCATCGCCCCTTCGGCGAAAATCACCGCATGGCGGGGAAGCTCGACGTGGAAATAGCGGACCTCGCGGCAGGGGGCGACGGTGATGGTCATGCCATTGACGAGCGCCCGCGCCGGAACCAGCGCCCGCCCCGCCTCGCCTGGGAAGGCGAGCGCATGATCGGGGGAGAGGAAGAGATCGCGCCGCGGCAGGCCAGGGGCGAGCGCCTCGGCGGCGATGCGGATGGGAAAGAAGGGGGCAGCCGCCGGGTCATCGGGGTCGAGCACAAGACGCCGTTCGCCGATCCAGATGATGGGGAGGAGTTCCCCCTCCAGGGTGGGAAGCCGCATCCCGAGGGAAAGCGCCTCGACCGGCACTTCGCCTCTCTCGGTGAGGATGCGCGTGCCGGCGGCGAAACAGGCGATCCCCTCGCTCAGCGTGCCGCCGGGGGGGGTCGATGATGATCAGCCCGCCTTTCTGGGTGATGGTGCCGATCCCGCCCGAGGGCAGGGCGGGCAGGATGAGATCGAGGGTGCCGCCGGGAAGGAGGACGATGTCGCCGGTATTGGAGAACGTCCCGCTCACGTCGAGGGTCGCCGCTCCCGCCACCTCGATCGTGCCGGTATTGGTGAGGCCGCTGAGGGTGCCCGAAACCTCCGCCCCGCTCGCGATGTCGAGGAGCCCGGCATTGGTGAGCGGGGCCTCCCCCGCCGGGTTGAACGTCACCTCACCGGCCAGCGTGAGCGTGCCCTGGTTGGCCAGCGGGCCCGCGATCACGTCGCCCCTCCCGCCGAGCGTCCAGAGGGCGGCGGGGCCGAGGGTCAGGCCCCCCGCCTGGGCATCGAGCGTCGTCCCTTGGCCGAGCACGGCGCTGCCCCCGCTCACGCTGAGCGCGCCCTCGGTCTCGATCACGTCGAAGGCGCCGGAGAGGGTCCCGCCGCCGCTGATCGTCCCGCCCACATCGAGCGCGGCGAAGGTCTCGAGCGTGGTCGGCACCATGCCGAGCGCGGTGGGGACGAGGGTGGTGAAGCCTTCGAGGGCGAGCGTACCCGAATCGAGGGCAAGCCCCGCGGTGAGATCGAGAGTGACGCCGGCATAAGGGGCGTTGGGAGCCACCGCGAGGACGGCGCCTGCGGAATTCAGGGTGAGCGCGCCCAACGCCGCCGATTGCTGGAGGCTCACCGTGAACGTGCCGGGCGTGGCAATGGCAGCGGACTCGGATGCGGCGGGCGGCGCCCCTTCCGACCAGTCGGCTCCGGCGGTCCATTCGCCGCCGGAGGGATTGCGCCATTGATCGCTCATCCCCGCGCCCGTTTCAAATCCTTTAGCTTGGTCTCTTTTGTGAGACTATCCCAGCGCGGTCTTAAAATCCAGTAAATTTTTTGTCCTGGATCGGCGGGTTTCGAACGGAAAAAACGATCAAGGGCGGCGGCAAGGACAGCGCGACCCCCCCAGGGGCGCGGCGGATCAGTCGGAGAGGACGCGGATCGCCTCGGCAATCCCGAACCGCCCCTCATAGAGGGCGCGGCCCACCACCACGCCTTCGATGCGGCCGCGGCAGGTGCGCGCCGCCGCGCGCAGGCGCTCGAGATCGGCAAGCCCCCCGACCCCGCCTGAGGCGATCACCGGCACGCCTGCCTCCTCGGCGAGCGCCACCGTGGCCTCGACATTGAGACCGGTAAGCAGCCCGTCGCGGCCGATATCGGTGAACAGCAGCGCCGCCACCCCGGCCCCGGCGAGACGGCGGGCGAGATCGACCGCGGTGATGGCGGTGGTCTCCGCCCAGCCCTCGGCGGCGACGAAGCCTCCGCGCGCATCGACCCCGGCGACGATCCGCCCCGGCCAGTTTCGCGCCGCCTCCTCGACCAGCGCCGGGTCCTTCACCGCGGCGCTGCCCAGAATGACCCGGTCGATGCCGAGCCCAAGCCAGTAGGCGATCCCCTCGAGAGTGCGGATGCCGCCCCCGAGCTGGATCGGCACCGCCACCGCCTCCCGGATGGCCCGCACCACCTCGCCATTGACCGAACGCCCGGCAAAGGCGCCGTTGAGATCGACCACGTGCAGATACCGCGCCCCCGCCGCGACGAAGGCGCGCGCCTGCGCCACCGGATCGGGGGCATAGAGCGTGGCGGCGTCCATCTCGCCGCGGGCGAGCCTGACCCCCGCCCCGTCCTTGAGGTCGATCGCCGGGAAGAGGGTGAGGCTCACGCGATTTTCCCTCCGGGATTGAGGAGCTTGTAGAAATAGAGGCCGCGGATGGTCCGCCCCCCCACCCGGGCATAGACCGGATGGGTGCCCCAATGCACATAGCCGAGCGAGCGGTAGAGCTGGATCGCCGCTTCCTGCGTCTCGCGCACGTCGAGATTGAGCACGTGATAGCCAAGCGCCCGCGCCCCCTCCTCGACCCGCAGGGTGAGCAGGCGGGCCAGCCCATGCCCGCGCGCGTAAGGGGCGATGAAACTATGGGTGAGGGTGGCGGCGAAGGCCTGGGCCTCGTTGTTGCGCGGCGGGCGGACGAGCTGGGCCGAGCCCACCACCACCCCGTCGAGACGGGCGAGGTAGAGCTCGCGCTCGGGAACGAGCAGCACCCCCTGGAAATAGCGCTCGAGCACGGCCCGGCCCGGCGGATTGACCCAGCCGAAGCCGCCGCCATCGAGGATCGCCGCATCGGCCGCCTCGCAGAGGGCGGCCAGGTCCTCGTCGTTCAGCGCGGTGGCCCGTTCGACGGAAAGGTCCGGCTTCTTCTCGCTCATGGAGTCCAACGCAGGAAATTGGCAAGGATGCGAAGCCCCACCGTCTGGCTCTTCTCGACGTGGAACTGGGTCCCGGCGCGATTGCCGCGCGCCACCATCGCCACCACCCGCTCGCCATACTCGGTGGTGGCGAGCACGTCCTCCTCGCGCGCGCCACGCAGCGCGTAGCTGTGCACGAAATAGACGTGATCGCCGGGGCGCACCCCGTCGAGCAGGGGATGGGCCCCCTCGGTGAAGTCGAGCGTGTTCCAGCCCATATGGGGCAGACGCAGGGGCGGCGGAGCGGCGAGCGGGGCGATGTCGCCCGCGATCCAGCCGAACCCTTCGGTGATCTCGTGTTCGAGCCCGCGCTCGGCCATGAGCTGCATGCCGACACAGATGCCGAAAAAGGGCGTGCCCCGCTCGGTGGTCTCGACGATCGCCTCACGAAGGCCGGGAATGGCGGCAAGCCCGCGCGCGCAATCGGCAAAGGCCCCCTGACCGGGAAGCACCACGCGCGAGGCGGCGCGCACCGCGGCGGGATCGGCGCTCACCGCGACGCGCGCCTCAAGCCCGGCGATCTCCGCCGCCTTTTCCAGGGCGCGGGCGGCCGAGGCGAGATTGCCGCTTCCGTAATCGACGACGACGATCTTCATGCCAGAGCCGCCGCCTCTCGCCCCTCGCCGCGGCAGGCGCTCATCGCCCGCATCAGTGCTTCCTCCCGGTTGCGGGCGGCGATCACCGCGGCGCAAATCATGGCCGAAGAGCCCCACCGCCCACCACGAGCTCAGCGCGAAGGCGGGGGCGAGCGCATTGATCCCGGTCAAACGGGGGGCGAGC
>KN173874.1:5983-8469 GCA_000759655.1 Acidicaldus organivorans | reverse complement strand
AGGACGAGAAGAAAGAAAAGAACGAGCCAGAGGGCCGTCTCGCGGAACAGGCGATGGCGGAGAAGCCGGAAGGGGCCGAAGACGAGCCCGCCCCAGGCGAAGGCTTCGGGGACCAGCACCCACCTCTCCGGTGCGGCGAGCGGCCCGTGCAGGGTAAAGACCCTCACAACGCCTCCTTGGTGGACGGAATGCGCCCTTCCGTCCGCGGATCGAGGGCGAGCGCCATGCGGAGCGCCCGCGCCGCCGCCTTGAACGCCGCCTCGGCGAGGTGGTGGCTGTTGCGGCCCGAGCGGGCGCGAAGATGCAGCGTGATCCCCGCGTTATGGGCCAGCGCCCGGAAAAACTCCTCGACGAGCTCGGTATCCATCGCACCGAGCCGGGGCAAGGGAAAAGCGATGTCGAAGACCAGAAAGCCGCGGCCCGAGCAGTCGAGCGCCGCTTCGACCAGCGCCTCGTCCATCGGCACCAGGGCATGGCCGAAACGGGTGATGCCCCGTTTGTCGCCCATCGCCTGGGCGATCGCCTGGCCAAGCACGATGCCCACATCCTCGACGGTGTGGTGGGCATCGACCTCGAGATCGCCCTTGGCGGTGAGCTCCATGTCGAACCCGGCATGGCGGGCGAGCGCAGTCAGCATGTGGTCGAAAAATCCGACCCCGGTCGCGATGCGGCTTTCACCCCGCCCGTCGAGATCGAGGCGGAGCGTGATGTCGGTCTCGGCGGTGCGGCGCTCGATGCGGGCAGTGCGGGGGACGGTCATGACCTCTCCTGCGGCTGGGCCGGGCGGAGGAGACCCCCTCCCCCGCCCCGCGACAGCTCTCTTACTCGGCGGCCAACACCCGCTGGCGCTGCTCGCCAAGCCCGGCAATGCCGAGCCGCATGGTCTGGCCCGGCTTGAGGAAGACGGGCTCGGGCTTCATCCCCATGCCCACCCCGGGCGGCGTCCCGGTCGCGATGATGTCGCCCGGATGGAGGGTGATGAAGTGGCTCACATAGCTCACCAGCTTGGCCACGCCGAAAATCATGGTGCGGGTATTGCCGTTCTGCATCCGCTTGCCATCGACCTCGAGCCAGAGATCGAGAGCCTGCGGATCGGGCACCTCGTCGCGGGTGACGAGCCAGGGGCCGACCGGCCCGAACGTGTCGCAGCCCTTGCCCTTGTCCCAGGTGCCGCCGCGCTCGAGCTGGTATTCGCGCTCGCTCACGTCGTTCACCACGGTGTAGCCGGCAACAAAGTTCAGCGCGTCCTTCTCCGGCACGTAACGCGCCTTGGTGCCGATCACCACACCGAGCTCGACCTCCCAGTCGGTCTTGGCCGAGCCGCGTGGGATGCGCACGTCATCATAGGGGCCCTGGAAGGCGCTGAGCGACTTGAGGAAGATGATCGGCTCCTTGGGGATCGGCATGTTGGACTCGGCCGCATGATCGGCATAGTTGAGGCCGATACACACGAAATTGAGCGGGCGGGCGATGGGCGGGCCGATCCGCACCTCGCCCGAGACGAGCGGCAGGCTCCTTGGATCGAGGGCGCGCAGGCGCGCCAGCCCCGCATCCGACAGCACCTCGCCCGCGATGTCGGGCACGACGCCGGAGAGGTCGCGGAGCTTTCCTTCCGCATCGAGCATCGCGGGCTTCTCGGCCCCCGCCGGGCCAACGCGCAGCAGCTTCATCGGTCTTCCCCCATCCTATGCTTGCCTGAGTCTCGTCTGGTTGGGCGTCGGACCCCCATCCCGCGGCGCGATATCCGCCGCGAGGGATCCCCGCGGCGGAGGTTTAGCGCTCCGCCGGGCCCGCGTCGAGAAGGGCGAGGTTCTGTTCGGCGAGATCGGCGGAGGGGCTGTCGGGGGCGAGCGCCCGCACCCGTTCCCAATCCGCCCGCGCCCCGGCGAGATCGCCCGCGCGCTGGCGCTCGATGCCGCGCTCGAGCAGCGCCTCGGGATCGTCGGGATCGCAGGCGAGCGCGGCCTCGATGTCGCGCGACGCCTCCTTGGGCTCACCCCGTTCGCGATGCACGCTCGCGCGGTAGATCAGCGCATCGCTGCGGCTCGGATCGAGGAGGAGGGCGTGATCGAGATCGGCGAGCGCCTCGTCGAAGCGCTGCAGCGCCGCGGCCACCACCGCCTGATCGACGAGGAGGTCGGGATCGTCGGGCGAAAGGGCGAGCGCGGCCTCGCCATCGCGAAAGGCGGCCTTGGTATCGCCCGCCATCAGCCGCGCCCGCAACGCCTGATCGAGGACCTGGGCGCGGCTTGCCGCAGGCGCGCTGGCCTCCGCCGCCGCCTGCTCGAGCCGCATCGCGCCCTCGAGCGCATCGCCGAGCGCCGCTTCGGCCAAGCCAAGGCAATGGAGGGCAGGCGCCCCGCCCCCTTCGCGCAGCCATGCCTCCGCCATCGCCCGCGCCCCGCGCGGATCGTCGGGGAGCATGGCAAGGCAGGTCTCGTAATCCGGGCCCTCGCCGAGACGCGGCGGCGCCGGCGGGACGGGAA
>KN173874.1:0-5886 GCA_000759655.1 Acidicaldus organivorans | reverse complement strand
GCGCGGCTTCCTCTTCGCCTGAGCCTTGGTGCGCGTCGAGAAACACCCACACCGTCCCGCCCAGCACCACGGCCCCGAGGCCCGCGCCCAGCAGCACCTTGCGTAAGCCGGTCATGCCCCCACTCTAGCCGCGCGGGCCGGGAGGGCGCAAACTTTTCCACCCGCCTTACGCTGCGCTCCGGGGACGGGGGAGCGCAAGGCGGGGTAGGCGAGAGGAACCGGCATGACGGATCAGGGGGATCTCCTCCTCATCATGGGGCTCGGCTATTGCGGGCGCGCCATTGCCGAGACCGCGCGGGGCGCGGGGATGCGGGTGATCGGGACCCATCGCGGCGCGGCGGATGCGGAGGGCGCGGTGCCGTTCGCCGAGGCAGGGCCCTGGATCAGCGCGGCAAGCCATCTCCTCGTCACCGCCCCACCCGATCCCGAAACGCCCGATCCCAAAACGGGCGATCCGGTGCTTGCCCGCTTCGCCCCGCTCATCCGCGCCGCGCCGCGGCTTCGCTGGATCGGCTATCTCTCCTCGACCGGGGTCTATGGCGATCGCGGCGGCGCCTGGGTCGATGAGACGACGCCGCCCGCCCCAGGCTCCGTGCGGAGCCGCGCCCGGCTTGCCGCCGAGCAGGCGTGGGAGGCGCTCGCCGATCACCGGGCGGTGGACATCTTCCGCTTGGGCGGGATCTACGGGCCGGGCCGCTCCGTCTTCGCCGCCCTGCGCGCCGGGACAGCGCGGCGGGTGATCAAGCCCGGCCAGTTCTTCTCGCGCATCCACCGCGACGACATCGCGGCTGCGGTAAGGGCTGCGATGCAGAATGCGCCGCAGCGCGGCGTGCGGGTGTTCAATCTCGTCGATGACCTTCCCGCGCCTTCCGAGGCGGTGATCGAAGAGGCCGCCCGTCTGCTCGGCCTCCCCCTGCCGCCTGCCATTCCTTTCGAAGAGGCGCGCGCCGTGATGAGCCCGATGGCGCTGAGCTTCTGGCTGGAGAACCGGCGCGTGGCCAATCACCGCACCAAGGCCGCGCTTGGCCTTGCGTGGCGCCATCCCACCTACCGCGAGGGGCTTGCCGCCACGCTCGCCGAAGAGCGCGCCGGGGAGAGGAGGACCTAGCCGAGCAGGGGGGCAAGCGTGCGGCGGAGCAGGGCGAGATCGGCCGGACGTGAGAGCCGGTGATCGCCGTCCTTGACCAGGGTGAGGGAGACGTCGGCGCTCTCCAGCTGTTCGAGCAGGCGGAGCGAGAGCTCCCAGGGCACGTCGCGATCCTCCCGCCCATGCAGGAGCCGCACCGGCACCCCGATCGGGATCGCACCGCCCAGCACGAGATGGGCCCTTCCGTCCTCGATCAGGGCGCGGGTGATGATCTGCGGCGGGCCGTAGGGGTTGGGGAGGCTGATCTGTCCCTCGGCGAGGAGCCGCTCGCGCGCCTCGAAGGGAAGCGCCGACCAGATAAGGAGTTCGGTGAAATCCGGGGCCGGCGCGATCCCGACCAGCGCGGCCACCCGAGTGGGGCGGGCGAGAGCGGCGAGGAGGGCGATCCACCCCCCCATCGAGGAGCCCACCACGACCAGCGGCCCGTCGGTCAGCGCGTCGATCGCATCGAGCGCGTCCTCGCGCCAGAGACCGATCGTTCCCTCCTCGAAGCGCCCGCCACTCGAGCCGTGCCCGCGATAGTCGAAACGGAGCATCGCCTGGCCGCGCTCGGCGCAGAAGCGGGCGAGATCGCTAGCCTTCTCCCCGCTCATGTCACTGCCGAAGCCTGCGAGGAAGACCACCGTCGGGCCGCGCCCGGCAAGCCGCCGGTAGGCAAGCCCCGGCCTACCCGCGCGCTCGAGAATGCCGCTCTCTTCGCTCATCCCCATCTCCTTTCTCGAGAAGCCCCCTCATCGCCCCACCTGCCCGAGGGCGGCGGTTTGGTGCAGTATGGCGGAAAGCGCCGCCCCCGTCCAAGCGCTCCTCTCGCGCCGCAGAAAGGCGGGTTTGGGGCAAAAGTTGGATCAGAAGATGAAGCAGAGGAGGGAGGGGGGATGAAACCAGGCCCGTTCGGTGGCATGCTGGACGGGGCATGGGATGTGGCAGGGTGGGGGCTCCGCGTCGGGGACGGGCCGCCCGCCTCCGGCCGGATTGAGGGCTTGACGGAGGGAGAGTCGAGGGATGGTTGAGCCGAACCATGATCCCGCCTGGCGGGAGGGACGCGGCGTGGTGCTGCTCTACGTCACCTGCGCGAGCCGGGAGGAGGCGCTCCGCATCGGCCGGGCGGTGGTCGAGGAGCGGCTCGCCGCCTGCGCCAACATCGACGTCCATCACGCCCTTTATCCCTGGCAGGGCAAGATCGAGGAAGGAGAGGAGGGGCGGCTCCTCCTCAAGACGACCGAAGCCGCCCTGCCCGCCCTTTGCCAGCGCATCCTCGCCCTCCACTCCTACACGCTGCCCGCCCTGCTGGTCTTTCCGGTGGCCTCGGGGCTCGCTCCCTATCTGGACTGGGTAGAGGCCAATGTCGCGCCCCCTGCCCCGCCGACGGAAGAGAGCAAGAAGCGGGAATGAGGGACGGCGCGGCCCCTTGCCTTGGGGACGGGCAGACCATAGTTTCCGCCACGTGTTGGGGCCGCGGATCGCGGGGCGTGGCGCAGCCTGGTCAGCGCGCGTGTTTTGGGTACACGAGGCCGCCGGTTCGAATCCGGCCGCCCCGAGACCCGCCGCCCCGTCACTTCCGATGGGACCCCCTCGGGGGGTCCGGGACTTGATCGTTGTCGTGCCCGGTTGAGAGCAAGGATGAAGGCCGATGAGTGAGATCATCAACAAGCGCGCCCGCATCTATCTGCCGCCGCGTCCAGCCACCCAGTCGGGCCATGCCAAGTCGCGTCAGTGGGTGCTCGAGTTCGAACCCTCCGCCCCGCCCCGTCCGGAATGGCTGATGGGCTGGTCGAGCGGGCCCAACACGCAGAGCCAGGTGCGGCTTCACTTCCCCACGCTGGAGGCGGCGCGGTCTTACGCCGAGAAGCACGGGATCCCCTATGACCTCGAGCCACCGCGGCCCTCCCCCCGTTTCCGGCCCAAAGTCTATGCCGACAATTTCCGCTACGACCGGGTGGAGAACTGGACTCACTGAGCGGTCGAGAGCTGGCCGTAAGGCGGTTTTCCGCGCCCTTAGCTCAGTTGGATAGAGCAACAGCCTTCTAAGCTGTGGGTCGGGGGTTCGAATCCCTCAGGGCGCGCCACTCGCGCGCCATTCGGCGGCGTTATCTCCTTTTCCTTCTCTTCTTCTCTTCTTCGCCCCTTTCCCATTGCGGGCGATCTCTTTTTTTGTTAACTAATTGTTAAGGCGCGCACTGGCGACCCGCCGCGGGACGTGGCGACGGTGCGTGATTGCCTCGGTCGCACGGGCGGACGCGTGGGCCCCAACGATCAAGGCAAGAGCTTTTGAAGGGACCACCAAGATGATCGAACCCGCCCCCGCCGAGAAATTCCCCGAATTTCAAAGCCTCATGATGCCCATGCTCCGGGCTGCAAGGCGAAACACCCCAAAAAACGAGCACTCTATCATCACCGAATCTGGCGACGAGTATGGTCTCCCGAGCGTAGCAACACCCAGGACTTGGAGGAGAAGAATTAATTAGCTGCTGCTCAAGTAGCTTCGAATCCGTCACCCTCCAATGGATAGAGGTGTTAGGGTCCTTGGTTCTAAATGCTGCCACGCTTTGGAAGGACTAAAATATCCACTATGCTATAATCAAAATCTGGCAAAAGTGGAGAGAAAAAAATGAGTAATACAGCCAAACTCACACGTATCAAACTGAAAAATTTCACCGCATTTTCTAACTTGAACCTAAAATTATCGCCCGGTGTCAATGTCATCATTGGCGCCAACAGCACCGGCAAGACTCACCTCCTCAAAATTCTTTATGCCGCGACAGCGATTACCACAGGTGAAGATCGCGAAAAAAGTTTCCGCAATAAACTTCTGGGAGTGTTCAACCCCTATAAGAAGGCTATGACGCGTCTTATCCGGCGACAGCAGGGTTTACCCAAAGCTTCGATCATTGTTGAGCGGGGCGATGGCGCCAAACTCAGAGCAGAAATCGATAACCAAAAGGCGAATGTTGAAGACGTAATTGTCACGGGCCAAGATGAATGGCGAAAGGTTGAAATGAAAACGGCCTACATTCCTGTCAAAGAAATGCTCGCTCACGCGCCATTTCTGAAAAAAATATCAAAACGGGAGATCGAATTGGAAAAGAAATACATCGATATCATCAACGAATCTTTCGAAGAAATTTATATTTATATCATCAAAAAATCTTTTCTTCCGCAGCTTAGAGGCCCACATGACGACAGGCGGAAGCTTTTGTTGAGTATGCTGCAGCAGGCCATCGAAGGCAGGGTGGAGGCCAAGGATGAGCACTTTTTCCTACGCGATAAAGGTCAACTAGAGTTCAATTTGCTCGCTGAAGGTTTGCGAAAACTCGCTCTGATATGGTTGCTGATCCAGAATGGCACCCTACTGTCAGGCTCAGTCCTTTTTTGGGATGAGCCTGAAGCTAATCTAAATCCGAACCTGATGGGTAAGGTAGTCGAAGTAATTCTGGAGCTGCATCGCTTGGGAGTTCAGGTATTCTTGGCCACTCATAACTATGTTATACTCAAGGAATTTGATCTACGTCAAAAACAAAAAGATTCCATACGCTACATATCTCTTTACCAAGACAAAGATAATGACGGGAGAGATGTTATTTTTTCCAGTTACAGTGACTGCTATAGCGGCATTGATCATAACGCGATATTGGAAACATTCGGTAAATTGTACGACAGTGAACTGCTTCGTGCCGACATCTCAACAATTGCGAAGCATGAGGAGGCATAAAAATGGCAATTATTGATGAGAAAAAAATGGCGATTCTCGATGAGAAAGACTTAATAATGACTTTGAATTTCCCTAACGCCAAAGGGAAGAAATTTGACAATCATTCACATGGGCTTTCTCATTGCATGAAAGCTGTTGATTTCGTAATAGAGTTAGAGGATCGTTTTCTTTTTATCGAGTTCAAGGATCCTGACCATCCACGGGCAAGCCAGAAACAGCGCGAAGAATTTCTACTTGATATTAAGAAAGGTAAGTTGATTCCTGATCTTGTAACGAAATTTCGGGACTCATTTCTGTATGAATGGGGGTCGGGACGTGCAAAAAAGCCAATATACTATTTTGTGTTAATCGCTATGTGCAGCTTGTCCCCGGCGGAGTTGTTGGCCGCCACGGATAGATTGAAGAGGGAACTCCCTGTCTGTGGTCCCAATAATCGGCCTTGGAAAAAACCCTTTGTTGCTGGGTGTGCCATCATGAACATCAAAAGGTGGAACAAGGCTCTAGGTTGCTGGTTGCGGGTCGAGCGACTCAGTCAATCAAACTCGGTACCTGGTTTTGGCATATCGAACAGCCAATGCCCCGCCGCGCCAAGTTCTGGAGAGCAACCTTCAGCTAAGTCTAATTAAATTAAATTGTCAGGAGCATGTTACGTGTAGCGGTTGCAAAAAATGCCGGAAAAAAATGCTCACGAAACCCAGACGAGTATCGGAGCTCTCCCCACGCGGCAGGGCTCCGCCTTCTCCTGGCGAACCCTGAGGACGGAGAGCTTCGTTCAAGACCCTCCCACCACCACGAGCTCGCCTTCGGCGAGCGGGCGCCAGGGGCCGGAGGATAGCGGGACGCTCGCAAACACATCGACCCGCTCCGGCAACGCCCGGGCCGCCACGCCCACCCCCGCCTCGCGCATCGCCTCGGCATCGGCACAGGTGCAGGTGAGATGCCAGAGCCCAGGCGGGGCGGTCTCGCCCGATTTCTGGCGGCGGCGATGGCCATGCGCGAACAGTGCCTCGCCATCCGAATAGAGGAAATT
>KN173873.1:9376-10132 GCA_000759655.1 Acidicaldus organivorans | reverse complement strand
GGGCAAGCGCGCGAGAGGCGAGAGCGTGGGTCATGGCAGGGACCGGGGAAGGGGACGGAAGGGAAGGGGGGTCATGGCGTTGCGCCGAGGGCGGCGTCATCGACGAACCACCAGAACTCGCCCTCCGGCCGGTAGCGAAGGACGGGCAGGGTGGCGCGGTCAGGGGCGGAGGGGGCGCGAAGCCGGGCGAGGATGTCCCGTTTGCGCGCGCCGGTGACGAAGAACACCGCGGCGCGGGTGCTCTCCAGCGGGGGGAAGGTGAGGGTGAGGCGGATCTCGGGCCGGCCGTGGCGGATCACGCCGGTCCAGCGCTCCCGCTCAATGAGCAACGGGTCGCCAGGCAGAAGCGAAGCGATATGGCCGTCCTCGCCGAGGCCCAAAAAAACGAGATCGAACAGGGGAGCGGCGGGATCGAGCCGGTCCCGTCCATACGCCGCGCGGAGTTTGGCCTCGTAGTGCGCCGCCGCCGCATCCGGATCGGCGAGCGTGGTGGGGAATGGGTGGATCTGGCGGGCAGGGATCGGCACCCGCGAGAGCAGGGCGCGATGCGCCATGCCGTAATTGCTCGCCGGATGATCGGGCGGCACGAAGCGCTCATCCCCCCAGAAGATCTCAAGCCGTGCCCAAGGAACTTCCCCGGCGTAAGGCGCCTCCGCCAGCGTCTCGTAAAGGAGCCTGGGCGTCTCGCCTCCGCTCAGGGCGAGCCGCACCGGTCCCGTTGTGGCGGCGAGCCGCTCCCTCAGCCAGGTCGCGGCG
>KN173873.1:9008-9282 GCA_000759655.1 Acidicaldus organivorans | reverse complement strand
CGGCGGGCCAGGGCAGGCGGATCGGCAGCGCGGATGAGGCGCCCGCCGAGCCAGCCCGCAGCGGCTTCCTCAGTCATGGGGCAAGCCCCGTTTCTTCTCGGCGGGCTCGACGTGGCCGCCGAGAAGAAACGGGGCCTGCCCCATGACTGAGGAAGCCGCTGCGGGCTGGCTCGGCGGGCCAGGGCAGGCGGATCGGCAGCGCGGATGAGGCGCCCGCCGAGCCAGCCCGCAGCGGCTTCCTCAGTCATGGGGCAGGCCCCGTTTCTTCTCGGCG
>KN173873.1:8707-8885 GCA_000759655.1 Acidicaldus organivorans | reverse complement strand
CGACGTGGCCGCCGAAGCCGTAGCGCAAGGCGGAGAGGAATTTGTCGGCGAAGCGGAGCTCGTCGCGTGAACGGAAGCGCTCAAAGAGCGCGGCGCTGATCACGTTGAGCGGCACCGCCTCGTCGATCGCCGCCTCGACCGTCCAGCGCCCCTCGCCCGAATCGGCAACCACCCCGGA
>KN173873.1:4806-8588 GCA_000759655.1 Acidicaldus organivorans | reverse complement strand
GGCGGCGAGGTCGAGCAGCCAGGAGGAGATCACCGAGCCCCGCCGCCACACCTCGGCGATATCGGCGAGGTTGAGCGCATAACGCTCCCCGGCGGGAAGATGCTCGCTCGCGCGATGGCGGAGCAGGTCGAAGCCCTCGGCATAGGCCTGCATCAGCCCGTACTCGATCCCGTTGTGCACCATCTTCACGAAATGCCCGGCTCCGACCGGCCCCGCATGCAGATAGCCGAGTTCGGGACGGGGATCGGCTTTCTCGGAGCGTGGGGTCCGCGGAATGGTGCCGAGCCCCGGGGCGAGCGCCCGGAAGATGGGATCGAGCCGCGCCACCACCTCCGCCTCGCCGCCGATCATCAGGCAATAGCCGCGTTCGAGCCCCCACACCCCGCCCGACGTCCCGACATCGAGATAGTGGATGCCGCGCGGGGCGAGGGCGGCGGCGCGGCGGACATCGTCCTTGAAGTAGGTGTTGCCGCCGTCAATGATCACGTCGCCCGCCGCCCCGATCTCACCGAGCCGCTGCACCGCCTCTTCGGTGATGCGGCCGGCGGGCAGCATGACCCAGAAGGTGCGGGGCGGCGCAAGGAGCGCGGCGAGAGCGGGGAGCGAGTCCGCCCCCTTGGCGCCTTCCCCGACGAGCGCGGCGACCGCCCTGGGGTCGATGTCATAGACTGCCACCTCATGCCCCGCGCGCATCAGCCGCCGCGCGATGTTGGCGCCCATCCGGCCCAACCCCACCACCCCGATCTGCATGGACAGTCCTCCTCTGGTTCGCGTGGCTCAGGCGCTAGCGGCGGGATGCGGCGAGCGCCTCCTCGAGCAGCGCGAGCGCTGCGGCGAAATCCTCCGCCCCGCGGTGGAGATGGAGATGCACGACCCGCTGGCCGCGCTCCAGCAGCACCTTGCGGTCGGCGAGCGCCTGGGAGAGGAGGGTGAGCCCGAAGGTCGCCCGCTTGCCGGGGACGGGGAGATCATGGGCATCGGGCTCGGCGGTGAGCAGGATGAAGAGGCCCCGCTTCGGTCCGCCCTTGAAGAGCTGGCCGGTGGAGTGGAGATAGCGCGGCCCGAAGCCGAGCGTGCTCGCCACGCCCCGCGCCGCCGCGATCCCGCCGCGCAGGCGGGTGAGACCTTCGCGAAGCGGCGCTTCTTCGGGGAGATAGGCAAGAAGACCGACATAGTCCCCCGGGGTGAGGCGGGAGAGGAAGGCGGCGATCAGCTCCTTCGGATGATCGAAGCCCTCCGGCATTTGGGGTCCCGCGAAAACCGCCATCCCGTTCCAGTCGGGGAGAAGGAAGGTCGGGGCCGGGCGGATGCCCTCACGCTCATAGGCATCGAGCAGGCGGCGCGCTTCGACCTTGGCCGCCTCGACATCGGGCTGGTCGAAGGGATTGACGCCGAGGACGGCGCCCGCCACCGCCGTTGCCATCTCGAAATGAAAGAACGCCCCGCCCACGTGCTCGGGCGAGGGGATGGTGATGCGCACCACCGGATGACCGGCGCCTGCGAGCGCGCCCAGCAGCGCCTCGCGCCCGGCATCGCCCTCGCCGGCGAGGTCGAGGGCGACGAAGATGCGGTCCGTCCCGTAAGCCTCGGGGGCGAGCGGGGGCTCATCGGCGATCGGGATCAGCCCCTTGCCCTCCTTGCCGAGCGATTCGGCGAGCAGCTGCTCGAACCAGGCGCCGAAGGCCGCAAGCTTCGGCGAGGTGAAGAGGGTGATCTTGTCACGCCCCTGCCCGGCGCCCACACCCCACAGGAGGCCGAGCGCCACGGCCGGATTGGCGGCAGGGGGCACCGAGGCGCCGGCGCTCAGGGCGGCGCGTTCGGCCGCCTCCAGCAGCGCCGCGACGTCGAGGCCACGCAGCGCGGCAGGGACGAGGCCGAATTTGGAGAGCACCGAATAGCGCCCGCCAATCTCCGCCTCGCCGTGGAAAATGTCGCGATAGCCCCAGGCGGCGGCATTCTTCTCGAGCGGCGAGCCGGGATCGGTGATCGCCGCGAAATGGCGCGGATCGGGATCGCGCGAGGCAAAGTGCAGCCGCATGAGCTCAGGCTCGAGCGTCGAGCCCGACTTGCTCGCCACGATGAAGAGGGTGCGCCCCGGCTCCAGCCTCTCTTCGAGCTTGCGCACCTCATGGGGCTCGATCGAGTCGAGCACGTGCACCGCGAAAGCCGGACGGTTAGGCCGAGGCGCGAGGGTCTCGAGGAGCACCCGTGCCCCGAGCGAGGACCCACCCATGCCGAGCAGCACCGCCTGACGCAGACCTTCGCCCCGCATCGCCTCGGCCTTCGCCTCGAGCGTCGGGAGGTTGCGCCGCTCGCGGCCCACAACATCGAGCCAGCCGAGCCAGCGATGCTCATCGCGCCCGGTCCAGAGTGCGGCATCCCGCCGCCAGAGGGCGCGCACCTTGCCCGCCTTGCGCCATTCCTCCCCGATCGCAGCGAGGGGCTCAGCGAGCGGGCCCGCCTCCACGCTCTGGCGCAAGAGACGCGGGCCGAGCAGGGCTTCCCGCTTGCGGGCCACCGTGGCGAGCAGCTTGTCGAAATCGTCGGCGAAGCGGCGCACCCCATCCTCGACCAGGGCCTCGGTGATCGCATCGAGCGAGATGCCGAGCGCATCAAGCGAGGTGAGCAGGCGCTCGGCCTCCTCGACCCCCTCCTCCAGGGTCAACGCCACCTTGCCGTGATCGCGCACCGCGGCGAGGGTGGCGGGCGGCATGGTGTTGACCGTCTCCGGGCCGATCAGCGCATCGACATAGAGCGTGTCGGGAAGCTTCGGGCTCTTGGTGCTGGTCGAGGCCCAGAGGAGGCGCTGCGGCCGCGCCCCGCGCGCGGCGAGCGCCTGCCAGCGCGGCGAGGCCTTGAGGCGCTTGTAGAGCTGATAGGCGCGCTTGGCATTGGCGATGGCGACTCGCCCCTCGAGCGCGGTGAGCTCCGCGGCCTCGGCGGGCGTGGCCTTGGGCAGGCGCTCCTTGACGATCGCCTCGATCGCGCCATCGATGCGGCTGACGAAGAAACTCGCCACCGAGGCGATGCGCCCGATGGGAAGGCCGCGCCGTCCGGCCTCCTCCAGCCCCGCCATATAGGCCTCCGCCACCGCCTCATAGGCGGCAACCGAAAAGAGCAGGGTGACGTTGACGTTGATCCCCTCACTGATCAGGGTGCGGATCGCCGGGACACCGGGGCGGGTCCCCGGCACCTTGATCATGAGATTGGGCCGGTCCACCGCCCGCCAGAGCCGGCGCGCCTCGGCGATCGTCCCCTCGGTGTCCATGGCGAGATAGGGCGAGACCTCGAGGCTGACATAGCCATCGAGACCTTCGGTGCGTTCATAGACCGGGCGGAACCGGTCAGCCGCCTCGCGGATCTCGGTCACCGCCACGTGCTCGAACAGCACGCCGGCCTCGGCATCGCCCGCCTCCAGACGGGCGGCGATCATCGCGTCATAGGCATCGCCGTGCGCGATCGCTTTTTCGAAAATGCTCGGATTGGAGGTGAGGCCGCGCAGATCATCCTCCGCGATCAGCCGCTCCAGCTCGCCTGAGGCGAGCAGCGCCCGGTCGAGGAAGTCGAGCCAGACGGATTGACCGAGACGGGCGAGTTGGCGCAGACGCGACATCGGTGGTCTCCCCGGAGAAGACGAAGTGGAGGGGATCATGGCCGCTTGCGCCTTGCCGCTCAAGGGGCAACAGAGGAGCCGCCCGTCCCCGCCTCGGCGCGGGGAGGTGCGGGATGCCAAGAAGGGAGAGGCCGATGACCGAGGATCTCGACAAGTTGAAGGCGATGGC
>KN173873.1:0-4732 GCA_000759655.1 Acidicaldus organivorans | reverse complement strand
CGCCGAGGCCGCACTGGCCGAGGTGCGCTCCGGCATGACGCTGGGGCTCGGCACCGGCTCGACCGCGGCGCTGATGATCGCCCGCCTCGGGGAGCGGATCAAACGCGACGGTCTCGAGATCCGGGCGATCCCCACCTCGGCGCGGAGCGGCGAACGCGCCCGCGCCGCCGGCATCCCGCTGGTGGGTTTCGATGCGGTGAGTGAGCTCGACCTCGTCATCGACGGGGCGGACCAGATCGCGGGGCCGGGGCTCGATCTGCTCAAGGGTCTGGGCGGGGCGCTGCTCTGGGAGAAGATCGTCGCCGACACCGCCCGCCGCATGGTGGTGATCGCCGACCACACCAAGCGTGTGGCCCGCCTCACTCCCCCGGTTCCGGTCGAGGTGATCCCCTTCGGCGCCGAGGCCACCGCGCGCAAGATCGCCCGCCGCACCGGGGCGGAGACCGTTCTGCGGCGCACCCAGGAAGGCGCGCCGTTCCGCACCGACAGCGGCAATTTCATCCTCGATTGCGGCTTCGCCGCCGAGGAGGAGATCCACGCCCTCGATGCCGATCTGCGCAGCATCGTGGGCGTGGTGGAAACGGGATTCTTCTTGGGCCGCGCAGCGAAAGTCTATCTCGCCACGCCGGAGGGGGTGGAGATCCTCGAGCGCGCCTGAGCGGTGAAATACGGAAGAGAGAAGGGGAAAGAGCAGGGGGGATGGCAGCGCCCGCCCCTCTCCCTATCTCTGAGGCCACCGGTCTCTGAAGCCACGGGTCTCTGAAGTCATTGGCCTGATGGCGCCAGGGCAGACGGAGCGGAAACTTTCAGCACGGATGGGAATTGGCCGAGGCATGAGCGGACGGAGCCTGAGCGAAAGAGAAGGACGCGCGGCGTGGGACCCGCCGGTTGGCGCTTTGCCGCAGCGGCCCGCCAAGCGGCGGGTCGGGCTCTGGCTCCTCGTCCTTGCCCTGATGATCGGGGTGATGGTGCTGCTCGGCGGGGCGACGCGGCTTACCGGCTCCGGTCTTTCCATCATGGAATGGGCGCCCGTCTCCGGGATCCTCCCTCCTCTCACCCAGGCGGAATGGGAGCGGCTCTTCGCCCTTTATCGCACCATCCCGCAATATCACCTCCTGCACGAAGGGATGGGGCTTGCCGGGTTCAAGGGGATCTTCTGGCTGGAATGGGTGCACCGGCTGTGGGGTAGGCTGCTTGGTCTCGCCCTCCTCGTCCCGCTCCTCGTCTTCTGGCGGCAGGGCCTGATCACGCCCCGGCTCGGCCGCGCCCTACTCCTCCTCTTCTTTCTCGGCCTCCTGCAGGGGGCGGTCGGCTGGTTCATGGTCGCCTCCGGGTTCTTCCCGGCGAGCACCGCGGTCTCGCCCTACCGGCTCGTCATCCATCTCGGCTTCGCTCTGGTGCTTTTCGCCGTGACCCTCGGGCTCGCCCTCGAGCGCCTCGTCCCCCCGCCCGCCGCACCTCCTGCCCCCGCGCTCCGCCGCGCCAGCGCGCTCACCGTGGTTCTCGCTTTCCTCACCATCCTCGCCGGAGGGTTCACCGCCGGGCTCCATGCCGGGCTCGACTACAACACTTTCCCGCTCATGGCGGGCCATCTCGTCCCGCCCTCCTATTTCCGCTTGAGCCCCTGGTGGCGGAACCTCACCGAGAACATCGCCGCGGTGCAGTTCGACCACCGTATGCTCGCCACCCTCACCCTGCTCACCGGGCTCACCACCGCCCTGCTCGGATCGCGGCGCGCCCCGGCGGGCGGGCGCTGGCCGTTCCTGCTGCTCGGGGCGGCGCTTGGCCTGCAATACGGGCTTGGCATCGCCACCCTCCTTCTCGTCGTGCCCCTGCCGCTCGCCATCCTCCATCAAGGGGGCGCGGTGCTGGTGCTGGCGAGCGCAATCAGCGCGCTCTACGTCACTCACGCCTCCCCGGAGAAAACGCCATGACGCCCCTTCGCATCACCGACCGGCTGTTCTTCGAAAACCCGCGCGCCCGGCTGGAGCGCGAAGTGGCCGAGCGGATCGTGGCCGAAGCTTTGGCGCGAGCCGAGGATGGCGAGCTCTTCCTCGAGTATCACGAAAGCGAGCAGATCGCGCTCGAGGACGGGCTGATCCGCTCCGCCGGCCGCGATGCCGCGCTCGGCTTCGGGCTGCGCGCGGTGGCGGGCGAGGCCAGCGCCTACGCCCATGCGAGCGAGATCTCCGAGGCCGCGCTCAAACGCGCCGCCGAAGCGGTGCGGGCCCTCGGCGCGGGCGGGGGCGTGCATGCCGAGCCTCCTGCCGGCAGCAACCAGAAACTCTACGACGAGGCCAATCCCCTCGATCAGGCCCCCTTCGAGACGCGCGCCGCCCTCCTCTCCGAGATCGACGCCTACGCCCGGAGCCGCGACCCGCGGGTGGTGCAGGTCCTCGCCTCGCTGAGCGGCTCCTGGCAGGCGGTGCAGATCCTTCGCGCCGACGGGGTGCGGCTGGCCGATCTCCGCCCGCTGGTGCGCCTCAACGTCACCGTGGTGGTCGAGAAGGACGGGCGGCGCGAGTCGGGCACCTTTGGGACGGGCGGGCGCTTCGAATATGGGCGGATCACCGGGCCCGAGACCTGGCGCGCTGCGGTCGATGAGGCGCTCCGTCAGGCGTTGGTCAATCTCGACAGCAAGCCGGCCCCCGCCGGTGAAATGCCGGTGGTGCTGGGGGCGGGCTGGCCTGGCATCCTGCTCCATGAGGCGGTCGGGCACGGGCTCGAAGGAGATTTCAACCGCAAGGGGGTTTCGGCCTTCTCCGGCCTGATCGGTGAGCGCGTCGCCGCACCCGGCGTGACGGTGGTCGATGACGGCACGCTTCCCGAACGGCGCGGCAGCCTCGCCATCGATGACGAGGGCACGCCCACCCAGCGCAATGTCCTGATCGAGGACGGGATCCTGGTCGGCTACATGTTCGATCGCCAGAACGCGCGGCTGATGAAGATGCGTCCGACCGGCAACGGGCGGCGCCAGTCCTATGCCCATGCGCCGATGCCGCGCATGACCAACACCATGATGCTTGCCGGGGAGGCCACACGCGAGGAGATGATCCGCTCGGTGCGGCGAGGTCTCTACGCGGTGAGCTTCGGCGGCGGCCAGGTCGATATCACCTCGGGCAAGTTCGTTTTCTCCGCCTCCGAGGCCTATCTCATCGAGGAGGGTCGGATCACCGCCCCGCTCAAGGGCGTGATGCTGATCGGCAACGGGCCGGAGGCGCTGAAACGGGTCGAGATGGTCGGCAATGACTTCGCCCTCGATCCCGGCATCGGCACCTGCGGCAAGAATGGCCAGGGCGTGCCGGTTGGGGTGGGCCAGCCGAGCCTCAAGCTTTCCGCCCTCACCGTGGGCGGCACCGCCCCTGCCTGATATTTTTTGAAATTCAATCGCCTGCGCTGACTTCCTGTGTCAGCGTCTCAACGCGCATCTCGCTTCGCCTCCGCCGTTCGGTCTCGAACATGTAGTCGCGGGTGAGCGGGACCACGTCGCGCGCCGGGCTCATCTGGATCTGGAAATTCATGTGATCCTGGCGGCGGAAGGCGAGTTCCGCCCCGGCGAGGTAGAACTCGAACATCCGGCAGAACCGCTCGTCATAGAGCGCGGCGATCGCGTCACGATTGGCGGCGAATCGGCGCCGCCATTCCCTCAGCGTCTTGGCGTAGTGGAGTCGCAGGATCTCGATGTCGGTGATCCAGAGGCCGACCCGTTCGATGTGGGGGACGACTTCGCTGAGGGCAGGGGAGTAGCCGCCGGGGAAAATGTATTTGGCGAGCCACGGATTGGTGCTGCCCGGTCCCGCGGCGCGGCCGATCGAATGCAGGAGCGCCACCCCGTCCGGCTTGAGCAGACGTTTCAGCGTCGAAAAGAAGGTGCGGTAATGGCCGACCCCGACATGCTCGAACATGCCGACCGAGACGATACGGTCGAACTGGCCGCGCACCGCCCGGTAGTCGAGGAGCTCGAAGCGGACCTGACCGTCGAGCCCGGCGGCGCGGGCGCGGGCGCGCGATTCCTCGAGCTGTTCCTGCGAGAGGGTCACGCCGAGCACCCGCGCGCCGAAATCACGGGCCAGGGTGAGCGCGAGCCCGCCCCAGCCGCTGCCGATGTCGAGTACCTCGAGGCCGGGCCGGGTGAGGAGGAGTTTCGCGGCGATGTGCAGTTTCTTCGCCGCCTGCGCCTCTTCGAGGCTCGCGACACCTTCGGGGAAATAGGCGCAGGAATATTGGCGGTCGCGGTCGAGAAAAAGGCTGTAGAGCCGCCCGTTGAGGTCGTAATGATGGGCCACATTGCGCCGCGCACGGGATTGCGGGTTGAACTGGGCGAGCCGGCGCGAGAGGTTGCGCCAGAGCGTGCGCAGTCTGAGGAAGGGATGCGCGTCCGCGGCAAGCTCGGCATTGAGGATGAGGAGGTCGAGAAGGCCATAGATCCCCCCCTCGAGCGCCTCGCCCTCCTCGCTTTCCATGGGGGCGAGCCCTCCCTCCATGTAGGCCTCGCCCACCGCGAGCCCCGGATTGAGGACGAGGCGGCGGACGGTGGTCCAGTCGCGGAGGATGAGGCCGGCGCGCGGAGCGTCTCCTTCGCCCCGGTAGAGGCTTTCCACGCCATCCGGCCAGCGGACGCGAAGTTCACCTTGCCGGATGAGGCGGCGCAGGATGGTATCGAGCAGAGGGCGCATCTCTTCCTCCTTCGCAAGCCTTTTCGGGCATTTGAACGCAATCGGCGGGCGGCGGC
>KN173872.1:23388-23554 GCA_000759655.1 Acidicaldus organivorans | reverse complement strand
GGCCTTTCCCCTGCCGTCAACGAAGCCATCGAAGAGGCGCACCGCAAGGGGATCCTCACCCAGGCGAGCCTCATGGTCGCGGCGCCTGCGGCAGAAGACGCCATCCGCCGCGCCCGCCGCCTGCCCGAGCTTGCGGTGGGCCTTCATCTCGTCCTCGTCGAGGGAC
>KN173872.1:18386-23350 GCA_000759655.1 Acidicaldus organivorans | reverse complement strand
CGCCCGCGAGATCGCCGCCCAGTTCGCCGCCTTCGCGCGAACTGGCCTTCCTCTCTCCCATCTCGATGCCCACAAGCACATGCATCTTCATCCCGGCGTGGCCCGCCTCGCGCTTGCCATCGGCCGCGATTTCGGGCTGCGCGCGGTGCGGGTGCCGGCCGAGCCGCCCGGGCTGATCGCCGCGATCGAGGGGCGGAAACCCGCGCTCGGGGCGCGGCTTCTCTACCGCTGGAGCGGCGTTCTGCGACGGATGGCGCAGAAGGCGGGTCTGATCAGCGCCGATCAAATCTTCGGGATCGGCTGGAGCGGGCAGTTCACCCTCTCCCGTCTCCTCGCCCTTATCCCCCGCCTGCCGCCCGGGGTGAGCGAGATCTACTTCCATCCCGCCGCCGCCCGGGATGAAACCCTCATCCGTCTCATGCCCGATTACGCGCACGAGGCAGAATATGCCGCCCTGCTCGCGCCCGAGGCGCGGGAGGCGCTCGCGCAGCAGGGGGTCGGCCTCACCTCCTACGCCGCGCTCACCGCTCGGGGCTGACTTGGGGGTGCGCGGGAAGGCCGCGCTCAGAGCGGCAGCGTGATCGCGGCGCGCAAGCCCCCGCGTGGGCTTGCCGAGAGGGTGACCTCGCCGCCATGGGCGCGGGCGATGTCGCGGGCGATGGTGAGCCCAAGCCCGGTACCGCCGCCCTCGCCGTGGGCGAAGGGGCGGAACATGCGCTCGCGCTGGTCGGGGGGAATGCCGGGGCCGTCGTCATCGACGGTGATGACGACGTTCTCCCGCCCGTCGCGGCGGAGGTCGAGCCAGACATGCGGCGCCCAGCGGCGGGCATTGTCGATGAGGTTGGTCACGGCGCGGCGGATCGCATCGGGGCGGATCTCGAGCACGATCGGGGGGGGCGGGATGAAACGGAGATCGGCGCCGCTGCGCCGTGCGGCCACCGCGATGTCCTCGAGCAGGGCAGAGAGATCGGTGGGCACCGCCTGTTCGGTCCCCTCGCCGCGGGCAAAGGCGAGATAGCTTCCGATCATCCGCTCCATCTCTTCGATGTCGCTGGTCATGCCGGCGATCTCCGCTCCGATCGCCTCGTTCTGGGGGAGCATGGCGATGGCGAGGCGGAGACGGGTGAGGGGGGTGCGGAGATCATGCGAGACGCCGGCGAGGAGCTCGGTGCGCTGGGCGACGAAACGTTGCAGGCGCTCGCGCATCCGGTTGAAGGCGGTGGCCGCCTGGCGCACCTCGATCGCGCCTTCCGGCTTGATCGGGCCGGGATCGCGACCGCGGCCGAAGGCGTCGGCAGCACGGGCGAGGCGGCGGATGGCGCGCACCTGGTTGCGCATGAAAAGGGCGGCGATGACGAAGAGGAGGGCGGCCGAGCCCACCAGCCAGATCACGAAGAGATAGACGGTGCTGGTATAAAGCCGCTTGCGCGGCGCCTCGACCTCGAGCACGCCGCCCCAGAACTGGACCTCGACCAGCACCGATTGCGGATCGGAGGTCCAGTCCATGCGGAAGGGAAGTCCCACTTTGCTGCGTAGCATCTCGGCGAGGTCGTCATCCATCGGCCCCGGAATGGTGCGGCTCTTGAGCGAGGTGAGATGCGCCCCGGGACGGATACGGATGGCGAACTCGAACTGCCGCCGCGCCTCATCCAGCACCCATTGCACGTCATCGGGCGAGGGATCGCGGCGGAGGAGATCGAGGGTGAAGCCGATCTCCCCCGCCACGGCGGCGGCGAAGCGGCGGGAGATGACGTCGAGATGCGAGCCGTAGAAGATCTGCAGTGCCACCGCCTGCACGAGGAGGAGGGGAACGAGGATGATGAGCAGGCTGCGCCCGAGCAGGGAGCGCGGCAGGACGCGCTTGAGCCAGGAGGGGCGCGGCGGGGCGGGGAAACGGCGGGGCGAGGCGTCCATCGGCCGCGTCACGGGCCGGGCTTGAGCACGTAGCCGCGCCCGCGGATGGTATGGATGAAGCGCGGCTCGCGCGGATCGGCCTCGATCTTGCGCCTGAGCCGCGTGATCTGCACGTCGATCGCCCGCTCGGACGTATCCGCCATGCCGAGCGCGGCGGCGATCTCCTCGCGCGAGAGCACGACGTTGGGACGGGCGGCGAGGAAGCCGAGCAGCGCCCGTTCGCCGCTGGTGAGCCGGATCGGCCCTGCGGGGCCGCGGAGTTCGCCGCGTTCGGGATCGAACCAGGCCGCGCCGAGCTGGACCGGCCCCTCCGCGGCGACGGGGCGCGCCATGCGGCGCAGGATGGCGCGGATGCGGAGCACGAGTTCGTCGGGGGCGAAGGGTTTGGGGAGGTAATCGTCGGCGCCCGCCTCGAAGCCGGCGATGCGGTCCTCGGGCGCGCCGCGCGCGGTGAGCAGCAGGACCGGGATGTCGAGCCCCTCCTCGCGGAGCGCGGTGGTAAGCTCGAGCCCGGACTCGCCCGGCATCATGATGTCGAGCACGATGAGATCGGGGGTGATGACGCGGAGCCGCTCGCGGGCAGCGGCGGCATCGGCGCAGCCGGTCACCCGGAAGCCGCGCTCGGCAAGGAAGCGTTCGAGCAGGGAGCGCAGGCGGGTATCGTCATCGACGATCAGGATATGGGCTTCCGCCGGGAGGGTCTCGTTCATCGCATCCCCATCCCGTCGCTTTCCTCCCCGTCAGCTCTGCTTCCCGGGAAGCCGCGCCACTCCCCGCGCCGGGGCGGGGCGCGTCGCGCCGGCGATCTCCGCCTCGGCGCGGGCGATATAGGCGCGCGAGCTTTCGTTCATGATGCCGAGCAGCACCTTGCGGAACCCTTCCACTGCGGTGCTTCCCGCCTGGCGATAGGCGCGGACCAGGCGCTCGCGGAGCTCCTCGAACAGCTGGCGTTCGAAGGCGAGGCCTTTTTCCGTGGCGTAGAGCAGCCGCTGGCGGCGGTCGTTGCGGTTCTTTTCCTGGCGGACGTAGCCCGAGCGGATCAGCGGGTTGAGCACGCGGGCGAGGCTCTGCTTGGTGATCTGCAGGATGGCGAGGAGTTCGCCGACGCTGAGGCCGGGATGGCGGACGATGAAGTGGAGCGCCCGGTGATGGGGTCGGCCCATGCCATGCTTGGCGAGGATCGCGTCGGCCACCGCGGTGAGGTCGCGAAAGGCGAAGAAGAGCATGTCCTGGGTGAGCCGGATCTGCTCCTCGCGCAGGAAGAGGAGGCTCGCTCCGGCAGGCCCGAGCGGCTTTTCCGGCCGTGCCGGCGCCGCCGCGCCCTCGTCCGGGGCGGGAAGCGTGGGCGCTTGGGTCTTCGTCTCGGGATCGCTCATCGATCTCTCCTCGGCGAGGCGGGCGGCCATCTCGTCTGCCTCTCGGCGGACGCGCCTCTCATTTAATTCGCCGCCCCTTTCCGCGAAAGCGGGAAGCTGCTCGCCGGAAAGACGCCCCCTAAATCTCTTCCATCCATAGCATCCATCTCCCTCCGCGGCCCGTCCATTCCGCGACGCTTGAGCGGCGGGCCCCTTGAAATTTCGGGCCGCGAAACCTCGGGCCCCGAAACCTCTGGCCGCCGCCTTTCACGAAGCGGCGGAGATTGCTATAGGGGGAGGCCCAACGGCATGGAAGGTGCTGGCCTGCCCGCGGGGTAGGCCGAGCATGGGGTGTGGAACGATGAATTTCGAAATCGAACGGGCGGATTTCCTCAAGGCTCTGGGGCACGTCCAGAGCGTGGTCGAGAAGCGGAACACGCTGCCGATTCTCGCCAATGTGATGATCGCTGCCAAGGAGGGCGCGGTCGTGCTCACCGCGACCGACATGGAGATCGCCCTCACCGAGACCCTCCCCGTGCCGGTGAAGGAGGCCGGAGCGACCACCGTCCCCGCCGCCCCGCTCTACGAGATCGTGCGCAAGCTGCCCGACGGCAGCACGATCACCATCAGCCATCGCGGCGGGACCGAACCCCTCTCGCTCAAGGCGGGGCGGTTCGCCACGACGCTGAACGTGCTGCCGGTCGAGGAGTTTCCCCAGCTCGCCGCCGGCACCTTGCCGGTGCGGTTCGAGCTCGCCGCGAGCCTGCTCAAGGGGATGATCGACCGCACCCGCTTCGCCATTTCCAACGAAGAGACCCGCTATTACCTCAACGGCATCTATTTCCACGCTGCCGAAACCCCGGACGGGCTGCGGCTGCGCGCGGTGGCGACGGATGGGCACCGTCTCGCCCAGGTCGAGGAGGTGATCCCGGAGGGGGCGGAGCGGATGCCCGGCGTGATCGTCCCGCGCAAGGCGGTCAATGAGGTGCGCAAGCTGCTCGACGAGGGGGCGGTCAAGGTGAGCATCGCCCTCTCCGAGACGCGGATCCAGTTCCGGGTCGGCGGGACCGAGCTCACCAGCAAGCTGATCGATGGCACCTTCCCCGAGTACGAACGGGTCATCCCGCGCCAGAACGACAAGGTGCTGCGGGTGGCGAAGAAGGATTTCGCGGAAGCGGTGGGACGGGTTGCGGCGATTTCGGTGGAGCGCATGCGCCCGGTGAAGCTCTCGCTCTCACGCGGCCTGCTCGTGCTTTCGGCGATGAGCCCCGACCTCGGCACGGCGAGCGAGGAACTGGACGGCGAGCGCGTCCATTACGAGGCGGCGCCGATCGAGATCGGGTTCCAGGCGCGCTACATCACCGACATCACCGACCAGATCGAGGGCGAGGTCGAGTTCCTCTTCGCCGACAGCTCCGCGCCCACGCTGGTGCGGGATGCGGCGGATCTGAGCGCGCTCTACGTGCTCATGCCGATGCGCGTGTGACCTGCGCTCGGTGAAGGCGGGGCTCTTCCTCACCCATCTCCGGCTGCACGACTTCCGCAATTACGCCTCCCTCGACTGGGCGCCGGAGGGACGCGTGGTGGTGATTTTCGGCCCCAATGGCAGCGGCAAGACCAATCTGCTCGAAGCGGTCTCGCTCTTGGGGGGCGGGCGCGGCCTGCGCCGGGCGCGGCGGGAGGAGTGGCCGCGCG
>KN173872.1:17753-18265 GCA_000759655.1 Acidicaldus organivorans | reverse complement strand
CGGGCGGGCCGGGGACATTCTGGATCAGGGGCGAATTCGTCGAGGGGACCCGCCCGTTCGAGGTCGCGACCGGGCTCTCCCCGCGCGAGGAAGGGAGCCGCCGGCTCTTCCGCCTCGATGGCGAGACGCCGCGCAGCCAGAGCGAAGTCGCCTCCCGTCTCTCCTTCGTGTGGCTGATCCCGGCGATGGACCGGCTCTTCCAGGGGGGCGCGAGCGGGCGGCGGCGCTTCCTCGACCGGCTGGTCGCCGCCTTCGAGCCCGCTTTCGCCCGTGAGGTCGCCGCCTATCACCGGGCACTCGCCTTGCGCCAGCGCATGCTGGAGGAGGGGGCGGAGCCCGCATGGCTCGCCGGCGTGGAGGAGGAACTCGCCCGGAGCGCGGTCGCGGTGGCGGCGGCGCGGCGGGAACTGGTGGCCGAACTCAACCGGGCGCTTGCCGCGACGCCGATCCGGGGCTTCCGGCCGCCCCGCCTCCATCTTGCCTGTCCGATCGCCGCCCAACTGGCGGTGGCG
>KN173872.1:9648-17617 GCA_000759655.1 Acidicaldus organivorans | reverse complement strand
CCGGCGCTCGCCGTCGAGGAGGCGCTGCGCGAGCGGCTCGCTGCGGGCCGCAGCCTGGCCGGCCGCGCCTGGGACGGGGAGGAGGGGATGGGGGATGCGGCGGATTTCGACCTCCTCGATCCCGAAAGCGGCCGGCGCGGGGCGCAACTTTCGAGCGGGGAGCAGAAATCCTTCCTCCTCCATCTGGTGCTCGCGCATCTCGCCCTGGTGCGGGAGCGGCGGGGCCAGGGTCCGGTGCTGCTCCTCGATGAGCCGTTCCTCCATCTCGACCTGGCGCGGCGGGAGGCGTTGATCGAGGCGCTTGCCGCGGAAAGCGCGCAGATCTTCCTCACCGGGGCGGTGCGCGAGGAGTTTCTCGGCATGACGGATATCGCGGCGGGCTGGGTGTGCGGGGAGGGCGCGCTTCGCCGCGACGAGACCTTTCGCGGGGGGTTTCCGGAAGAACCCGCCGCCGCCGGGGAGGGGGACGGGGCCGCTGCGCCGCCGCTCGCGGCGCCGGTCATGAATGGAAAATAAATTTCCGGCGGGCCGGGCGGTGCTTGCATGGCGGGAGCGTTTGCGCCATGTTGCAGCCAGAAACCTTTCGCCGGTGCGAAGGGCGGGCAGGGTGAAATAGATGCATCGCCCGTCCGGCCAGAGTTCCCAAGCCTCTCCCCCAAAAGATGGACGGGATCTGGCAAAGCCCAAGGAAGGATCCCCCCGAGAGGATGTCTCGCGGGGATGTGACGTCTAACCAGGAGAGAGTTTTGCGGAGTTTGGGTCTCGTTTCGTTGCTTCTTCCCGAGGGGGGCGCTTTGGCATCCTCCCGCGGGAGAAAGGCGGCGCGCGCTCCCCAGAGCCTCTCCTCCCGCAATTTCCGCCCCCGGTGGAGCCCCATGATCCAAAGGCTCCCGCGGGCGCGTAGGAGTTTCATTACAAATGGTCAAACGCCTGCTCATCGACGCGTCTCACGCCGAAGAGACGCGCATGGTCGTTCTCGACGGTAACCGCATCGAGGATTTCGACGTCGAGGTTTCCTCCCGCCGCCAGATCCGCGGCAATATCTACCTCGCCAAGGTGGTGAGGGTCGAACCCAGCCTGCAGGCCGCCTTCGTCGATTACGGCGGCAACCGTCACGGCTTCCTCGCCTTCAGCGAGATCCATCCCGACTACTACCAGATCCCGGTGGCCGATCGCGAGAAACTGCTCGCGATGCAGGCCGAGGCGATGCGCACGGCGCGGGCCGAGGACGACTTTGAGGACGGGGAGGGCCGCACCGAGCCGTCTTCCGCCGCCGCGGAAGGGGCTGAGACGGGTTTCGCCCCCGCGTCGGAAGCGTCTTCGGAAACCTCTTTCGCTTCCGAGCCTTACGCGGCATCCGATGCTGGCTCGGGTGATCAGCCGCTCCTCCTGCCGCGCCCGGAACGTCTGGGTCCGGAGCGTATGGGGGAGGCCGCCTTCGGGGAAATCAATGCCGCGGGCGAGGGAGCGGAAGGAGAGGAGGGTCTCGCGCTCGAGGCGGAACGGGACGGCGCGGAAGAGAGCGAGGCGCCGCCCATGCCGGAGACGGTGGGCGGCGAAGGAGATGACGCGGAAGGCGATCTCATCGACGAAGAGGCGCGCCGGCCGCAGATCCCGCTCAAATTCCTCCGTCAGTACAAGATCCAGGAAGTCATCCACCGCCGCCAGATCATGCTCGTCCAGGTGGTCAAGGAAGAGCGCGGCAACAAGGGCGCGGCCCTCACCACCTATATTTCGCTCCCGGGACGGTATTGCGTGCTCATGCCGAATGCGCTGCGCGGCGGTGGCATCTCGCGCAAGATCACCTCGCCCGCCGACCGCAAGCGCCTGCGCGAGGTGATCAAGGAGATCGGCATTCCGGAAGGGATGTCGCTCATCGTGCGCACGGCGGGGGCCAACCGGCCGAAAGAGGACATCAAGCGCGACTGCGAGTATTTGTTGCGGCTGTGGGACGAGATCCGCGAAACCACGCTGCGTTCGATCGCGCCTGCTTTGATCTACGAAGACGCCTCGCTCATCAAGCGCGCCATCCGCGACATCTACATGCGCGACATCGACGAGGTGATCGTTGATGGCGAGAGCGGCTTTCGGGAGGCGCGCGAGATGATGCGCCTGATGACCCCTGCCCACGTCAATAAGGTCAGCCTGTGGCGCGATGCGGGGATGCCGCTTTTCGCCCGCTACCAGATCGAGCAGCAGCTCGAGGCGGTGTTCCGTCCCGTCGTGCCGCTGCGCTCGGGGGGCTATATCGTCATCAACCAGACCGAGGCGCTGGTGGCGATCGACGTCAACTCGGGGCGGGCGACACGGGAGCGGAATGTCGAGGATACTGCGCTGCGCACCAATCTTGAGGCGGCGGAGGAGATCGCCCGGCAGATCCGGCTGCGCGATCTCGGCGGGCTGATCGTCATCGACTTCATCGACATGGACCATCGCCGCCACAATATCCAGGTCGAGCGGCGGCTGAAGGAGGCGCTCAAGCAGGATCGCGCCCGTATCCAGGTGGGCTCGATCAGCGCCTTCGGTCTCCTCGAGATGAGCCGTCAGCGGATCAGGCCCTCCCTCGTCGAGACCAGCCTCGTGCCATGCCCGCATTGCGGCGGGCTCGGTCATGTGCGGAGCACGGAGAGTGCGGCGGTGCATGTGCTCCGGCTGGTCGAGGAAGAGGCGGCGCGGCGGCGGGCGGCGGAGCTCGTGGTGCATGCGGCGGCGCCGGTGGTGCTCTACATTTTCAACACGAAACGGAATTTTCTCAACGAGATCGAGGCCCGCTTCGGCGTGCGGGTGAGTTTCGAGATCGATCCGGCGCTGATCGGAGAGCAGGCGCGGATCGAACGCAAACGGGGCGCGCTGCCGCTCGAGCCGCGGCCCGAACCGGTCACCCCGATCGGCGTTGCCGAGGCGCTCGCCGCCGAGCCCGAGGCGGAGAAGACTGACGCGATCGCTGCCGAGCCATTGCAGCCGCCCCCGTCGTCCGAGACGGAGGCGGGTGAGGCAGCCGCGACGGCCGCGGAAAGCGAACGGCGCCGCAGGCGCCGCCGCCGCCGGCGGCCGCGGCGCGAGGATGGGGCGCGCCTCACCCCGGCCGTGCCCGAGAGTGGCGAAGGGGCGCCGCTCGCTGCTGTGGCGGAAGAGGAGCACGGGTCTTTCGAGGCCTCTCCATCCTTCGCCCCTTCTTTCGACACGACCCTGTCGGCGGTGGCGAGCGCGGACGAAGAGGCGCCCCGCCCGTTGATCCAGGATGAGCCCCCGGGCGCCGCCACGGCGTCCGGTGAGGAGGCGCAGCCCGAAGTCATGGTTTTCGCCTGGGAAGAGAGGATCGAGGCGCGTCTCGAACCCTCCGCCGTCGCAGAGGAAGATGCGCCTCTGCGCCGCGAAACCGAGGGCGGGGTGGGCGGAGAGGCGTCCACGCATCCGCTTGGTGAGGCGGAAATCCCGATGGAGACGCAGGCAGAGGCGGGCGAGGAGGCGGAGAAGAAGCCCAAGACACGCCGCCGCCGGGCAGCGCCGCGTCCTCGGCGGAGCTCGCGCAAGGGGGGCGAGCCTGCCACGGAAGAGAGTGCCCCGGTCAGCAGCGAGGCCGCTTCTCTGCAACCTCAGGAAGCTCCCGAGGCGGTGAGCGCGGCGCATGAAGAGCAAGCGCGCGTGTCCCCGCTGCTGGAAGAGGGGGCCATCGCAAACGCCTCCGTACAGGAAGAGCAGGCGATGCGGAGCGGTGGCGAGGACGTCGCGATGGGCCGTGCGGCCTCTGTTGCGAGAGGCGAAGAGACCGCCTCCGTCATCGCGTCCGGTAGCAGTGACGCCGGTAGCGGTGACGCCGATGGGGCCGATGCGCGCGAGCCGCGGGCCTCGGTGCCGATCACTCCGATCGTGGTCGGGGTGACCCCGGTTCCCGAGCGCAAGCGGGGCTGGTGGCGCCGCGGCTGAACGCCCCAAGGGGCGTTTTCCGGCGAGAATCGAAGAGGCGGGGATTTCCCCGCCTCTTTTTTTTGTGCGCTCCTTTGGTGCCGATGACAGAAGAGCCGATGACCGAAAATCGGGGAGATGGCGCTCTGCTTGCGCGTCTCGCCCCATCGGCGATCATGGGCGAAGCCACGTGGCTCAGCGGCATGATGTCTAAGATTTAGGCAATTTTGGTCGGTATGATGAATTATTGTGCATACCTTTTGACGAGACTCTGCCCAGGAATGAGAAAGTGCCTATTCTTTCGGCGAATGAATGGGGCTAGGGGCTGGCACGAGCCTTGCTTGGCAAGACCTGCCTGACGTGGCTCGCTCTTGAAGGCCGGTGCGGTGAGGAAAGGGCAACAGGATGGAAAACGGCGGATGGGAAACAGGGGATAGAAAACGCGCAAACGTATTTCTCGATTTTCCGGGATGGGGACGGATGGTGCGTTTTGTCCCTGTGCGTGAGCCTATTTTTCGCTTTTCCGCCCCGAGAAGGGAATGGAGCAGGGTGAAAGGATAGGGGCGCGCAAAGGCGCGGCGGATGGAACGGCAGGAATGAACTGGGTTTTCTGATAAGGAAAAAGGAGAGGACGATGGCGAACGATGACCCGATGACGGAAGGCCGGATTGGCCGGCGGACGCTGCTCGGCGGGCTGGGGGCAGCGGCGGCGGCTTTGACCCTGCCCACGCGATTTTCGATCATTTCGCGGGCGGAGGCGGCAAGCAATGAGCCGATCAAGATCGGCATCCTCCATTCGCTTTCGGGAACGATGGCGATCAGCGAGACCACCCTCAAGGATGTGATGCTGATGCTGATCGATCAGCAAAACAAGAAAGGCGGCGTGTTGGGGCGGCCGCTCGTACCGGTGGTGGTCGATCCCGCCTCCAACTGGCCGCTTTTTGTCGAAAAAGCGCGAAGTCTGATCTCATCCGAAAAATGCGCCGCGGTGTTCGGCTGCTGGACGTCGGTGTCGCGGAAATCGGTTTTGCCGGTCTTCGAGGAACTGAACGGGCTTCTCTTCTATCCTGTGCAATACGAGGGACAGGAGTGCAGCCGCAACGTCATCTACACGGGCGCCGCACCCAACCAGCAGGCCATCCCCGCCGTCGATTACCTGATGCGCGAGGAGAAGGTGGAGCGCTGGGTGCTGGCGGGGACCGATTACGTCTATCCCCGCACCACCAACCAGATCCTCGAGGCCTATCTCAAGATGAAAGGGGTGGCCTCCTCCGACATCATGATCAACTACACTCCATTCGGTCATTCCGACTGGCAGAACATCGTCGCGCAGATCAAGCAGTTTGGCTCGGCAGGCAAGAAGACGGCGGTGGTCTCGACCATCAACGGCGACGCCAACGTTCCCTTCTACAAGGAGCTCGCCAATCAGGGGATCAAGGCGACCGACATCCCGGTGATCGCTTTCAGCGTCGGTGAGGAAGAGCTCGCCGGCATGGACACGCGCCCCCTGGTCGGCCACCTCGCGGCGTGGAACTATTTCATGAGCGTCGATACGCCACAGAACAAGGCATTCATCGAAGCGTGGCACGCCTTCATCAAAAACCCCAAACGGGTGACCAACGATCCGATGGAGGCCCACTACATCGGCTTCAACGCCTGGGTGAAGGCGGTGGAGAAAGCAGGGACGCCCGCGGTCGATGCGGTGCTCGAAGCGATCATCGGCGTCGCGGTCCCCAATCTTTCCGGAGGCTACGCCACGGTGATGGGCAATCACCACATCACCAAGCCGGTGATGATCGGCGAGATCCAGGAGGATGGCCAGTTCAACATCGTCTATCAGACGCCGGGAACGGTCGTCGCGCAGGAGTGGTCTCCTTACGTTCCTGAAACCAAGGACCTCTTCGGCGACTGGCGGGCGCCGTTCGCCTGCGGCAATTTCAACGTCAAGACCGGCAAGTGCGGCGGCGCGAGCAAGTCATGACGCGGGCTGCCCTCTTCGTCCTCCTCTTGCTGCTCGCCCTGTTGCGTCCCTCTTGGGCGGCGGAGGACTGGCAGGCAGCACTCGCCTCCGGCGATTACGCCCGCATGGAGGAAGCGGTGCGGCAACTGGCCGAGGAGGGCGGTCCGGATGCAGCAAAAGTGCTCGAGGCCTTCTCGGCGGGACATCTCTATGCCGCGAATGGCGCTCTCTACATTGAAGGTGAGGGGGGAACGCTTTCCCCCCTCACCGCCGAGCAAGCCCCTTCGCCGCCCAATGCCAAACGGCTTCGCATGAACAACGCCTTGCGGCGGGAGGTGGAGGCGGCGCTTTCCGCTCTCCGCCTGAGCGCGGCGGATCGATCGACCCGCCTCGCCGCGGCGGAGGCAGCGTTCCACGCCCGTGATGGGGCGCTCCGTCCGGCCATCGACAAGGCGCTCGCCCGCGAGGCCGATCCCGAGATCGCCAAGGTGCTAGGGGAGGCCCACGCGGCGTTGGTGCTCGCGGATCCGCACGCCACGCCGGGGGCGGCCAAGGCAGCGATCGCCCGGCTTGCCGCGCGCGGGGATGAGGAAGCGCTTGGCATTCTCAACACGTATCGCCCGGCCGATCCAGATCTCGCCGCAGCTCTCGAGCGTGCCAAGGCGGCGATCGCACGCCGCCTCGCCTTCTGGTCGGCTTTCCAGCAGCTCTATTACGGCTTGAGCCTGGGGTCGGTCCTGTTGCTCGCGGCGAGCGATCGCCGCCTCGCCTTCTGGTCGGCTTTCCCGGAGCTCTATTACGGCTTGAGCCCGGGGTCGGTCCTGTTGCTCGCGGCGAGCGGGCTTGCCATCACATTTGGCGTGATGGGCGTGATCAACATGGCCCATGGCGAGATGGTGATGCTCGGCGCCTATGCCACGAGCGTGGTCCAGCAAGTGCTCGCTCAGTTCGCGCCGTCCCTCATGCCGGCGAGCCTCGTCCTCGCCATTCCCGCCGCATTTCTGGTGTGCGGACTGGCGGGGATCGCCATCGAGCGGCTCGTCATCCGCCGCCTCTACGGGAGGCCGCTTGAGACCCTGCTCGCCACCGCTGGAATCAGTCTGATTCTGCAGGAAATCGTGCGCAACCTGTTCGGGGCGAGCAACCGCGAGGTGATCACGCCGGGCTGGATGAGCGGGGAGATCCATCTCGGCGGTCTTTCCCTCACCCTCAACCGGCTGGCCATCATTGTCTTCTCGGCCATCGTCTTCGCCGCCCTCATCGGGCTGCTTCGTTTCAGCTTCTTCGGGATCAAGATGCGCGCCGTCGCCCAGAACCGCGCCATGGCGGCGGCGATGGGCATCCGCACCCCGCGCATCGATGCCCTCACTTTTGGCCTCGGCTCGGCGATCGCCGGCCTCGGCGGCGTGGCGCTCAGCCAGATCGACAATGTCAGCCCCAATCTCGGGCAGAATTACATCATCGACAGTTTCCTCGTCGTCGTCTTCGGTGGGGTCGGCAATCTGTGGGGGACGGCATTGGGGGCGATGGTGCTTGGCTTCGTCAATAAACTGCTCGAACCCCTAGCCGGCGCGGTGCTCGGCAAGATCGCACTGCTCGTCCTGGTGGTGATCTTCATCCAGTGGCGGCCGCGCGGTCTCTTTCCCCTCAAGGGGCGAGCGGTGGAGGCGTGATGGCGATGCCTCGTTCCGCTTTTCTTGTCCCTATCTCCCTGGTCGCGCTGAGTATCGCGCTCGTCTTGGGCAATCTCTTCTTCAGCCTTCCGGTCGAGGTGGTCTCTCTCGCCGGGAAGTATCTCTGTTACGCTTTCGTCGCCTTGGGGCTCGATCTGCTCTGGGGCTATGGGGGGATCCTGAGCCTCGGCCAGGGCGCGTTCTTTGCCCTCGGCGGGGATGCCCTGGGCATGTATCTGATGCGCGAGATCGGCGGGCGCGGCGTCTATGGCAATCCCAACCTTCCCGATTTCATGGTCTTTCTCAATTGGACCAAGCTTCCCTGGTATTGGCACGGGTTCGAACATTTCCCTTTCGCCCTGTTCATGGCGCTCGCCGTTCCCTCCGCCCTGGCATTGGGGTTCGGCTATCTCGCCTTTCGCTCGCGCGT
>KN173872.1:8037-9575 GCA_000759655.1 Acidicaldus organivorans | reverse complement strand
TCAGGGCGTCTATTTCTCGATCATCAGCCAGGCCCTCACCTACGCCCTGATGCTCGCCTTTTTCCGCAACGACATGGGATTTGGCGGCAACAACGGCCTCACCGACTTCAAGGATATCTTGGGCTTTGATCTTCGCCGCGACGGCACGCGGGATGCCCTGTTCTTCCTCACCGCGATCTTGCTGGCTTCGGTCTATCTCCTGTTCGAGGCGCTCACCCGCTCGCGGTTTGGCAAGGTGGTCATCGCGTTGCGGGATGCGGAAAGTCGGCTCCGTTTTCTCGGCTACCGCACCGAGCTCTACAAAGTGTTCATTTTCGTCCTTGCCGCCGCGGCGGCGGGACTGGGCGGGGCGCTTTACACGCCACAGGTCGGGATCATCAACCCGAGTGAATTCGCCCCGGCCAATTCGATCGAGATCGTCATCTGGGTCGCGCTCGGCGGACGGGGAACGCTCGCCGGGGCGATTCTGGGGACGTTTCTGGTCAATCTCGCCAAGACCTATTTCACCACTGCCTTGCCCGAACTCTGGCTCTACGTGCTCGGCCTCTTCTTCGTTTTGGTCACGCTCTACCTGCCGCGCGGTGTGATCGGCCTCTTCTCCTCCTTTCGCGCGGGCTTCTCGGGGGACGCCTTCCCGGCGTGAGGCCCATCGGCAAAGGCTCGGTCCAATGACGGATGCGCTTCTCTATCTCGACGGGGTTACGGTCTCCTTTGGCGGATTTCGCGCGCTCAACAGTCTTTCGCTGTGGCTCGCACCTGGCGAGATGCGGGCGGTGATCGGCCCCAACGGGGCGGGCAAGACGACGATGATGGACGTGATCACCGGCAAGACCCGTCCCGATTCGGGAACCGTGCTGTTCAACGGAGACGTCGATCTCTCCCGTCTCGACGAACCGGCGATCGCGCGGCTCGGCATTGGCCGCAAATTCCAGCGCCCGAGCGTCTTCGAGCCGCTTTCGGTGCATGACAATCTGCTGCTCGCGCTTGCCGGGAAGAGGGGGCCGTTCGCGGCGATCGAGGCCCGGGTGAGCGCGGCGGAGGAGGCGCGGATCGAGGAGATCCTTGCGCTCATCCGCCTCGCCGAATTCCGCGACCGCCTCGCGGGGAGCCTTTCGCACGGCCAGAAACAATGGCTCGAGATCGGCATGCTACTCGCTCAGGATCCCGAACTCTTGCTTCTTGACGAGCCGGTCGCGGGCATGACCGATGCCGAAACGGAAGAGACGGTGCGCTTGCTGCGCGACATCAATCGGGAAAAGAGCGTGATTGTCGTCGAGCACGACATGTCCTTCGTCCGTGCGCTTGGCGTCAAGGTCACCGTGCTGCACGAAGGCGCGGTGCTGGCCGAGGGCAGCATCGACAGGGTGAGCGCCGATCCCCGTGTCATCGACGTTTATCTGGGGCGCTGAACATGCTCGAGATCCAGGGCCTCGATCTTCACTACGGCGCGGCGATCGCATTGCGCGACATCTCGCTCACCGTCCCCCCTGGTCTCGTCACCGCCGTGCTGGGCCGCAACGGCATGGGCAAGACCTCGC
>KN173872.1:6674-7949 GCA_000759655.1 Acidicaldus organivorans | reverse complement strand
GGGCCTCGATCTTCACTACGGCGCGGCGATCGCATTGCGCGACATCTCGCTCACCGTCCCCCCTGGTCTCGTCACCGCCGTGCTGGGCCGCAACGGCATGGGCAAGACCTCGCTTCTCCGCGCCATCATGGGGCTTCATCCGCCGAGCCGCGGCGCGATCCGCTGGGAGGGCGAGGAGATCAGCCGCCTCCCTCCCTATGAGCGGGCGCGGCGCGGCATCGCCTATGTGCCGCAGGGGCGCGACATTTTCCCCCTCCTCACCGTCGAGGAAAACCTCATGACCGGGCTCGAGGACAAGAAGAGCCGCGCCATTCCCTCCTTTGTCTTCGATCTGTTCCCGGTTCTCGGCGAGATGCGCCGGCGGCGGGGCGGGGATCTCTCGGGTGGGCAGCAGCAGCAACTCGCCATCGCCCGCGCTTTGGTACGCGAACCTCGTCTCCTGCTCCTCGATGAGCCGACGGAGGGAATTCAGCCGAGCGTGATCAAGGAGATTGGCCGGGTCATCGCCGCGCTCAGCCGGGAGGGGCGGATGGCGATCCTGCTCATCGAACAGTATCTGGACTTCGCCCGGACGCTGGCGCATCACCTGGTGGTGATGGAGCGGGGCGCCGTGGTATGGGCCGGCGCGAGGGATGAGGTGGATGACGAAGCCATTCGGCGGAGGCTTGCGGTATGAACGGGATCTCGTCTCCGCGTTTGAGGCACGGGGCCTTGCCGCCGCCACGGGGAGGCTGCGTCTCGTCATGGGCCGGGAGGGGCGGCCCCGGCAACTTTTTCAGGGAGGAGGGCTCCGGCTTCGCTTTCCCCATGTCGCCAGTCCCGAATGGCCGGAGGCGGTGCTGATCAACACGGCGGGGGGCGTGGTCGGCGGCGATGAGCTTTCGGTGGCGATCGAGGTCGAGGCCGGGGCGCGGCTTTGCGTGAGCACGGCGGCGGCGGAGAAATATTACCGCGCGGCCTCCGGCAAGGCTCCGGCGCGGGTGATGACCCGTCTTGCCGCCGAGGCGGGGAGCGTGCTCGAATGGCTGCCGCAGGAGAGCATCTATTTCGATGCGTGCCGGCTCGATCGCACGCTTGCGGTGCGCGTCGCGGCGGATGCACAATTCATTGGCGTCGAGACGGTGCTGTGGGGACGGCGGGCCCGCGGCGAAGTGCTTGATGCGGGCGACGTGCGGGAGCGGGTGATCGTGGAACGCGAAGGCGAGATGCTGCTGTTCGAGCCCACCCGGCTTGACCGCCCGATTGCGGCGCGTCTGGCCGCCGCGGCGCGGGCGG
>KN173872.1:5316-6633 GCA_000759655.1 Acidicaldus organivorans | reverse complement strand
GCGAGCGCGCCGGCGCGGGGATTTCTCGCCGCCCGGCTTCTTGCCGCAAGCGGGCGCGATCTGCGCGATGCGGTCGAGGCGGGGCTTGCCTTCTTGCGCGAAGGGCGGGCCTTGCCCCGTCTTTGGAAACAATAGGGGAAAGGCGAGGGAAGAGCTGATGTTTCTCACTCCCCAGGAAAAGGACAAGCTCCTCATCGTGATGGCGGCGATGGTGGCGCGGCGGCGGCTCGAACGCGGCCTCAAGCTCAACTACCCGGAAGCGGTGGCGCTGATCAGCGAAGCGGTGCTCGAAGGCGCGCGCGAGGGGCGGAGTGTCGCCGAACTCATGGAGGCGGGGGCGCAGGTCCTGACCCGAGATCAGGTCATGGAAGGGGTCGCCGAGATGATCAGCGACGTGCAAGTCGAGGCGACCTTCCCCGACGGCACCAAACTCGTCACCATCCATCAACCCATTCGTTGAGGGAGGTGCATCGAAGGGTCATGACCAGGGTCATTCCCGGAGAGATCGTCACGCCTGAGGGGGAGATCGAACTCAACGCGGACCGTCCGCGTCTTAGTCTCCTCGTCGCCAATACCGGGGACCGGCCCGTGCAGGTGGGCAGCCACTATCATTTCGCCGAAGCCAATCCCGCCCTTCGTTTCGATCGCGCCAAGGCGCGAGGCTACCGCCTCGACATTCCGGCCGGTACCGCGGTCCGTTTCGAGCCCGGACAGGAACGTGAGGTGACCCTCGTGTCCTTCGCCGGCGCGCGCCGGGTGATCGGGTTTCGCGGCGAGGTGATGGGGGATTTGTGATGGCGCGTATTTCCCGTGCGGCCTATGCCGATATGTATGGCCCCACCGTCGGCGACCGGGTGCGGCTCGCCGATACCGAGCTCTGGGTGGAGGGGGAAAAAGATTTCACGCTTCCCGGCGAAGAGGTGAAATTCGGCGGCGGCTAGGTGATCCGCGACGGGATGGGCCAGTCGCAACGCGCCCAGGCGGAGGGCGCGGTCGATACCGTCATCACCAATGCGCTGGTCATCGATCACTGGGGCATCGTCAAAGCCGATGTCGGCATCCGTGACGGGCTGATCGCGGCGATTGGCAAGGCGGGCAATCCCGACATTCAGGACGGGGTCGATATCATCATCGGCCCCGGCACCGAAGTGATCGCAGGCGAGGGGCGGATCCTCACCGCGGGCGGGATCGACGCCCATATCCATTTCATCTGTCCGCAGCAGGTCGAATGCGCGCTCGCCTCGGGCATCACCACCATGATCGGCGGCGGCACGGGGCCTGCGACGGGCACCGCTGCCACCACCTGCACTCCCGGCC
>KN173872.1:0-5107 GCA_000759655.1 Acidicaldus organivorans | reverse complement strand
CAATCTCGCCTTCGCTGGCAAGGGCAATGCCTCCGCCCCCGCCGCGCTCGAGGAAATGGTGCGGGCCGGCGCGGCAGCCTTCAAACTCCACGAGGACTGGGGATCGACCCCGGCGGCGATCGATTGCTGCCTTTCCGTGGCCGAACGGTTCGACGTGCAGGTGATGATCCACACCGATACGCTCAACGAGAGCGGCTTCGTCGAGGATACGATCGCCGCGTTCCGGGGCCGCACCATCCACGCCTTCCACACCGAAGGGGCGGGCGGCGGGCACGCGCCCGACATCATCCGGGTGGCGGGGCTTCCCAACGTGCTGCCGAGCTCCACCAATCCCACCCGGCCCTATACGGTGAACACGATCGACGAGCATCTCGACATGCTCATGGTCTGCCACCATCTCGATCCCGCCATTCCCGAGGATCTCGCTTTTGCCGAAAGCCGCATCCGGCGGGAGACCATCGCCGCGGAGGACATTCTCCACGATCTCGGCGCGATTTCGATGATGTCCTCCGACAGCCAGGCGATGGGCCGGGTGGGCGAGGTCATTCTTCGCACCTGGCAGACGGCGCACAAGATGAAGTGCCAGCGCGGGCCGCTCGGCGAAGGTCCGGCCGACAATTTCCGCGTCCGCCGCTATATCGCCAAATACACGATCAACCCGGCGATCGCGCAAGGGATCTCCCGCTACGTGGGCTCGATCGCGCCCGGCAAGCTCGCCGATCTCGTCCTCTGGCAGCCCGCCTTTTTCGGGGTCAAGCCCGATCTCGTGCTCAAGGGAGGCAGCATCATCTGGGCGATGATGGGCGATCCCAACGCCTCCATCCCCACGCCGCAGCCGGTGCATGGGCGTCCGATGTTCGCCGCTTTCGGAGCGGCCCGCAGAGCAAGCGCCATCACCTTCGTCTCGCGCCTCGCCCTCGAAGAGGGGATTGCCCAACGGCTTGGTCTGGAGCGGGAGGTGCGGGCGGTGGAAAACACCCGCAATATCGGTAAAAAGGACATGGTGCTCAACGACGCCACGCCCCTCATCGAGGTCGATCCCGAGACGTATGAAGTGCGGGCCGATGGCGAGCTCCTCACCTGTGAGCCCGCGCGCGAGCTCCCGCTGGCGCAGCGTTATTTCCTGTTCTGAGCGGGGCCGAGATGACACCCACTGCCCAGCCGAGGCGTGCGATCCGTGTTTTCCGGCGTGGCGACTGGCCGGAGGCGGAAGCGCTCGATGATGTCGTGCTCGACTTCGATCACCGTCATCGCCGCCGTCTCCTGCTTCGGACGCAAGGGGGCGGCGAGGTGCTGCTCGATCTCTCCGAAGCGGTGCGTCTCGCCGAGGGCGACGGGCTCATGCTCGAAGGCGGGGGGTGGATCCGGGTGCGGGCCGCGCCCGAGGCGGTGCTCGAGGTGAGGGCTGCGCCGCTTACTTTGCTCCGCATCGCCTGGCATCTCGGCAACCGCCACGTGCCCGTGGAAATCGTTGCCCAAAATCTGCTCCGGATACGCAACGATCACGTGCTCGCCGAAATGATCACGAGCCTCGGCGGACATGCTATGCCAGCCGAGAAGCCCTTCACTCCCGAGGCAGGGGCCTACGCGGCGGCGCATCACCCGCACGCCTATGCGCATGGGCATGCGCCTGCACAGGCGGGGGAAGAAGCGGGAGAGGGCCATGCTCACCCTTGAGCCGCGCCTCTTTCTTCGCCTCTTCACCTGGCTTTCGCCCGCCTTTCCGACCGGCGCCTATGCCTATTCGCAAGGCCTCGAATGGGCGGTCGCGGCGGGATGGGTGCGCGATGGCGAAAGCCTCGGCGCATGGCTCGACGTGCTCCTTGAAGATGGCAGCGCCTGGAACGACGCGCTCCTTCTCCGCGCCGCCCACCGCGCGGCGCGAGCCGGAGATCGCGCCGAACTTGGTGAGATCGCCGCGCTCGCCCACGCCCTCAGCCCCGCCCGGGAGCGCCGCGAGGAAAGCCGCGCCCAGGGCGATGCCTTCGCCCGCGCCGCAGCCCCGTGGGGGATGGCGTGGGACGCCGACATGCCGCCATCTCTTCCCGTCGTTTTCGGTGCTTTCACCGCCGGTCGGGGGGTTGCCGAGGATGCGGCGGTTCTCGGCTATCTTCAGGCGCTGATCGCCAATCTGGTCTCGGCCGGGGTGCGCCTCATCCCGCTCGGCCAGTCGGCGGGGCTTGCCGTTCTCACCGGGCGCGAAGCGGCGATCCTCTCCACCGCGGAGCGCAGCTGCGTGGCAGACCCCCTCGCCGCCCTCGGCGGGGCCGCCTTCCTCACCGATATCGCCGCCATGGCGCATGAAACCCAGGAGACGAGGCTTTTTCGCTCATGAACGGATATCAGGGACAGAAGACCCCGTTGCGGGTGGGGGTGGGCGGGCCGGTGGGCTCGGGCAAGACGGCGCTCATGGAAGCGCTCTGCCGCGCCTTCCGCGACCGCTACCAGATCGCCGCCATCACCAATGACATCTACACCAAGGAGGACGCCGAGTTCCTGATGCGGGCCGGGGCGCTGCCGCCCGAGCGCATCCTCGGCATCGAGACCGGAGGCTGCCCGCATACCGCCATCCGCGAGGACGCTTCGATCAATCTCGCCGGGGTGCGGACGCTCTGCGCGCGGTTCCCCGGCCTCGATCTCATCCTGATCGAAAGCGGCGGAGACAATCTCGCCGCGACCTTCAGCCCCGAACTCGCCGATCTCACCCTCTATGTCATCGACGTCTCGGAGGGGGACAAGATCCCGCGCAAAGGTGGCCCAGGCATCACCCGGAGTGACCTCCTCATCATCAACAAGATCGATCTCGCGCCCTATGTCGGGGCCGATCTCGCGGTGATGGAGCGCGATGCGCGGCGCCAGCGGGGAGACCGCCCCTTCACCTTCACCAATATCCGCGCCGGGATCGGCGTTACCGAAATCGCCGCCTTCATCGAGCGTGAGGGCGGCCTTTCCCTGGCCTCATCGGCGTCCGGCTGACCCTTGCCTTCTGCCCTGTCATGGGGCAGGGCGCGGCGCGCGCCTCCTTTAGCGGTATTCGGGGAAGAGCGAGAGCAGCCCCCCTTCGCTTGCCGCGGCACGGCCCCGTTCGGTGATGATGCCGCTTACCAGATGGGCGGGGGTGACGTCGAAGGCGGGATTGAGTACGGGCGTCTCCTTGGGGCAGATCCGCACCTGCATGACCTGTCCATCCGGCGCCCGGCCGGTGACGTTGGTCACCTCGCTCGCCGGGCGTTCCTCGATCGGAATGTCGCGCACGCCGTCCTCGATGCTCCAGTCGATCGAGGACGCCGGAGCGGCGACCCAGAAGGGGACCGAATTGTCGCGGGCGGCGAGGGCCTTGAGGTAGGTGCCGATCTTGTTGGCCACATCGCCATGCCGGCTCACCCGGTCCGCCCCGACCAGGACGAGATCGACCAGGCCGCGCTGCATGAGATGCCCCCCCGCATTGTCCACGATCAGGGTATGGGGCACGCCGTGCTTGCCGAGTTCCCAGGCGGTGAGCAGGGCGCCCTGGTTGCGGGGCCGGGTCTCATCGACGAAGACGTGGACCGGAATTCCCTGATCATGCGCCATGTAGATCGGGGCGAGCGCGGTGCCCCAATCGACGGTGGCGATCCAGCCGGCATTGCAGTGGGTGAGGATGCGGATCGGCCGGCCCGAGGCGATATGGGCGATGAGTTCGAGCCCGTAGCGCCCGATCGCCTGGTTCTGCGCCACGTCCTCCTCGGCGATCTGGGCGGCCTCGGCGTAGGCGAGTTCGACCCGCGCCGAAGGGGCGGCGGGGCGGAGCTTGGCGAGCATCCGCTCGAGCGCCCAGGCGAGGTTGACCGCGGTGGGCCGCGTGGCGCGCAGCGTCTCGGCGGCCTGTTCGAGGGCGGCGTCGGAGGCGTCGCGGCGAAGGGCGAGGCAGAGCCCGTAGGCCGCGGTGACACCGATCAGGGGGGCGCCGCGCACCAGCATGGCGCGGATGGCGTGGGCCGCGTCCTCGAGCGTGGTGAGGCGGGCGATTTCGAAGGACCAGGGCAGTTTGGTCTGGTCGATGATGCGCACCGACCAGCCGTCGCGGTCGAGCCAGATCGAGCGATAGGGCGTGCCGTCAACCTTCACCGCGGTCTCCTCCTGCTTCCCCAAACCATCTTCACAGGCCAACCCGGCCGGAGGGGGCCTGGGCGTTCATCGAAAGGCTTCCCAGCTCAGCCGGAATCATCCCGCTTATGGAGGACGCAGACCAGGGTGAAAAGACGGCGGGCCGTGTCGAAATCGACATCGACCTTGTCCTTGAGACGCGCCCGGATCAGTTCGGCGCCCTCGTTGTGCAGGCCGCGGCGGCCCATGTCGATCGCCTGGATGCGCGCCTCGCGGCCTTCGGCGAGGGCGAGGTGATAGCTCTCAACCAGGAGGTGATAGTCCTTGATCAGCGGGCGGAAGGGGCCGAGCGCCAGCATGTGGACGACGATCACCTCGTCTGCCGCGTCGCGCACATCGAAGACGAGGCGGCCTTCCTGGATGGAAAGGTGGAGGATGTAAGGGCCGGGGTGGCTCTTCAGCGCGAAATGGTTCTCGAGTTCGAGATCGCGCACCGCCTGTTCCCGGTCGGCCTCGAGCAAGGGGGAGAGGCGGGTGAGCGGCGCCCCTTCCAGCACCACCCGGAGCAGGCGGGGCGAGGCCGTCATGGCCGGCTGCATGTCATCCCTCTCGCCGGCCGCATGGGGCTCATGAGATGAGCTCGCCCTCTCCGGCGTCGAGGCGCCAGAGCACGCCGATCACCACCCCTTTGATCGGCTGGAGGAAGCCGAGCGCAAGCAGGAGGGTGAGCGGAATCCAGAGCGCCATGTGGACCCAGATCGGCGGAGCGGCGATCTGTTCGAGGAGCAGCATGGACGGGACGACGATGTGCCCGACGAGCAGGATGGTGAAGTAGGGAGGCGCGTCATCGGCGCGGAGCTTGCCGAGCGGCGTGGCGCAATGCGCGCACTGGGGCACCACCTTGAGGAAGCGGGAAAAGATGCGACCCTGACCGCAGACCGGGCAGCGGCCGCGAAGGCCCCGACGCATCGCCTCGATGAGACTCGGCTCCGGGGCTGGGCTTTGGGGGGCGGTCTCGGCG
>KN173871.1:22205-22968 GCA_000759655.1 Acidicaldus organivorans | reverse complement strand
GACATGGTGATGTCGCTGGTGCGTAAGCTGCCGGTCGGTCTTCTCATCAAACTGGGTCTCGCCCGTCTCCGCCCGCCGCGCACCCGCAACTGGGGCCGGGCGCGGCAGGCCATCGCCGAATTCGTCGCCGAACAGGAAGCGGCGCACCGCGCCGCGCTCCACCTCGAAGAGAGGAAGTCATGACCGTCCATCAACGTGTTGCCTATTATCCGGGATGCGCCCTCGAGGGAACCGGCCACGCCTATGACCGCTCGACACGGGCGGTAGCGCGCGCGCTCGGGCTCGAACTCGACGAGCTCCACAACTGGAACTGCTGTGGCGCGATGGAGGTCAAGAACATCGACCCGCAACTGCAGACCTTCCTTTCGGCGCGCAACCTCAAGATCGCCCAGGAGATGGGCCATCAGACGGTGATGGCGCCCTGCAACGGCTGCTATCACAACCTCAAGAAAGCGGAATATGACCTCACCCACAACGAACACGCGAAAGAGGTGACGACGCGGCTTTCCACAAAAGCCGGGGAAGAGCCCTATCAGCCGGGAACGGTGCGCACCATCCATGCGCTGGAGTGGATCCGCGAGGCGCTCGGCAACGAGGGGATCAAGAAACGGATTAAACGCGCGCTGCAGGGTGTGAAGATCGCCAATTATTATGGCTGCATGTACGTCCGTCCGCGTCACATCTTCCCCGAGAAAGACAAGGGGCCGGGCAGTGAGTCCACCTCGCGGCCCTATTTCATGGACGAGATCCTCGCCGCCGCAGG
>KN173871.1:21480-22152 GCA_000759655.1 Acidicaldus organivorans | reverse complement strand
CGCGGCGCGCGCCGCGGCGCTGATCGGGGAGGCGGAAGCGATCGTGAGCCAGTGGCTGATGGCGCATGGGCTGACGCCGACGACGCGGACGCGCGAGGGCTACCGGCTTCTCGCCCTGCACGCGCAAGGGGCGCGGCAGGATCCCACCTTCAATGCCTGCCGTGAATCATGCCGGGAGCTGATCTATCAGTGCAACATGGCGCTTGCGGCAACCGACGATGACGAGCGCGGCCGGCGCCTGCTCTACGCCGAAGCGGTGCTCGCCCATCTCCGGCTTTTCGTCGAGGGAAAACTCGAAGTGGCGGGGCTGGGGACGTTTTGCTGCGCCTCACGCCCGCTGCATGGAGAGACCAAGAAAGACGAGCGGGTGGAAACATCGGCCTTGCCGGAAAACGGGGAGGAAAATCGTAATTGAAAACGTCACCCCCTATCGTTAAACTCCCTATCGTCAAACTCGTTGTCAATTCGGTCCTTCAGGACGCAAGGAGAGATCATCATGCCGGTCGTACGCGGATGTGAGCTTCCTGACGAGCTCCTCTACGATGTTCCTAACAACATGTGGTATCGCGAGGAGGCCGATGGCACGGTGACGCTCGGCATGACCGCGGTGGCGCTGGCGCTTGCCGGCCAGCTGGTCGCGGTGACGCCGCGCAAGGCCGGCCGTAGCGTGCA
>KN173871.1:19616-21363 GCA_000759655.1 Acidicaldus organivorans | reverse complement strand
CCATCGAGTCAGGAAAGTGGGTGGGACCGGCCAAGATCGCCTTCGATGGCGAAGTGGTGGCGGTCAATGCTGACCTCGTCGCCAACCCCAAACTCGCCAATGCCGATCCCTACGGCGCCGGCTGGCTGTTGCGGGTCAAGCCTGCCGACTGGGCTGCGGCCAAGGCGACCCTCACTCCAGGAAGCCAGGTCGCCGGACCTTATGAGGCCAAGATGTCCGCCGACAATTTTGCGGGCTGTCAGGCCGCTGCCTGAGGAGACGCGACAGAAAACAGGATGGTCGTCCTCGTGCTCCTCGCGCGCTCCACATCCGGGAGTCAGGACGGCTCAGGAGGAATTCCCGAAAGGGAGAAAGGCCCGAAAGGGGGAAAGGATTGAACCATGAGTGAACGTCCCAACGCCAAGCGCCTGTCGATGATCGTGACCAAAGGATCGCTCGACTGGGCCTATCCTCCCTTCATCCTCGCCACCACGGCGGCGGCGATGGGGCTCGAGGTTTCGATGTTCTTCACCTTCTACGGGCTCAACCTCCTCAAGAAAAAACTCGATCTCTCCATAACCACGCTCGGCAATCCAGCGATGGAAATGCCGCTCATGGGCATGCATCTCAAAATGCCGAACCTGATCGGCATGCTGCCGGGGGTCGATGCGATGGCCTCCAAGATGATGCACAATCTCATCAAGAAGAAAGGTGTCGCCTCGATCGAAGAACTCCGCACCCTCGCCGTCGAGTCCGACGTGCAGATGATCGCCTGCCAGATGACGATGGATCTCTTCGAGCTCAAACGGGAGGACTTGATCGACGGCCCCGTGCTCGGCGGTGCGGCGACCTATATCGAGACCGCCTCGCAGTCGGAAATCAACCTCTTCATCTGACGCAAGCGCGACGGAGAGCCGGGTTTTGCCCGTGCCCACCAACGATCAGGCTGCGTCTTACCTCACTCATCAATTCCGCAACAGGAAGGAACATCATGGCTGAACATACTCTCGATGCGCGTAACCTCAACTGCCCCCTCCCCATCCTGCGCGCCAAGAAAGCGCTCAAAGATCTGCCGCGCGGCGACGTCCTCGTCGTGCATGCCACCGACCCGGGCGCGGTCAAGGATTTCGAGGCGTTCTGCCGCTCGACCGGCAACGAGCTCGTCGAGTCCAAAACCGAAGGCAACGAATTCGTCTTCCGCATCCGCCACACGGCGTGACGCGGGGCAGCATCGACGCGGCGGAACGCGTCAGCCGCGAAACCGCCGCGCGAGCGTCCCCTCCAGCGCGGCGAAGCTCGCGTTGATGGCAAGTCCTGCCACCCCGAGCAGAACGAGACAGGCGAACATGCGGGGGATTTGCAGCCGGTAGCCCGCTTCGAGCAAACGGTAAGCGAGACCGGAGGCAAATCCCCCGGAACCTGCAACGAATTCGGCCACCACCGCCCCCACCAGCGAAAGCCCTCCCGAAATGCGCAGCCCGGCGAGGAAATAGGGGACCGCGACGGGAAGACGGAGCCAGAGCAGCACCTGCCAGCTTCGCGCGCCATAAAGGCGGAAGAGATCGAGATGCTCGCCCAAGGCGGCGGAAAGACCCGAAAGCGTCGAGGAAAACACCGGAAAGAAGGCGACGATGGTGGCGCAGGTGACCAGCGCCAGGAACGGATTGCCGACCCAGATGATGATGAGGGGGGCGATGGCGACGATCGGCGTGACCTGCAGCGCCACCGCCCAGGGCTCCAGCGCCGCCCGCAGCCAAGCGCTCGCGCT
>KN173871.1:16536-19536 GCA_000759655.1 Acidicaldus organivorans | reverse complement strand
CACCAGGAGAGCGAGGAGAAGCCCGACCGCCACCGCCGCGATGAGGGCGCTCGCCGTCACCGCGAGCGTGGCGGCGCGCGCGGCGAGCAGGCCCGGGGCATCGTCGAGGAAAGCCGCTCCGATGGCCACGGGACCGGGAAGGACATAGGCAGGGACGGCGAAGAGGCGGACGAGGCCCTCCCAGAGGGCGAGGCTCCCAAGACCGAAGACGAAGGAAGGAAGGCGGCGGAGCATATCTTCACCCTTCGAGATGGAGCGCCTGCAAGGCGAGGCTGAGGGTGCGGATGAAATCGAGATAGGCGGTCGAGGTCCGCCGCTCCTCGGGCGCCTCCTCGAGAGCGGGGGCCGGAAATTCGGCAGCGATCCGTCCCGGACGGGGCGAGAGCAGCACGACGCGGGTGGCGAGGAAGGCCGCCTCATAGAGGGAGTGGGTGACGAAGACCACCGTGGCGCCCTCGCGCCGCCAGAGCCGGCGGAGATCGTTCTGGAGGCGATGGCGGGTGAATTCGTCGAGCGCGGCGAAGGGCTCGTCCAGAAGCAGGAGGCGGGGCCCGGTGACCAGGGCACGGGCAAGCGAGACCCGCATCCGCATGCCACCGGAGAGTTCGCGCGGCCGCGCGCCTTCGAACCCCTCGAGGCCGAGAGCGGCGAGCATGGCGCGCACCCGCCCCATCGCCTCGCCCCGCGCTACCCCCTCGATGCGGAGCGGCAAATAGACATTGTCCGCCGCGCTCGCCCAAGGGAGCAAGGTCGGTTCCTGAAAGACGAAGCCCATCTCGCCCGGCCGTGGTGGAGCCGGGGAAAAGAGGAGCGCGCCGCGATCGGCGGTCTCAAGCCCGGCGATGAGGCGAAGCAGCGTCGATTTGCCGCAACCCGAAGGGCCGAGCAGGACGAGGAACTCGCCGGCTTCGATCTCGAGGGTAATGTCGCGCAGCGCCTCCACCCCATTGGGGAAGCGCTTGCCAATACCTTGCAGACGAAGCAGCGCGCTCAGGGCTGGGCCGGTCGCATGGCAAGCCCCACGCCGTGATCGACGAAGCGGAGGGTGTAGGCCGCCTTCCAGTCCATGTCCGGCTTATAGAGACCGGCCTTGACCATGCTCTCGAAGAAATCGTGCCAGCGCGCGTCGGTCATCGCCCCGATCCCCAGTTTGAGCGTGTCCCCGGAATCGACGATGCCGTGCTCCTTGAGAGTCCGCCGTCCATAATCGAGGAGCGCCTGGGTCATTTCGGGGTTGGTCTTGAGGATAAGGTCGTTGCCCGGTTTCGGGTCACCATAGAGATAGGCGTACCAGCCTTCGATCGAGGCATCGATGAAACGCTGGACGAGGTCGGGATTGGTCTCGATCAGGTGACGGGAGGTCGAGATCAGGCTGCCATAGCCCGCGAACCCGGCATCGGCGATGAGCAGGACGACAGGTTTTTCGCCAGTCTCCTGCTCGATCGAGAAGGGCTCGGAGCCGAGATACCCCTGCTGCACCGCACTCTTGTCATGGAGGAAGGGGGCGAGATTGAACGTGTAGGGGCGGATCTGGTCGTCGGTATAGCCGAATTTCACCTTGAGGAAGTTCCACCACCCGGCGCGGGTGTCGGCGCCGATCATGATCGGAACACCCTTCAACGCCTCGAAACTGTCGTGCCCGGTGCCGGGATGGGCGATGAGGACCGAGGGGTCCTTCTGGAACATCGCGGCGATGGCGAGGAAGGGCAGTTTCTGCTGGACGAAATTGAGGGCGAGGAAACTGTTCGAGGAGATCATGAAATCGAGCCGTCCGGCGAGCAGGAGCTGCGCCTGGTTCACCTGCGGCCCGCCCTCGCGGATGGTGACGTCGAGCCCGTGCTTGCGGTAGATGCCCTGGGCGAGCGCCTCGTAATAGCCGCCATATTCGGCTTCGGCCTTCCAGTCGAGCCCGAAGCTGATGTGATCCTCCGCGCGCGCTCCCCTCCCCGCCGCCGCGACCGTCATGGCGAGGAGACATGCGGCGAGCATTCCTTTCCTCTTCCACCATCCTCCGCTCATGGGGGATCCTCCTTCCTCGTTCTCCTCACCATCTGGGGATTTTTGGCATAAATCAAGGCCCTCCGTCCCTCTCTCCGCCATGTGGCCGCACCCCTTCGCCGCCGGCCGGTTCAGGTTTGGTTTACCATTTGCCGCTATGGATCGAGGGGGGGATTCTGTTAAACGGTGGGGTTCATGTTGCAGCCGCCCAGCGCCGAGCCCGGTCTCGCCGAGCTTCTCGCCATTCAGACCGACCTCGTGCGGGCGCTCGCCCGCCGCGACGCGGCGACGGTCGGCGCCTCTCAACTCTGTTCGGCGATCGGCCGGGTCATTCCGGCGAGCGCAGCTTTTCTGGTGGCCGAAAACCAGGGGCGCCCCACCCTGCTCGCCGCGGCGAACCTGCCCCCCGTCCTCACGGCGCGGCTCGAGACGCTGCTTGGTGACGCACCCCCGCTTGCCCGCAGCATCCATCTCATCGCCCCGCTCTTTTCCGCCGATCTCGACGCGAGTCACGATTTTGGCCTTCCCCCGGAAGTCGAAAAAGCGCTCGCCCCGCTCGCCGCCCTGCTTCGCGAGCACGGCTTCGCCAGCCTCTGGTGCCTCCCCGTCCGGCACGGCGAACGCGAGGCGGGCTGCCTCTTCATCGCGCTCGCCAAAGGGGGCGGCCCCTCGCCCGCCGAACAGCGTTTCCTTGCCTGGGCGGCCGAGGTCGCCGCCTCCCTCCTCGAAGCCGCCGCGCTCGAGGCCGAACGGCGCCATGACCGCCAGCGCCTCTTCCGCCTCGGCCAGTTCAAGGGGCTGCTCGCCGGCGTGGCCAAACTCGCCACCTCGGCCGATAACGACCAGGACCTGTTTGCCGCCGTCACCGACCTCATCATCCGCGAAACCGGGCTGCGGCTTGCCTGGATCGGCGTGCCGGACGATGAGGGCTGGTTCCACTTCCTCGCCCGCTCCGGTCCCGCCGCGGGTTACCTCGACGGCATCCGCATCTCGATCGACGCC
>KN173871.1:8466-16325 GCA_000759655.1 Acidicaldus organivorans | reverse complement strand
GCGAGGGCCAGGCGATCATCGTCCCTTTTCTCGAGGCGGAGCCCACCATCGCCCCCTGGTTCGAACGCGCCCGGCGCCACCAGATCGCCGCCTCGGCGACCCTCCCGTTGCACCGCGAAGGCGAGGTGATCGCGCTGCTCGGTCTCTATGCCAGCGAGCAGGACCGGTTCGACGAGGAATTCACCTCCGTCCTCGAGGATCTCGCCCGCGAGGTGAGCCAGGCGCTTTCGGCGCTGGACCGCAAGGTCCGGCTCGAACGCCTCCAGGCTTTCCACAACGCCCTGCTCGGCGTCTCCGAGACGCTGATCCAGGCGCGAAGCGAGGCGGAGATGCTCTTCGATGTCTGCGCCCGGGTGGTCCAGCCCCGCCTCTTCGACCTTGCCTGGATCGGACGCCCTAACCCGGAGGGTGAGATCGAGATCCTCTCGGCCGCCGGGGTGGAAAGCGACGTCCTCCGCCACCTCCGCCTCCGGCTCGATGATGCCCCGCCCAGTCTCGCCGCCACCGCCTGGCGAAGGGGGGAGCCGGTAATCGACAACCAGTTCCTGCGTGATCCCGTCCACCGCCCCTCACACCCGCTGGCCAAGGCGCTCGGCCTGGAAGCGGTGGCCAGTTTCCCGCTGCGCCGCCAGGGAACCCCGTTCGCCCTCCTCAACCTGATCTCGCGCCGGGCCGGAACCTTCGATGCGGCGGTGATCGCCCTCTGCCACCGGCTCACCGCGCTGCTCGAGCACGGCCTTGCCGCCTTCGACTTCAAGACCCGCCTGATCGAGGAAGAGCGCCGCCAGTTCCACCTCGCCCGCCAGGATGCGCTCACCGGCCTCCACAACCGGCTTTTCTTCGAGGAAAGCCTCCCCCACGCGCTGGCCCGCGCCCGGCGCGCCGGCACCCGGCTTGCGGTCGGACTGCTCGACATCGACGATCTCAAGCCGGTCAACGACGCCTGGGGCCATGCCAGCGGCGATGGGCTGCTGCGCGGCTTCGCCGAGCGGTTGCGCCGCCTCATGCGCGAATCCGACCTCCTCTGCCGCTTCGGCGGTGACGAGTTCGCCTTCGCCATCGAGGGCCTCAGAGAACCCGCCGAACTCACCGTCGCCGTCGAGCGCCTACGCGGAGCGGTGGCCCAGCCTTTCGATCTCGGCGATGGCTGCGTGGTCAACGCCCGCTTCAGCCTCGGCGTGGCAATCGCTCCCGATGACGGCAACGATCCCGATCTCCTCCTCCGCCGCGCCGACGCCGCCCTCTACGTCGCCAAATCGGGTAAGGCCGGACAGGGGGCGTGGTGGTGCCGCTGGCGGCCGGGCCTCCTCGAACAGGCAGCCCCCGCCCACCTTCCGGAAGACCCTTTTGGCGCGGAGGCGGCGGCCATCCTCGCCGAGCACGGGTTTCCCGGCCGGATCGATCCGGTCGAGCTGGTCGATGCCTTCATCACCCAGTTCGCCCGCTTTCCGCTGTTCCGCGCCCTGCTGCGCGCGGTGACCGAAGCCGAGCGCGAACGGCGGCGGAAGCGCCTGATCGAGGACATCATCATCATCCTCGAGCCCACCGCCTCCCGCGCCGCGATCCTCGCCGCGGGCGAAGAAATGGGCCACCTCCACGCCCTCACCGGGGCCGATCCCACCCTGCTCGCACAGGCCGCCGGTACCTTGCAGAACCTGCTCGCCCAGAGACTCGCCGCCCTGCCGCTGCGCGCCGCCGCCCGGCACGACATCGCCGCCATCCTCAACGCCCGCATCCAGGAATCGACTGCCGCGCAGATCGAGGCCCATGAGCGGATCGTCGAGACCTACCGCGCCGCCGATCTCTTCACCGAGGCCGAGACGCCGCTCCTCTGGGTCGATGCCGCCCAGCGCGTGCTCGAGGCGCTGGCGCGGCTCCCCGGCCTCGCCGGGGCGGCGCTGATGCGTCCCGACCTTTCGGGCCGCTTCCATGCCGAGCTCCTCAGCGATGCGATCGAAGGCCGGCTCCGGCAGCTCCTGCAATCGGAAATCGGCCACAGCCCCTCGCTCGATCCCGTCTCCGAATTCGGCCGCGGCATCCTCGGCACCGCCTGGCGCAGCCGCGAACTGCAGAGCTGCATCAACTCCGCGCTCGATCCGCGGGTGGCGCCGTGGCGCGATGCCCTGCTCGCGGCCGGCATCCGCTCCTCGCTCGCCGTTCCCATCCTCGACGAGCACGGGCGAACCGATCTCATCCTCGTCCTCTTCGGTCTCTTCCCCAACCAGTTCGAAGCACACTGGATGCGCCAGTTCGCGACGGGCCTGAGCGAGCGCTTCGCCGCCCTGCGCCGGCTCAAGAAACGCGCGGGCAGCATGCCCGTCCTCGCCCCCGACACCGCCAAGACCTGGCGCAGCGCCCTGCTCGACGGAGGGTTCACCCTCCATTCCCAGCCGATCGTCTCGCTCCGCACCGGCCGCGTGGTCAAGGTCGAGGCGCTGGCCCGCCTCAGCCTTCCCTCGGGTGAGGTGATCCCGCCCGCCCAGTTCCTGCCGCTCTTGGGCGAAAGCGATCTCGACCAGATCTTCCGCCTCGGCCTCGATCAGGCGCTCGCCGATCTCGGCCGCTGGGAACGCGCCGGGCTCCGCCTCGCCGTCTCCCTCAACCTGCCCCCCACCACCCTCATCCGCCCCGATCTCGCCGCCACGTTGCGGGCGCGGGTTGCGGCGAGCGGCATCCCCCCCGAGCGGCTTTACCTCGAACTCACCGAGGAGGAATGGCTCGGCCGCGACACGCCGCGCCAGCAGATCCTCGGCCAGCTCGTCGGACTCGGCATCCATCTCTCCATCGACGACCTCGGCGCGGGCTACAGCAGTCTCCAGCGCCTGCGCGATCTCCCCTTCCGCGAGCTCAAGATCGACCAGGGCTTGATGCGCGAGATCGACCGCGAGCCGGTCAAGACGCTGCATCTGGTGGGGGCGCTGGTGCAGATGGGCGATGATCTCGGCCTCGAAGTGGTGGCAGAGGGGCTCGAGAGCTTCGCCCTGGCCGAGGCGGTGGCGATCCTTGGCGCCCATTCCGGCCAAGGTTTCGTCTTCGCCCGCCCCCTGCCGGCCGAACGGCTCCCGGACTGGGCGGCGCGGTTCTCGCTCGATCTCGATCTCACCGCGCCCCGTTCCGGGCTTGGGGCCATCGCGGCGCACTGGGTCTGGACGCGCCGGCACCGTCTCGCCCAGACCCCCTCTGCGGCGCTCGCCGCCGACGGCACCGATGGTCTCGCCCGTTTCATCCACGACCATCACCTCGAAGGAAGCACCATCGCCGATATCTACGCCTCGCTGCGCCGGGTGGCTGCCCAGGAAGGCGTGGAAAGCCCCGCCTTCCGGCGGGTCTCGGGAGAGCTGGTCGCCGCCCTCGCCCGCCTCTCCCTCACGCGGTGAGCGGACGGGGGCGCCAGAACGGCCAGGCGATGGCGAGCATCAGCGCCTGGACGAAAAGGACCAGCGCCACGCAGCCCGGCCAGCCGAAGCGGTGCCAGATCCCGCCCGGCAGCACCCCGCCGAGCCCACCTCCGATATAGTAAAACGTCACGTAGAGCCCGACCGCGGTCGATTTGGCGCGCTCCGCCACTTGCCCGACGAAGCCGATCGCCATCACCTGCTCGATGAAGAGCCCGCCCACGCCGAGCCCGAGCCCGGCGATGATCAGCGGAAGGGCGGGGGCGAGGGTGAGAACGAGCCCCGCCGAGCCGGTCAGGGCGGCGAGCGCCAGCGTCACCCGCCGCCCGAAGCGAAGCGCGAGGCGGGTAGCGATCGGCGTCGAGACGAGTGAGACGAGATAGGTCGCAAAGACCAGGCCGAGCGCAGCGGGGCCGAGCCGGTAGGGCGGCGCGGCGAGGAGGAAATTGACGTAGGTGAAGGTGGCGACGATCGAGAAGAGGACGGCAAAGCCCGCGGCATAGGTGGCGACCAGCCGCGGATTGGCGAGATGCTCCCCCACCGCCCGCCAGGCATTCCTGAGGCCGAACTGGGGGGAAAAACGCTGCTCCGGCGGAAGGGCGAGCGCGATGACGAGCCCCGCGGCGAAGGTGAGCGCGGCGAGCAGGGCAAAGCCCGTCCGCCAGCCGGCATAGGTCGCGGCGAGCCCGGCGATGAAGCGCCCGCAGAACCCGCCAATGATGGTGCCGATCGAATAGCTCGAGGCGAGGCGGATATTCTCGGCTTCGCGGCACTCCTCGCCGATATAGGCGATGGTGACGGCGAAGATGAAGGGAAGCAGCACGCCCTGGGCGAAGCGGCAGAGCAGGAAGAGGCGGAAATCGGGAACGAAGGCGAGCGCCAGGGTGGGAAGCGCAAGGAGCAGAGAGGCGGTGACGATGACCCGTTTCCGTCCCAGCCGGTCGGAGATGAAGCCCACGATCGGCGCCATGATCGCCACCGCCACCAGCGGCGCGGTGACGGTGAGCCCGGTCGCGGCAGGCGAGACATGGAACTCGACGGCGAGCACGGCGAGGATCGCCTGGGTGGTGTAGAGATTGATGAAGGTGCCGAACCCCGCGGCGACCACGCCGATCAGGCGCTTGCCGAACAGACTCACCCCGCCCTCCTCTTCCCAGGCGGCCTGGAAATGTCAGCCTTTATGCCCTTTTTCTTAAAGGGTTTTCACCCTCGCGCAAGGCGGGCGGGCGCCGCCGCCCCGAGGCTTGCCAGAAAAACGAGAAAGGCGAGGAAAGTGATCGCCACGCTCACCGGCCAGTCGGTGGCATAGGCGAGGGCGAGCCCGCCCCAGGCCTCCAGAAGGGCGAAGGCGAAGGTCAAGGCGAGGCCGGAGGCGACGCGGCGGGAGAGACGGAGCGCGGCGGCGGCGGGGCCGATGAGCAGGGTGAAGACGAGGAGGCTTCCCACGATGACGCTGGCGAGCGCGGTGGCCGCGGCGGTGATGAGCATGAAGAGCACCCCGTAGCGGCGCGGCGCCACCCCCTTGGCCTCGGCGAGTTCCGGCTGCAGCGAGACGAAGAGGAGGGGCCGGGCGATGAGCCCCATCGCGGCGAGCACGAGGAGGGTGAGCAGGCCGAGGGCGAGCAGCGTGGCGCGATCCACGGCGAAGACATTGCCGAAGAGAAGGGCGGAGAGGAGGGTCGCCGCGCCCCGGTAGAGATGGAGAAAAAACATGCCGAGAGCGAGGGCGAGGGCGAGCACCATGCCGATGGCGAGATCGCGCCCGGCCCGGTCCTCCTCGAAAAGCCCGATCCCCAGCCCGCCGAGGAGGGCGGCGGCGAGGAATCCGGCGAGCACCGGAACGCCGAGGAGCGGCGCCGCCGCCGCTCCGGCGAAGCCGATATGGGAGAGGGCGTGGCCGGCGAAACTCTGGCCCCGCAGAACGAGGAAATAGCCGGACGCGGCGGCGGCGAAAGCGGCGAGCGCCGTCGCGGCGAAAGCGTAGCGCATGAAATCATAGGAGAACATCGGCTCCGGCCTCGTGACGGTGCGCCTCCGACTCAGGGGTAAGCCCTTCGGCATAAACGAAGATCCGTCCCCCGGCGCGCAGGACATGGATCGGCATGCCATAGAGCCAGGAGAGGGTGGCCTCGCTGATCACCTCCTCGATCCGGCCGAAGGCGGCCCGCCCGTGGCCGAGATAGAGGACGCGATCGATCGCGCCGAGCAGCGTGTTGATCTCATGGGCGGTGAAGAGCACGGCAAGCCCCTCCTCATGGGCGAGGCGCTGGATGAGCGCCACGAATTCCGCCTGATGGCGGGGATCGAGGCTGATCAGCGGCTCGTCGAGGAGAAGCAGGCGGGGCCGTCCGAGCAGGGCCTGGGCGAGGAGGAGGCGCTGACGCTCGCCCCCCGAGAGGGTGCGCAAGGGGCGCGCGGCGAGCGCCTCCGCCCCCACCAGGGCGAGCGCGCGATCGATCTCGGCGCGCTCGGCGCGGCTCAGCAGGGGAAGGCCGGGCCGTGCGCCGGTGAGGGCGCTCGCGAGGAGCTCGATCCCGGCAAGCGGCAGCGAGCCCGCGAGGCTGCGGTGCTGGGGGATGTAGCCGATCCCCGGATGGCCACGCCGGGGCGGGGCGCCGAGCACGTCGAGACGGCCCTCGAGCGGGGGGAGGAGGCCGAGAATGGTCTTGAGCAGGGTCGTCTTGCCCGCTCCATTGGGGCCGAGCACGGCGACGAACTCCCCGGCCCCGACCTCCCCCTCGAGCCCGCTCACCAGAGGCCTCCCCGCGTGACCGAGGGCGAGGCGGGAGAAGCGTAAGGGAGGCCGATTTTCCTTTCCGCCGTCTTCGCTCATCACTCCCGCTCACCCCTTGCCTTCACCAAGAAGAGCCTTTTGCAGCGCGGCGAGGGTCGTCCCGATCCAGTCGAGATAGGAGGTCTTGGGCGGCTCGGTCTCATAGGCGCCCACGACGGGGATGCCCGCCTCGCGGGCGATGTCGCGCATGCGGGCGGCGATCGGCTCGGTGGCCTGGGCGTTATAGACGAGGAGACGGACGCGGTGGTGGCGGAGGTCGTCCTCGAAGGCGGCGACGTCGGCGGCGGAAGGTTCGGTGTCGTTCATCACCGCCCACTGGAACCGCTCATTGCGCACCTCAAGCCCGAGCCGGGCGAAGAGATGGCCGAGCACCGGCTCGGTCGCCGTCACCGGCATGCCCGCCACTTTGGGGCGGAGCGCGGCGATCCTGGCCTCCAACCGGTCGAGGCCCGCGGTGAAGCGGCCGGCGCGGGCATCGAGGTCGGCGCGCGCTTCGGGGCGGCTTCCGCTGAACGCCTCGCGAAGGGTTTCGGCGAGGCGGCGGGCGGTGCGGGGGTCGTACCAGATATGGGGGTTGTCCCCCTCCTTGGCGCCAACCAACGCGCCGACATCGATGACGCGGCGGGTGGGCGCTTGGGAGGCGGCGAGCAGGCGGGCCATCCATGGATCGTAGCCGACGCCGTTCTCGATGGCGAGATCCGCCTTGGCGAGCGCCGTGGCGACCGAGGGGCTCGCCTCGAAGAGGTGGGGGTCCTGGTTGGGATCGGAGAGGATGCTGGTCACACTCACCAGCGGGCCGCCGAGGGTTGCGGCGATGTCGCCGTAGAAATTCTCGGCGGCGACGACGTTGAGCGGCGTTGCGGCCAGCACTGGAGTGGCGCGGGACGCCTGGATGGCGAGCAGGACGCCGGGGAGCAAGGCGAGACTTTGGCGGCGGGAAAGGGCGGTCATCGGGCGTGATCCTCCTTGGCTCACGGATCGGTGTTTGCAACGTTGTTTGCAACGTTATAACATATCCCTACCCCAGCCGCGGAAGGAGGGCAAGAGCCGGGGACGATGGCCCCCGCCCTCTCCCCTCGCGCCTCGGCTCTTTCCTTCAGCCTTTTGCCCCTTCAGCCTTTTGTCTCGCCCTCCTGCGCCTTGATCCAGCGCGCCACCTCCGGCCAGTGCTCGCGCAGGGTGCGCGCCCCCATGAAGAGCCCGATATGCCCGCCGGGGACCAGTTTCTGGGCGATTTTCTCCGGGGGAGTGCCCACCAGCCGGGCCGCGGCGAAGACCTGCTCCTTGGGCGTGATGTCATCCGCCTCGCCCGCGAGCAGATAGAGCGGCACGGTGATCGCCTTGAGCGAGACCTTCCGCCCGAGGGCAACGAACGTGCCGTGGGCGAGCCGGTTCTCCTTGAAGATCTCCTTGATCACCTGCAGATACCACCGCCCCGGCAGATTGATCGGATGCTCGTACCACGCCTCGAACGCCTCCGCCTTGCGCAGCCAGGCCGGATCATCGACGTGCTCATAGAGATCGATGTGTTCGGTGACGTAGTGCTCGCCGGGATGCATGTTCTTCCATCCCTGCAGCATGAAATGGCCGAGCATTAGCCCGCCGCCCGCGGCGACCAGTTCCTCGTAGAAACTCATCGGGGTGCGGTGCACCATCTTCTTGAGCGGCCC
>KN173871.1:8263-8435 GCA_000759655.1 Acidicaldus organivorans | reverse complement strand
GGACCACCCCGCCGAGATCGTCGATGCAGGCGTTGAGCTCGGCAAGATACTGATCGACGTCGAAATCCTTCATATCCAGCGTGGCCGACTTCCAGTCGGTGAGATAGACGCGCGACAGCCCATTCGCCTGAAGCGTCTCGACCAGGCTCTGGCCGCGATGATAATCGGCGAT
>KN173871.1:3372-8198 GCA_000759655.1 Acidicaldus organivorans | reverse complement strand
CCTCGAGCCCCGCCGCAGCGAGGTCCTCGCCGAGCTGCACCGGCCAGAAGAAAGGCACGTTGAGATTGGGCGTTCGTTTGCTCATCGTCTCCGCTCCTTTCACGGGATGGGCCTTTCTCGCCGATTTGCCCCCGGCCGACCATGCGCCGCATCAAGGAACCGATCGCAATCCCGTGAGGCAAAGCCCCGTTGCCGCGCGAAAAGAATGTCGCCAAGCTTCCCTCCTTCCCTCCCCGTCGAAGGTTTCAGACTGGAGGACCGACTGGGGGAGCGGTTGGGGGGATTGCGCGGAATGGAAACGCATGAACGGGACCAGATGATGAACAGGCTGCCTCTCGCCCGTTTCAAGGTGCTCGACCTCACCCGGGTGCGGGCGGGGCCCACCGCGGTGCGCCAGCTCGCCGACTGGGGCGCCGACGTGATCAAGATCGAGGCCCCCGGCGCCGATGAGGGGCTCGGCGGGGGGCGCGAGGGGCCCGATTTCCAGAACCTCCATCGCAACAAGCGCTCGATGACGCTCGACCTCAAGCAGGAGGAAGGCCGCGCCATCTTCTACCGTCTCGCCGCCGCGGCCGACGTGGTGGTCGAGAATTACCGCCCCGACGTCAAACACCGGCTCGAGATCGACTACGAGCACCTCCGCCCGATCAATCCCCGCCTGATCTATGCAAGCATCTCGGGCTTCGGCCAGGACGGCCCCTATGCCAACCGCCCCGGCTTCGACCAGATCGCCCAGGGCATGGGCGGGCTGATGTCGATCACCGGGCTTCCCGGCCAGGGTCCGGTCCGGGTCGGCATCCCGATCGCCGATCTCTGCGCCGGGATCTTCTGCGCGATGGGGATCCTGATCGCCCTCCTCGAACGCGAGGTCTCGGGCGAGGGCCAGTATGTGGAGAGCTCGCTGCTCGCCGCACAGATCGCCATGCTCGACTTCCAGGCGGCGCGCTACCTGCTCGCAGGCGAAGTGCCGGGCCAGGCGGGCAACAACCACCCGACCACGGTGCCGACCGGCGTCTATGCCACGGCGGATGGGCACATCAACATCGCGGTTGCTGGCAACGAGATCTACCGCCGCCTGTGCGAGGCGCTCGGCGCGCCGGAGCTCGCCACCGATCCCCGCTTCGCCGATGGCGCGGCGCGGCTCGCCCATCGCGACACGCTCAATGCGGCGATCGAGGCGATCACCCGCACCCGCCCCTCGTCCTACTGGCTCGAGGCGCTCAATCGGGCCGGGGTGCCCGCCGGGCCGATCTACCGGATCGATGAAGTCTTCGCCGACCCCCAGGTCCAGCATCTCGGCATCGCCGCGCCGCTGCACCATCCGGAAAAGGGCGAGATCCGCCTGGTCGGCCAGGCGGTCAATCTCTCCCGCACCAACTGGGCGCTGCGCACCCCCACCCCGGAGAAGGGCGCCCACACAAGCGAGATCCTGCGCGAGCTCGGCTATGATGACGAAGCGATCGCGGGGCTCGCCGCGCGCGGGGTGATCTAGGCCGCGCCCTCCGCCAGGCGGCGCAGCGCCAGCCGGTCGAGCTTGTGCGCCCCGGTCATCGGGAGCGCCTCGATCACGTGGATCGCGGCGGGGCACTGATAGGGAGCGAGATGGTCGGCGCAGTGGCGGGCGAGTGTGGCGGGATCGAGCGTGGCCCCGCTCCGCGGCACGACGAAGGCCACCACCCGCTCCCCGCTCCGCGCATCGGCAAGGCCGATCACCCCGGCCTGCGCCACGTCGGGATGGGCGTGCAGCACTTCCTCCACCTCGCGCGGATAAACATTGAACCCCTTGACCAGGATCATGTCCTTCTTGCGGTCGGTGATGTGGAGGAAGCCCTCCGCATCGAGAAAGCCGATATCGCCGGTATAAAGGTAGCCCTCGCGCAGCACGAGCGCGGTCTCCTCCGGCCGGTTACGGTAGCCCTCCATCATGTGCGGCCCGCGCACCCGGATCTCGCCCTTCTCGCCGGGGGGCAGCAGGCGGGTTCCGGTCTCGACATCGACGATCTCGATGTCGATGCCGGGAAGGGCGGGACCGACCGAGCCCGGCCGCACCCCGGAAAGCGACGTGGTGCCGCTGATCGGGGCCATTTCGGTCATGCCATAGCCCTCGTGGATCTCAGCACCGGTGCACTCGCGCCAGCGGCGATGGATCTCGACCGGCACCGGCGCCCCGCCCGAGGGGCAGACGCGCAAGCGAGAGAGATCGGCGCGGCTGAAATTGGTTGCCGCCAGCACCCCGGCATAGACCGGCGCCGGCCCGCCACCGAAGACGCTGACACGGTACCGGTCGAGGAGATCGACGATCAGTTCGGGCTGGAAACGGGGCGGGATGACGCTCATCGCCCGCGCCGAGATGGGGGCCAGGAATCCCTGGAGGAAGCCAAAGACATGGGTGAAAGGGGCGATCGGCAGCCACACTTCGCCCGAACGCCGGGTGGGCCAGTTGTACTCGACGATGCGCAGCGCGATCAGAAGCCGCCGGTGCGTCTGCGCGACCGCCTTGGGCAGGCCGGTGGTGCCCCCGGTGAAGAGAATGACCGCGGGGTCATCGGGGCCCGGCTCGCCGCGGGCGGCCAGGGCCTTCCTTGCCGCGGTGTCTTCCGTCTCTTCGAGGAGGGCGAGCGTTTCCATCTCCGCCCGCACCGCCTCGCCGAGTGCGCGGGTGGGCGGGGCGGCGATCAGGGCGCGGCCTTCCGCTTCGCCCAGGAGCGCGGCGAGACGGCGCGGCGGGTGGAGCGGGTTGAGGAGGGCGGGGACGAGGCGGGCGCGCAGTGCGGCGAAATAGGCCACCGCAAAAGCCGCGCCATTGGGGATGAGGATCCCGATTACCGTTCCTTCCTCGAAACGTTCGGCAAGCCATGCGGCAAAGCGTTCGACCCGTTGTGCGATCGTCCCAAAGCTGAGGCGCGCCTCGCCCTCGACATAGGCCACTGCCTCGGGAACGCTCCCGGCCGCCTCGGCGAACATCTCGACGAGGCTTGCCACGCGCGGCCGCCGCTCGCCCACGCCATAGAGAGGAAGCGCATCGAAATCGATCATCGCCACCCCTTCCCTCCCCCGCGCTTGCTCAGGGAAGCTCCTTTTCGTTCAGCTTCAGGCCGAGCAGGCGGATGAGCACCCGGTCGCGGCTTTCCTGCATCGCGCGCGGCGCGAAGCGGGCCATTTCCTCGGCCACACCCGCCGCGATGCGCCGCTTCTCCTCATCGCTCAAGGGACGCGCCGGGCCGAGCTCGGCCGCCGTCTCCTCGACCTCCTTCCAGAGCGGCTTTTCGAAAAGCGCGGCGATCCCCCCTTCCCCGCCCGAGAGATGGAGATTGAGGAAGGGCCCCAGCAACGCCCAGCGCAGACCCGGCCCATGCGCGATCGCCGCGTCGATGTCGGCGACATCCGCCACCCCCTCCCGCACCAGATGGATCGCCTCGCGCCAAAGCGCGAACTGGAGCCGGTTGGCGATGTGGCCGCGGATCTCCTTCTTGAGCCGGATCGGATGCTTGCCGATGCGGCGGTAAAACGCCATGGCACGGGCCACCGCCGCCTCTGCCGTGGCCCGCCCGCCGCCCACCTCGACCAGCGGGATGAGATGGGGCGGGTTGAAGGGATGGGCGAGCACGATCCGTTCGGGATGGCGGCGTGCCGCATCCTGGAAAGCGCTCACCGGGATGGTCGAGGTCGAGGAGGCGAGCAATGCGTGCTCCGGCGCCGCCGCATCGAGAAGGGCGAAGAGCTCGCGTTTGACGTCGAGCCGTTCGGGGGCGTTTTCCTGCACGAGATCGGCCCCCTCCGCCGCCGCCTCGGGGCTTGCCTCGAAACGGAGCCGCGCCTCCGCCCCGGCGAGACTGAGCCCGAGCTCGGCGAGTGCTGGGGCCATCGCCGCGAGGGCGGCGCGCAGCTTGTCCTCTGCCCCGGGCGCGGGGTCGGTTGCCCGCACCTCGAGCCCGTGGGCGAGGAAGGTCGCGCACCAGCTCGCCCCGATCACGCCGGTGCCGATCACCGCGACACGCTGGATGCGAAGGGCTTCGGCGTCGGCTTGGGCTGGGGTCGTTTCCATGTCACATCCTCCCTCGGCTGGGGTCTTGGCAGCGGTTCAACATGGCTTCAATTGGCGACGAGCGGGCAGTGTCCCTCGGCAAGCGGCCGATAGGCGTCCTCGGCGCGGATCACCGCGACTTCCTTGAACACGTCCCAGGTACCGTGCGACTCTTCGGGCTTCTTGACCTGCATCAGATAGAGCGGATGGATCTTCCGCCCATCGACGCGGATCACGCCCTTGCCGAACAGCGGATCGTCGGTTGGCATCGCCTTCATCGCCGCGACCACCGCCGCGCCGTCCTCAGCACTTCCGACCTTGGCCACCGCCTTGAGATAGTGGAGGGTGGCAGCGTAACAGCCCGCCTGCATGTCGTTCGGCATGTTGTGGCGGGGATGCTGGGCGGCGAAGCGTTCGGCGAAGGCGCGCGTCGCTGGGGTGAGATCCCAGTAGAAGGGAGTGACGGCCAGCATCCCTTGGGCGTTGGCGAGCCCCACCGGGACCACGACATTGACGTTGACGATCGGCCCGACCAGCGTCATCTGCCGGTTGATCCCGAATTCGGCCGCCTGCTTGATCGCCGTGGTGGTGTCATCCCCGGCATTGGCAAGGCAAAGCACATCCGCCCCGGAGGCCTGCGCCGAGACGAGGTAGCTCGAGAAATCGCTGGTGCCCAGCGGATGGCGCACCCGCCCCACCACCGTCCCGCCCGCCGCGGTGACCGCCTCGCCGACATTCTTTTCGAGATCGTAACCGAACACGTAATCGGCGACGAGGAGGAACCATTTCTTTCCCCCGCGCG
>KN173871.1:0-3284 GCA_000759655.1 Acidicaldus organivorans | reverse complement strand
CCACCACCGCCTGGCCCAGACTGTGGGCGAGCGACCAGGTATCATAGGTCCAGTGCACGGTGGTGGGGGCGCATTTCTCGCCAGTAAGCAACGCGGTTCCGGCGCCCGAGCCGATGAAAACCTTGTTCTTCTGCCGGCAGAGATCGGCCACCGCCAGCGCGACCGCCGAATTCGGCACGTCGAGGATGACATCGACCCCCTCGCGGTCGAGCCAGCTCCGCGCGATCGCCGCCCCGATATCGGGCTTGTTCTGATGATCGGCGAAGACGACCTCGATGGGGCGGCCCGCCACTTCTCCCCCGAAATCGGCCACAGCGAGGCGGGTTGCGATCACCGAGCCGATCCCCTGGTAATCGGCATAGGTGCCCGACATGTCGTTGAGCACGCCGAGCTTCACCGGCGCGGTATCAGCCCGCCCGCCTTGCGGCCTTGCCAGCGTGAGCGCCGCCGCGCCGCCGAGGCCCGCCACCAGGTGGCGTCGTGTCAGTCCCTGCATCGTTTCCTCCCCCCTTCTCGCCCCAATCTAACCCGCCGCAGGCGGGGCGGCCACTTTCGCCCCGCGCTTGGCGACGAAATCCTCGAGCCGCGCCTGCGCCTCCGGTGCCGACTGGGCGAGGGCGGCCATCAGGCTTTCGACGAGCAGTCCATCGCTTTCGGCCATGTCCTGGATGCGCGGCAGCACATGGAGGATGCCGAGCACGGTGGCGGGCGCCATCGCCGCGATCTTGCGGGCGAGTTCTCCGGCGCGGGCCGCCGCTTCCCCCGCGGCGACAACGTAGGTGACGAGGCCCCAACGCTCGGCCTCGGCGGCGGAGAGCACGCGCCCGGTGAGCATCATGTCGGCCATCCGCGCCGCGCCGATCAGGCGGGCGACGAAGACCGAGGCCCCACCCCCCACATAGATGCCGCGCTGGCCCTCGGGAAGCGCGAAGAACGCCGTCTCGTCGGCCACGCGCAGATGGCAGGCAGAAGCGAGTTCGAGCCCGCCCCCCACCACCGCCCCGTGGAGCGCGGCGATCACCGGGATGCGGCCCCGGCGGATGCGGGTGAAGACCTCGTGCCAGCTTCGCGAATGGTGAAAGACCTCGAGCGGCGCGCGCACCCGGTGCTCGGCGAGATCGAGGCCGGCCGAGAAACAGGGCCCCTCGCCCGCGATCACCGCGGCGCGGGCTTCTTCCCCGGCGCGGGTCACCGCGCGGTCGAGCGCAGCGAGCGTGGCATCGTCGATGGCGTTGCGTTTGGCGGGCCGGGCGAGGGTGATCCAGGCGATCTCGTCGGCGAGCCGGTAGGTGACGGTCATGCTCCTCCCCATCTCCGCTGGTCTCAGCTGGCGCAACCCCTTCCGCCCTCTGGGCGGAGCGGCGATTTAGTAATGAGTGAGAACTATATTCGGCCTCCTGTCAATCGGGCGCCTCGCGGAGCGATGAGGCGAGCGGGAGGTGCCGCGCCGTGAGGGAAAGCGCGTGTTCCGAAAGATCGACCGCGGCGGCGAAGAGCAGGGCCGCGGCGAGGGCGGCAGCGGAAAGGGCGAGAAAGCCCATGCCATACCCGAAGCGCTGCACGATCAGCCCGCCGAGCAGATTGGAGGCGCTGCCTCCCAAACCGCTGGCAAGCGCCACCAGGCTTTGGGCGAGATTGACCCGCCCGGTGCCGCGGGCGAGCCGGGCGGCGATCACCACGCCGAGCACGCCGAACACGCCCGCCCCGATCCCGTCCAGCGTCTGGATGAGGATCACCGCGAGCGGGCTGGAAAACAGGGCGAAAAGAACCCCGCGCACGGGAAGGACAAGGAGACCCGCGAGAAAAATCGTCTTCACGCCGTAACCCGCCGCCAACGCCCGGCCGCAGAGGAAGGCAGTGGCCACCATCACCGCCTGGGCAACGAAGATGCAGGCGCTCATCGCCGCGGCATCGCTCCCCGGATGGGAGGCGGCGAGCACCTGACCGGCGAGCGGCAGCATCGCCGCGTTGCCGAGATGAAAGAGGAGCACGCTCAGGAGAAAAAAGACAAGGTTGCGGTCTCGTAACAACGCGCCGAGCGCGATCGGCGCCACATCCGCCGCCCTACTGCCGCGCGCAATGGAATGATCGATCTCGCGCGCCGGGATCATCGCCGCGATCATCGCACTCGCCACGGCGAAGGCGCAGGCCGCGACGAAGAGGGCGCGTAGGCCCCAAAGGCTCGCCAGCACGCCGATGAAGAGCGCTCCCGTCAGATTGCCCGCGTGATTGAACGCCTCATTGCGGGCAACCCGGCCCGCCAGCCCGTCCGGCCCGGCGAGGCCGAGGGTGATCCCGGCAAGGGCCGGCGGCAGGATGGCGGCGGCGGCGCCGAGCACTGCTTCCGCGGTGAAGACCACCCACGAAACCGGCCAGAGCGCGATGAGGAGCGCGCCGAAGGCGATGGCGAGTCCCGCTCCCGCGTAGGCGGCGCGTTTCCAGCGCGTCGCATCGATGAAGAGCCCCGCCGGGATGAGGGCAAGCGCGGTGGCGATGTTGTTGAGCGCCATCGCCGCCCCGATTGCCCCCGGCTGCCAGTGTTCCGCGCCTTTGAGGAAAACGGCGAGGTAGGGGCCGATGCCGTCGCGGACATCGGCCATCATGAAGTTGAGGGTATCGAGGGCGAGCGCGCTCCGGCGCGAGAGCGTCCTCATGAGCGCCCTCCCGGAGGGAGCGGCGCCGCCCCCGGCGCGGGCGGCGCGTAAGGCGGAGGCGCGGAAGCGAGCCCGGCGGCGAGCACCCCCATTGCCTCGAGAACCCGCCCGTAAGGGGTGACGAGACCCTCGCCGCTTGCCGAAATCACGGCCCCCGGCGTGAGCAGCGGCGCGTATTGCGCGGCGATGGGCGGTGGCAGATGGAGTTGGGTGCCGTCTTCGAGCAGGGCGCCGTTGAGATCACCGCGCGGGCCGTAGAGCGAGAGTGTCACCCGGCCCTGCACCGTCATCGGCTGCGGATAGGCGGCGAAAGGCGGGAGCGGACGCGCGCCGGGCGGCGGCGGGCCCGTATCGGCGACACTCTGGCCATTGACCTGATCGGTGATGACCGATGCGTGCACCACCGGCGAGCCCGGATCGCGCCAGCCCTGGATCGCCACCCGGTCCCCGAGGCGGATTGCGGCGATCAGCTGCGGCCCCAGATGGGGAGGAGTGTGGACGAGGGTGCCGTCCGCGAGGATCACCCCATCGACATCCCCGCGCGGGGTGAGGCTCATATGGGCAACCTCGCCGGTCATCTGGAGAGGGGCGGCATAGGGGGGCGGGGGCAGGACCCAGCCCGGGCCCGGC
>KN173870.1:3146-3667 GCA_000759655.1 Acidicaldus organivorans | reverse complement strand
GCTTTCGCCCCATCCCGCCCGCTGAGCCCGGCCCAGGTTTTGCAGCCCGAACTGCGAGCCCAAGGAGAGAGAGCATGAACGTCACCCGGCGTCTCTTCGGCACGGATGGGATCCGCGGCACCGCCAACACGCCGCCGATGACCGCCGAGACGGCGCTCAAGCTCGGCCAGGCGGCGGGGATCCTGTTCACCCGCGGCCCGCACCGGCACCGGGTGGTGATCGGCAAGGACACCCGCCTCTCCGGCTACATGATCGAGCCCGCCCTCACTGCGGGCTTCATCGGCGCTGGCATGGATGTCATCCTGGTGGGGCCGCTTCCCACCCCGGCGATCGCCATGCTGACGCGAAGCCTCCGCGCCGATCTCGGGGTGATGATCTCCGCCTCGCACAACCCCTATCAGGACAACGGGATCAAGCTCTTCGATCCGGACGGCTACAAGCTCTCCGATGCGGTGGAGGCGGAGATCGAGGCGCTGATGGCCCGCGATCTCGGCCCCGAGCTCGCCAAGCCCGCCGCGCTG
>KN173870.1:1470-3018 GCA_000759655.1 Acidicaldus organivorans | reverse complement strand
CGCGGCGGGGCGCTATATCGAGGCGGCCAAGGCGACCTTCCCGCGCGGCCTCAGCCTCGAGGGGCTCAAGGTCGTGCTCGACTGCGCGCAGGGCGCGGCCTACCGGGTCGCCCCCACCGTGCTCTGGGAACTCGGCGCCGAGGTGGTGCCGCTCGGCGTCTCGCCGGATGGGCTCAACATCAATGCAGGCTGCGGGGCGACCGATCCCGCCCGCCTGATCGCCCGGGTGCGCGAGGAGGGAGCCGATCTCGGCATCGCCCTCGACGGCGACGCCGACCGGGTGGTCCTGGTCGATGAGCGCGGGGCGGTGATCGATGGCGATCAGATCCTCGCCCTCATTGCCGGGCGCTGGCATGAGGAGGGGAGTTTGCGCGGCGGCGGGGTGGTGGCCACGGTGATGTCCAATCTCGGGCTCGAGCGCCATCTCGCCGGGCTCGGCCTCCGCCTGCTCCGCACCCGGGTGGGCGACCGCTACGTCGCCGAGCGGATGCGCGAGACGGGGATGAATGTGGGCGGCGAGCAATCGGGCCACATCATCCTCTCCGATTTCGCCACCACCGGCGACGGGCTGGTCGCCGCGCTTCAGGTGCTCGCCGTGCTGCTCACCCGCAACCGGCCGGCAAGCGAGGTCTGCCGCGTCTTCACCCCGCTTCCCCAGCGGCTCGAGAATGTCCGCTTCAGCGGTCCCTCGCCGCTCGCCGCGCCCGCCGTGCGCCGGGTGATCGCAGAGGCCGAGGCGCGGCTTGCCGGGGTCGGGCGTCTATTGGTGCGCGAGAGCGGCACCGAGCCGGTGCTCCGCCTGATGGCGGAGGCCGAGGACGAGCAGCTGGTGGCGGCGGTGCTCGCCGAGCTCCGCGCGGCGATCGATGCCGCCGTCACCGCCTCGGCCTGAGACGCGGCACGGGGATATCGCCGGGGAAGGGAGAGGCCAGATGAGCGAGGGGCGCATTCCGCGCGTGCTGGTGATCGGCGGCTCCGATTCGGGGGGCGGAGCCGGGGTGGAGGCGGACGTCAAGACGCTCACCGCCCGCCGTGCCTACGCCTTGACCGCGATCACCGCCCTCACCCGGCAGGATACCGAGGCGGTGCATGAGATCCTCCCCGTCCCCCCCGCCTTCATCGCCCGCGCCATCCGCACCGCGCGCGCCGATCCCGGCGTGGATGCGGTGAAGATCGGCATGCTCGGCGACGAGGCGGTGATCGCCGCGGTGGCCGATGCGCTCGCCGGGTTCGAAGGGCCGGTGGTGATCGATCCGGTGATGCGGGCGAGCGTGGGAACGCCGCTCCTCGCCCCTGCCGCGCTCGCCGCCTTTCGCCGCGAGCTCATCCCGCTTGCTGCGCTGATCACGCCCAACGTCCCGGAGGCCGAGGCGCTCGGCGGGCAGGTCATCCGCGACGCGGCCGACCTCCACGAGGCGGCGGCCTCCCTCCTCACCCTTGGCGCGCCCGCGGTGCTGCTCAAGGGCGGGCATCTGCCGGGCGAGGAGGTGACCGACGTGCTCGCCACGCTCGATGGGGTGGAGACCTTCACCGCCCCCCGCATCGCCA
>KN173870.1:821-1465 GCA_000759655.1 Acidicaldus organivorans | reverse complement strand
GCGGCTTCGAGATTGTTCGAGGCGATCCCCGCTCGCCGCCGCGCCTCCTCCGCCTGGGCCGCATCCACCTCCCCGAGCATCCGGCCGAAGGCGGCGCGGGCATAGGCGGCATGGGCGCGGAGCACGGCGCGGAGCTCATCGGNCCCGCCATACCCACGGCACTGGCTGCACGCTGGCCGCCGCCATCGCCGCCGAGCTCGCCCGCGGCGTGGAGCTCTCCCGCGCGGTGCGGAGGGCGCGGGCCTATCTGCGCCGGGCGCTCATGGCGGCTCCCGGCTTCGGCCGCGGCGCGGGGCCGCTTGGCCACTGGGCCGCCACGCCCCTCGACGAGGAAGCCTGAGAGGACGCTCCCTCACCAGCGGCGCATCGCCCCGGCGATGAGCTGGATCTGCCGCTCGAGCCGCCCCAAGGCGGGAGAGAGCGGATCCTCCCCCGCCGGACGGGGCGGGGGCGGGGCCAGCGCGCTCTTGGGATCCTGGGCGAGTGCCTCGAGTGTCCCGCTCACCCATTCCCTCCAGGCCGAAATCAGGGCGGGGTCGGGCGCGGCCTCCGCCCCGGCGCTGAGCTCGATCGCGGCGAGCCGGCCTGCCAGGCGGCGGAGCGCCGCATCGACGACCAGGGCGATGTCGAGATGGCGCGCATCC
>KN173870.1:0-795 GCA_000759655.1 Acidicaldus organivorans | reverse complement strand
CGGCTCGAAGCTCGGCCAGAGCAGGAGCACCGAGAGCAGGGCGAGCCCGCCCCCGATCAGCGTATAGACCGCGCGGATGATGGCGATCTCCGCCCCCGTGGTCCCCTGATGGCCGAGCTCGGAAAGCAGGACGACGAGCGGGGTGAGGAGGGTGATGTAGAGGCCGAAACTCGCCACCCGCACCGAAAGGGCCGCCACGCTGAGCGGGAAGATGGCGAGCGCCATCTGCCAGGGATGGGGGCAGAGATAGGCGAGCCCGGTGGCGAAGAAGCCACCGATCACCGTGCCCACGATCCGCTGCATCGCCCGCTCCATGGTGAGCGCGAAATAGGGCTGCAGGGTGAGGACGAGGGTGATGGTGAGCCAGTGCTGGTAGCTCCCCGTGCTGCGGAAGGTGATGGCGAGCGCGGGCAGGGTGACGAGCCCGGCCCGCAAGGCGTGGCGCAGCGGCAGGGAGGCCCAGGCGAGATTGGCCCGCAGCGGATCGAGGAGGCGGGCGCGCCAGTTCAGCGCGGGATAGGGGGTGGTCTCGGTGCGGGCGGTGGCAGGCTCGCTCACCGTGATCACCACCTCGATCCGCTCGAGGATGACGAGGAGGAGACGCCGCAACGGTTCTTCGGGCGCAAGCCGGGTGGCGAGCGCTTTGATCTGCGCCATCGCCCGGGGAAGCGAGGGGGGCGGCGTGGTGCGGTCCTCGATGACGTGGCGGGCGAGGACGGCGAAGAGGGGGGCGAGCAGGCGGAGGGCGCGTTGGCAGAAGGGGACGAGGGGGGCGGCGTCCTCGTCCTCGATGCG
>KN173869.1:16695-17322 GCA_000759655.1 Acidicaldus organivorans | reverse complement strand
GGATGGGGCACAGGGGATGGGGCGGATGACAAGGATGGGCCGAGCCTCTATATGAGGCCGCGGGCATGAACCAGGATCCGCGTGACCTCACCCTGCGCCGCCGGCAGGCGCTCTATCGCGCCACCCATCGCGGCACGTTCGAAAGCGACCTCCTCTTGGGCCGCTTTGCCGCCGCTCACATCGATGCGTTGGACGAGGCGGCGCTTGCCGCCTTCGAGGCGCTGCTCGACTGCGACGACGCCGATCTCGTCGCCTGGATCACCGGCCAGGCGGAGCCGCCTCCCGTCCACCAGACCCCGCTCTTCGAGGCTTTGCGAAAGTTTCACGCATCATGACGAGGATCGCCGTCCACGGTGCGCCGGAGGGTTATGACGCCCTGCTCATCGCCCGCCGCCGCGCCGAGCACCGGGGCGCGCTGCTGCATGTCGCCCGCGACGACGCGCGGCTCGCTGAGCTTGCCCAGGCGCTCGCCTTCTTCGCCCCCGAGATCGAGGTGCTGCGCTTTCCCGCCTGGGACTGCGTGCCCTATGACCGCATCTCGCCGCACGCCGCGCTCGCCGCCGAACGGGCCGCCACCCTCTCCCGCCTGCTCGAGCCCGATGAGGGGCGGCCGCACGTGGTGCTCAC
>KN173869.1:4072-16502 GCA_000759655.1 Acidicaldus organivorans | reverse complement strand
GCCTTCGTCGGGCGGAGCCGCAGACTGGCCCGCGGCGAGGAGGTGGCGCTCGATGAGCTCGCCCTCTTCCTCGAACGCGCCGGCTACTCTCGGGCGGGCACCGTCTATGAGCCCGGCGAATACGCCATCCGCGGCGGCATCATCGACATTTACCCCGCGGGCGAAAGCGAGCCGGTGCGGCTCGACCTCTTCGGCCCGGTCATCGAGACGATGCGTCGCTTCGATCCAGCGACGCAACGGAGTGGTGAGGCGGTGGAGGCGGTGGTGCTGCGCCCGGTCTCCGAGCTTCCCGGCGGGGCGGAGGCGATCAAGCTCTTCCGCGCCGGCTGGCGCGAGCATTTCGGCATGGAGGCGACCTCCGATCCAATCTACGCGGCGATCTCCGAGGGCCGCCGTCATCCGGGCGCCGAACACTGGCTCCCCCTCTTTTACGAGGGGATGGAGACGCTGCTCGACTATCTCCCCGACGCCTCGGTGAGCCTCGATCATCGCGCCGAGGGGGTGCTCGAGGTGCGGCTCGAAACCATCGCCGATCACTACGAGGCGCGCCGCGCCCCGCCGCGTCCCGGCGAGACGCCCTATCGTCCGCTTCCTCCCCACCTCCTCTATCTCGACCGCGCGGGCTGGGAGGCGATGCTCGCCCCGGTGCCGGTCTTCGCCTTCTCCCCCTTCGCCCCGCCCGAGGAGGCACGCGGCACGGTCGATGCCGGAGCGCGGCCCGGGCTTCTCCTCAATGAGCTGGCGCGGAGCGAGGGGGTCGATCCGTTCACCGCGCTTTCGGCGCGGCTTCCGGGGCTCACCGCCAAGGGGCGGCCGGTGGTGCTTGCTGCCTATTCGCGCGGCTCGCAGTCGCGCCTCGTCCATCTCCTCACCGAGCATGGGCTCCGCGCCCAGCCGCTCGAGAGCTTCGCCGAGGCAGCGGCGCTTCCCGAAGGCACGCTGGGGGTCGCGGTGCTCGGTCTCGAGCGCGGGTTCGCCGCTCCCGACCTCGTGCTGATCAGCGAGCAGGACCTGCTCGGGGCGCGGCTTTCCCGCCCGCCCGCCAAGCGCCGGCGCCGGGCGGCGGAGTTCATCGCCGCCGCGCTCGAGCTTTCCGAGGGCGATCTCGTCGTCCATCAGGAGCACGGGATCGGGCGTTACGACGGCCTCGTCACGCTCGATGTCGATGGCGCGCCGCATGATTGCCTGCGCATCCTCTATGACGGGGGCGACAAGCTCTTCCTCCCAGTCGAGAACATCGACCTTCTCTCCCGTTTCGGCAGCGACGAGAGTGGGGTGGCGCTCGACAAGCTGGGCGGGGCGAGCTGGCAGCAGCGCAAGGCGCGCGCCAAGAGCCGCATCCGCGACATGGCGGCCGAGCTCATCCGCATCGCCGCCGAACGCGCCCTCAAATCGGGTGAGGTGCTGGCCCCGCCCGAGGGCGGCTATGAGGAGTTCTGCGCCCGTTTCCCCCATGTCGAGACCGAAGACCAGGCCCGCGCCATCGAGGAGGTGCTGAACGATCTCGCCTCCGGCCGGCCGATGGACCGGCTCGTCTGCGGCGATGTCGGCTTCGGTAAGACCGAGGTGGCGCTGCGGGCGGCCTTCGTCGCGGCGATGGCGGGGACCCAGGTTGCGGTGGTGGTGCCGACCACGCTGCTCGCCCGCCAGCATTTCCGCACCTTCAGCGAGCGGTTCGCCGGGTTTCCGGTGCGCATCGCCCAACTCTCCCGCCTGGTCACGGCGCGTGAGGCGGCTTCGGTGCGCGAGCGGCTGGCGAAAGGCGAGATCGACATCGTGATCGGCACCCATGCGCTCCTCGCCGAGGGGGTGAAGTTCGCCAATCTCGGCCTCCTCATCATCGACGAGGAGCAGCATTTCGGCGTGGCGCACAAGGAGAAGCTCAAGAAGCTCAAGGCCGACGTCCACGTCCTCACCCTCACCGCCACCCCCATTCCGCGCACGCTGCAGCTCGCTCTCTCCGGGGTGCGGGAGATGAGCGTGATCGCCACCCCGCCGGTGGACCGGCTCGCGGTGCGCACGTTCATCATGCCTTTCGACGATCTCATCATCCGCGAGGCGATCGAGCGCGAGCGCTTCCGGGGCGGACAGGTGTTCTGCATCGCCCCGCGCATCGAGGATCTCGCCCCGCTCATGGCCCGGCTGCGCGAGATCGTGCCCGAGGCGCGGCTGATCGAGGCGCATGGCAGGCTCGCCCCCTCGCGGCTCGAAGCGGTGATGACCGCCTTCGGCGAGGGGCGCTATGACGTGCTGGTGGCGACCAACATCGTCGAGAGCGGGCTCGACATGCCGAGCGTCAATACGCTCATCGTCCATCGCGCCGACCGGTTCGGGCTCGCCCAGCTCTATCAGCTGCGCGGGCGGATCGGGCGCGGCAAACAGCGCGGCTACGCCTATCTCACCTGGCCGGCGGGACGGACGCTCTCGGCGGCGGCCGAGCGCAGGCTCGAAGTGATGCAGACGCTCGATACGCTGGGGGCGGGATTTACGCTGGCGAGCCACGACCTCGACATCCGGGGGGCGGGCAATCTCCTGGGCGAGGAGCAATCGGGGCACATCCGCGAGGTCGGCATCGAGCTTTATCAGCAGATGCTGGAGGAGGCGGTGCAGGAGCTCCGCCACGGCGAGGCGGCGGAAGAGGCGCCTTCGCGCGAGGGGATGGTGAGCATCAATCTCGGCCTGCCGGTGCTCATCCCCGAAACCTACGTCCCCGATCTTCCGGTGCGGCTTGCCCTCTATCGCCGGATCGGGGGGCTTGCTTCGGATGCGGAAAGCGAGGCGATGGCAGCCGAGCTGGTCGATCGTTTCGGCCCCTTGCCGCCGGAGGTGGTCAACCTGCTCGACGTGGTGGCGCTCAAGCGGGCCTGCCGGGAGGCGGGGGTAGAGAAGCTGGAGGCGGGGCCCAAGGGGATGGTGCTCACCTTCCAGGCGCGGCGTTTCGCCAATCCGGCCGGGCTGATCGCCTGGCTTGGGGCGCGGCGCTGGCAGAAGGAGGGGCTGGCGCAGGACATCAAGCTCCGCCCCGATCACCGGCTGGTGGTGAGCGTGGAGCTTCGGCCCGAGGAGCGGGTGAAGGCGGCGCGACGGATTTTGGGCGCGCTTGCCCGGATCGCGCGCGAGGCCAAGGCCGCCTGAGCGGGGCGATCGGCATTGCCCGGTAGTGCCGTCCCGGAAACCGGAGAGGGAACCAGAGACGGGCACCCTGTGCGGGATCGGCCGAGGCGCCAAGGCAGCAGCAGCAGCCGCTGCGCCGGGCGAATTGCGCGTGGCCGGCGAGGGAGATCAGGAGACCGCGTTGAGCAGGGTCTTGGTCATCCGGGTATTGTCCTGGATGAGCTTGGCGTTGGCGGCGTAGGCGAGCTGCACTGCGCCGAGGTCCACCATCGCGGTGAGGGGGTAAAGGGGGACGGCAGGGAGGGCCGGCGTAGGCAGCGCGCCGCCATAGGGGTTGAGCGGCGCGTAGGTGACGTTGGTGCCGAGAGGGGCGGGCTGGGTCTGGCCCGGGGTGGCGTAGGCGACGATGTCGGCCGGGGTAGTCTGCGCGGGACTCGCCGCGCCGCTCGCGACGTCCTGGGCGAGAGTGCCGAGAGACTGGCTTGCTGCATCGAGCCCGCCGAGCGAGGCGTCGAGCGCTGAGGAAAGGGAGAGGGATTGGGACATGGGTCCTTCCAGCCTTATTCTCGATGCAATTCTTTTCGACGCTGAGGCCTCGAGCCCTTGGGGACGGCCTCTTTTCCGTCTGGCGTGTTTTTGCTTGGCGCGTTTCCGCCTCGCGTGTGTCCGTCTGGCGTATTTCCGTCTGGCGTGCTGCCTGGCCCCGCCGGTTTTCGCCTGAGGTTTTTCTCCTCGCTCTGGTCCAAAACAATAGACCCATCTCTTGTCGTGGGCAAGGGAATTTTGCGCAGCCCCCATCGCCCGGCTTCCGCTTCCGGCAGCGGCGCGGTCTCCCGGAAGACGGTCTCAGGGGGGCTTGACTTCGAGGGCCATTGACCGGGGCGGGGCGGTCGCCTAAACGGGGAGGGCATGGAGGGGTGGCCGAGAGGCTGAAGGCGGCGGTTTGCTAAACCGTTATACGGGGTAAACCCGTATCGGGGGTTCGAATCCCCCCCCCTCCGCCACGTGATGGGCAAAAATCCTAGCATATACAAGAAGATAAAGAGGATCTCGGTTTTCCGTTGCTACCCGCCATGCGACACTTTGCATCAGGACAGGGAGCAACGGAGAGGAACGACCCGGACGAACGCGCCCCTGCCGCATGGAGCAGTTCGTAGAGTTCGAGGTTTGGTCGGGGGGTTGGGCTTGCGACCCCACATGAACCTCACCGCGGGTATGACCAACCCCCCTGCTCGTCTACCCGGTCCTCGCTGCGCCGCGAGCACGCGGAGGAACCTCGTCGCGTCATCGCCCAACTGGTGGGCAGGGGACGGCGATCGGTCTGCCCAAGGTGCAGCCAGACGCATTGCCATTGCCCGACGGGACCAACAGAGGACCGAGTGCCATTCCGTTCACGAAGGAGCGGCGCTTTCTGAGGAGGGGTATCGCGCTTGTCGAACGACACTTGAGCCTCGCTTGCTCGGAGGCAAGAAGGCAAAGCAGGCTCTTTGGCAACCATTCCTCCCAATTCGGCGCATCTCGTCGCAAGACGAGAGACAGCAGGCTCGGGTCGGCCGCTTGACAACCTCGGCACCTATTGTGTTAACGTTTCCCGCTGCATGAGATCAGACGTGAGGGAAGGCGGGAGGACGTCATCTGACCGCATCTGTTGGTTCGGTCGATTTCGGCGAGGGCTGCTGAGGTTTGGGGCGTTTAGCCGCAGAAAGGAGCGAAAGGCTGGGCTTCACGTCAGGCGGCGGCAGGAGAGGGGGTGGCCATCCGATGGATGGACGCATCATCGTAGGGGTCAGCGGAGGGATCCCCGGCTTGCAGCCCGGTTCGATCGTTCGCTGCCGAAATCGGATCCAGGCGATGCCCGTCGGGGCGCGGGAAATCCGCCGCACGCTTGGTCCTCATGTCCCCGTCCCCGAAAAGAGCAAAACCGTGGTCCCGGCCGTGCGGCGGGCTCTCTTCCTTCGCGGGGGATCGCGGCTCACTCCCTCGCGCCAGCTCGGGCTCCATATTCCCCGGCAGCCGAAGATTTGCATTCGCATTGGGACGAGGAAGCCGAGCGCGAACGGTTCGATCGCACCCCTTTTGCCCAGCTTGCTTTCGAGCCTGCCGATGTCCGCCAGGAGCTGGAGGCGGCCGATGGTTTTCCTGGCGATGCGGATGCCGTGCGCGACTTCGTGCTGGAGGCCGCACAACGGCTGGGCATATCCATCGAAGTTGAATTTTTTCTACAGAAAAAAGAGAAAAATATGAGTGATCAAACATTTTTCATGACAATTCATCTCTGGTGGAGATTGTTTTGGAGAACAAATATTTATACATTTATTTTAGGATACATTTTCTGTTTTTTAAATTCTTTATTATTTACTAAAGTATTAGAAGAAAAAGCTATTATTATAATTTGCCTAATAACTTCAGTGTTAATTTTCTTTATTATTTCTGTATGGTTTATAAAAAATAAATTTCTTAGAAAACCTATTCTGGTTAACATAAATGTCTTTTTCAGCCTTATATAAGTTTTAAAAGTGAAGAAGTTAAAAATATTTCTTGGAAAAATGCTTTTTCTGTTTGGTGGGGAATTTCTTGGAGATCATTGGCTATTGGATTTGTCATTATAGTTTTTCCAGATATTTTTATAACTAGTCATTTTCCAAATACAAAAGGATTTTTTCTTTGATCAATTTTATATTTTCAAATATGATCGGAATATATCTATTTATAAAGAAGCCATTTGGAAATACAAAAATAGCATTTAAAAAATTATAGCTATTTAAAAAATATAGCTTCGGCCCGACAATCTCGGAGACATCTACCATGAAAAAAGACCATCTATTTTCTTCCTTTGTTCGCCATTTTGTTGATTGGATCTGCTTATTCTCAAGAGAAAAATTCAACCCCTCCGAAAACTTTATCATCATCGCTTGGGCGATATGTTTTCGGGCAAATCTCTGAATTTCGTAGAGATCAATTTATGCTCGACACACAGACGGGGCGACTGTGGCACCTAATTTGTTTGTTGCCGAGGTCGTCCACTCCACCATCAGTACAGGGCTCCGATTGTAATGGCAACCTCGTGCTGGAGCCAATTGGCTATGATCACGGCCAAGAAGGTCTTTCGCCGTTTCCATAGATCCAACTTACTTCTAGCTGCCCCGGTCGGTCCAAGGGTCTCTACGCAGGATGCTCGTAGGAGCCTCTAAAACGGCCTAGGAGTGTGTCCCGGTAACCATCCGCACGGGACGAGGCAGCCAAGGGGGGTGAAGAAGCCTCGGCTGCGCCCCAAAAAAAACTCAGCGGTGATGTGAGTGAGGCTTGCAAGCAGTTGACGGCGGGACCGCTTTACCAGCCAAATCGAGAAAAGTGGCTTCGTCCCGGAAATAAGCGGTCGTTGAAGCCGTCGGCCGGTAGGTTCTCGACCAAGGCGGCGGTTCGCAGATGAAGCCGGGGATTGGCCGGGCGTCGTTATTCAACGAAATGTCGGAGATGCCTGTGACCGGAGCCTTTTCATAGCCGGCCGCCGAAGTCGTCTCACGAAGACCCTACGGTCTCAAGTGGCAGGTCTCTGAAAGACACATTTTCCCAATTTCCGGCGTCACGAAAATGGGGAAATACGATATCAGCACGGGAGAGATGGTAGAGGAGTAGCGTGCGGTCCCCTCCTCAGACGCCGAGTTTGCACCCTTCAAACCCGAGCGGATGGACCGCATCGGCAGCAGGAATGGTGGCCAGCCGACGATAGAGATCCCACTCCCCACGCCGCTCGCCGGGGGATTTGACCTCGAAGAGATAACCCGGGAACAGGCCGCGGCCATCGGCGCGGATCGCCCCACGCCCGAACGCATCATCCTCGGTCGGCATTTGCTTCATCCGCTCCACCACCGCCCGGCCCGATGCCCGCGCCGCATCGAGCCCCATCGCCGCCACCGCCTTGAGGTAATGCAGGGTGACCGCATAGGCGCTGGCATGGAGCATGTTCGGCCAGTTCCTCGGCGTGCGGGCGGCGATCTTCGCTGCAAAACGCCGGGTGCGCTCATCGAGGTCCCAGTAGAAGGTCGCCGAGCAGACCAGCCCCGCCGAGATGGCTGGGTCCAGCGCGTGGGCATCGGTGATGAACATCTCGAGCGGGGCGAGCCGGATCCCGCTCTGCGGCAGGCCGAATTCGTGCGCCTGCTTCACGCAGTTGACGAGATCGGCCCCGGCATTGGCAAAGCCCACCACCTGCGCCCCGCTCGCTCCCGCCGCGGTGAGATAGGAGGAAAAGTCGGTGGTCGCCGGGAAAGGATAACGCGCGCGGCCCACCACCTCGCCGCCGAGCGCGGTGACTACCTTCGCCGTCTCTTCCTCGAGGGAGTGGCCGAACGTGTAATCGGCAGTGATGAAGAACCAACGCTTGCCGCCCGCGCGCACCATCGCGCCCCCCGTGGCGTGGCCGAGGAGGTAGGTATCGAGGCTCCAGACCACGCTGTTCGGGCTGCATTGCGACCCGGTAAGCGCCACCGTCGTCGCACTCGCCTCGAGCAGCACCTTGTCCTTCTGGCGCACGATCTCGGCCACGGCCAGCGCCACCGCCGAGTTGGGGACGTCGGCGATGGCATCGACCCCATCATTGTCGATCCAGGCGCGCGCGATGGCGGCGCCGATATCGGCCTTGTTCTGGTGATCGGCGGAGAGCACCTCGATGGGGAGGTCCCCGCCCGCGGCGCGGAAATCCTCGACTGCCTGGGTGACCGAGGCCACCGAGGTGGGGCCGCTCGTGTCCCGGTAAGGGCCAGAGAGGTCGGTGAGGACGCCAATCCGCAGGGGACGCGCCGCGCCCCATGCGCGCAGTCCCCAGCCGCCGATCAGGGCGGCAGGGGCACCAGCCAGGATGCGCCGGCGCGATGGGATCATCGTTTCCTCCCCTCGTTTCCCTGCGGGGGCCTTCCTCTTGCCCAGGGCATCAATCCCCAAAGTTTGCCCCCAGGGGATGCATCCCCAAAGTATGCATCCCCAGGGTTTGCATCCTGAGGGGGGGTGAACCCGCAAGGGGTTGACCTCTCTCGGCCCCCCGCTCTTGCAGGCGCCTTGATCTTGGCAGCGCGGCTGCACTGCCGCAAGCCCGGCGTGTTACACTTTGTCATCCCCGGGTGATGGCCGGGTAAAAGCGGCGGGCCATATAACCCGGGCCAGGGAACCGGAAAGGGTTGTTGCCGAAGGGAATGAGGGGATGACCGAGCGGTTGGACGATGAGACCGGCGTGACCGAGGAGGCGCGGGGCGGCGCGGTGCCGCCGCGCGCCGAGCTCCCGCCCGAGGTCCTGCCCAAGGAGCCCGCAACCCGCCCCGCCCCGGCGCGGCGCAAGCGGGGCCGGGCCCAGCTTGCCGCCCTCTTCGCCCTGCTCGCCGCGGCCGGGGTGTTCATCGGGCGGCACTATCTCGCCAAGCCCGAGCCCGGCACGCAGCCGGTCGTGGCAAGCCACGCCCCGCCGCCGCCTCCTGTGCAGGCGGGGATGGTGCGGGTCGGCGACTTCCCGGTCGAACTGGTCGAGCTCGGCACGGTGACGCCGGTCTATACGATGACGGTGGTCTCGCAGATCGCCGGCTATCTCATCGATGTCGAGTTCAAGGAGGGGGACTACGTCAAGCCGGGCCAGGAGCTCGCGCTGGTCGATCCCCGCCCCTACGAGGTGCAGCTCGAACAGTATGAGGCGCAGCTCGAACAGGATCAGGCGCTGCTCGGCCAGGCGCGGATGGACCTCGAACGCTATCGCACCCTCAACCGCCAGGACTCGATCGCCCGCCAGACCTATGAGGATCAGGTCTATCTGGTCAAGCAATACGAAGGGAAGGTGAAGGTCGAGCAGGCCAATATCGACAGCGCCCGCCTCAACCTGATTTACTGCCACATCACCGCCCCCTTCGAGGGACGGATCGGGCTCAGGCTGGTCGATCCGGGGAATTTCGTCAGCCCCTCCAGTTCGACCGGGATCGCGGTGCTCACCACCATGCACCCGATCACGGTGATCTTCACCCTGCCCGAGGATGATCTCCCCGACGTCAATGCCGAGCTCAAGAAGCACGGGGCGCTCAAGGTCGCCGCTTTCGACCGCGCCGACCGCCGTCACCTCGCCGACGGCACGCTCTATGCGGTCGATGCCGAGATCAACACCACGACCGGCATGGTCAATCTCCGCGCCACTTTCGACAACAAGGACGATGCGCTCTTTCCCAACCAGTTCGTCAACGCCCATCTCCTGGTGCGCACCCTGCATGGGGTGGTGATCGCCCCCCGCGCGGCGATCCTCGAAGGCCAGCAGGGCTATTACACCTACGTGATCGGCCCGGATGGCAAGGCCGAGGTGCGCCCGGTGGAACTCGGCCCGCAGAACCGCGACGAGGTGGTGATCACCAAGGGGCTCACCGGGGGCGAGCAGGTGGTAACCGACGGCGCCGACCGGCTGCGGGATGGAATGACGGTGCGCATCATCCATCCGGGGGCAGGGGATCATGCGGAAGCCGCCCCGCGGCCGCGAGGCGCGGCAGGTCAGGGCGCCTCTGGCAAGCCGGGCGCGCCCGCCGCTCCATCTCCGGCCGCGCACTGAACGGGGGCGCGGGTGAACCCATCGCGGCTCTTCATCCTCCGCCCGGTCGCCACTACCCTCCTGATGGTGGCGGTGCTGCTCGCGGGCTGGGTCGGGTTTCATTTTCTCGCCATCTCGGCGCTGCCCGAGGTCGATTACCCGACCATCGAGGTGCAGACCTTCTATCCGGGGGCGAGCCCCGAGGTGATGACCACCGCCGTCTCCGCGCCGCTCGAGACGCAGTTCGGCCAGATGCCGGGGCTTTCCCAGATGCTCTCGGTCAACTCGGTGGGCGCCTCGGTGATCACGCTCCAGTTCGATCTCAGCCTGCCGCTCGACGTTGCCGAACAGGAGGTGCAGGCGGCGATCAATACTGCGAGCAACCTGCTGCCCGCCGGGCTCCCGATGCCGCCCATCTATGCCAAGGTCAATCCCGCCGATGCGCCGATCCTCACCCTGGCGCTCACCAGCCGCGACCTGCCGCTCGAAAAGCTCGAGGATCTCGCCGAGACGAGGCTTGCGGAGAAACTCTCCGAATTCCCCGGTGTCGGTCTGGTGACGGTCGCAGGCGGGCATCGCCCGGCGATCCGCATCGACGTCAATCCGACCGCGATGGCGGCCTACGGGCTCAATATCGATGACGTCCGCACCACCATCACCAATGTCAACATCAACATCGCCAAGGGCGGCTTCGACGGGCCCTACCGGGCGAGTACGATCGGCGCCAATGACCAGATCAATACGCCCGAAGACTACCGCGAGGTGATCATCGCCTACCGCGCCGGCGCGCCGGTCTATCTCCGTGACGTCGCCCGCGTCTATCTCGGCGCGGAGAACGAGAAACTCGCCGCCTTCACCGATGGCGCGCCGGCCATCCTGCTCAACATCCAGCGCCAGCCCGGCGCCAATGTCATCGCGGTGGCCGACCGCATCAAGGCGGCGCTGCCGGAGCTTGCCGCCACGCTGCCTGCCGCGGCACATATCGAGGTGCTCGCCGACCGCACCACCAGCATTCGCGCTTCGGTGCGCGATGTCGAGGTCGAGCTCACCCTCGCCGTCCTCCTCGTCATTCTGGTGATCTATCTCTTCCTCCACGATGCGCGGGCCACCCTCATCCCCTCTCTTGCCGTGCCGCTCTCGCTGGTGGGCACATTCGGGGTGATGTATCTGCTCGGCTTCAGCCTCGACAATCTCTCGCTGATGGCGCTCACCATCGCCTCGGGCTTCGTGGTCGATGACGCCATCGTCATGATCGAGAACATCGCCCGGTTTCTCGAAGCGGGTCAGGCGGCGCTCGCTGCTGCTCTCGAAGGGGCGCGCCAGATCGCCTTCACCATCGTCTCGCTCACCGTCTCGCTGATCGCGGTGCTCATCCCGCTGCTCTTCATGGGCGATGTCATCGGGCGGCTGTTCCACGAATTCGCCATCACCCTTGCCGTCACCATCGTCATTTCGGCGATCGTGTCGCTCACTTTGGTGCCGATGCTCGCCGCGCGTCTCCTCGGGCATGGCGAACGCGGCGCGGGACGTCTTTTCCGCCGCCTCCAGGAGGCCTATGGCCGCGCCCTCGATGGCGTGCTCCGCCATCAGCCCCTGACGCTTGCGGTGACCCTTGCCACGCTCGCTCTCACCGCCGTCCTTTACGTTTACATTCCGAAAGGATTCTTTCCGCTCCAGGATACGGGGCTTCTGATCGGGTTGACCGAAGCCCCGGCCAACATCTCCTTCGCCAGCATGACGGCACATCAGGAAGAGCTCGCCCAAGCCCTCCTCGCCGATCCCGACGTGGCGCACATCGCCTCCTTCATCGGGGTCGATGGCACCAACACCACCCCCAATCGCGGCCGTTTCCTCATCGTGCTGCGCCCGGCAGATATCCGCTCCCATGACATCAAGACGGTAATGGCTGATCTTGCCGCACGTGCCGCGTCAATTCCCGGCATTCGCCTCTATCTGCAGCCGGTGCAGGATCTCACCGTCGATACCACGATCGCCGCGACCGAATACCAGTTCGTCCTCGAAAACCCCGACCCGAGGCGTCTCGCCGAGGCCACCGCCCGGCTGCAGGAAACGCTCTCCGCGCTTCCCAGTCTTCGTGATCTCGCCAATGACTATCAGGCCGGGGGGCATGCGATCGAAATCGACATCGACCGCATTACCGCCGCCCGTTTCGGCATCACCCCGGCCACCATCGACAACACGCTCTACGATGCGTTTGGGCAGCGGATCATTTCGACCATCTACACCCAGTCCAACCAGTACCGGGTGATCATGGCGCTCGCCCCCGAGGCGCGCCAGTCGCTTGCCGATCTCGGCAAGCTCTACGTGCCCTCCTCGCTCTCGCCGACCGGGCAGGTGCCGCTTTCGGCGATTGCCACCATCCGCGAACGCCCCTCCAATCTGCAGATCGACCGGTTCAACCAGTTTCCGGCGACGTTCTTTTCCTTCAACCTCGCTCCGCACGCCGCTCTCAGCGCGGCGATGGCGGAGATCCGCGGCGCGGTGGCGCGGCTTGGCCTCGACCCCAGTTTCACCCTCCGTTTCCAGGGAGCGCTCGCCGCCTTCGAGTCCTCGCTGCGTAACGAACTCTTCCTGCTGCTCGCCGCGGTGATCACCATGTACATCGTGCTCGGCGTGCTTTACGAGAGTTTCATCCATCCCGTCACCATCCTCTCCACCCTGCCTTCGGCGGGGATCGGCGCGCTCGCCGCGCTTTGGCTCACCGGCAAGGGGCTCGATGTCATCGGCATCATCGGCATCGTGCTG
>KN173869.1:3286-4003 GCA_000759655.1 Acidicaldus organivorans | reverse complement strand
TCCCGTCACCATCCTCTCCACCCTGCCTTCGGCGGGGATCGGCGCGCTCGCCGCGCTTTGGCTCACCGGCAAGGGGCTCGATGTCATCGGCATCATCGGCATCGAGCTGCTGATTGGCATCGTCAAGAAGAACGCCATCATGATGGTCGATTTCGCCCTCGAGGCCGAGCGCGGCGAGGGGCTTGCTCCGGAGGCGGCGATCCGGCAGGCCGCGCTGCTCCGCCTCCGTCCCATCCTGATGACGACAATGGCCGCCGTTCTCGGCGCGCTTCCGTTGATGTTCGCCCACGGCACCGGGGCCGAGCTCAGGCGGCCACTGGGGCTTGCCATCGTCGGCGGGCTGCTGGTGAGCCAGGTGCTCACCCTCTTCACCACGCCGGTGGTCTATCTCTATTTCGATCGGGCGAGCCGCTGGCTCAGCCGGCCGCGCCCGGCGGGAGAGGCGGGGCGGTGAACCTTTCCGCGCCCTTCATACGCCGCCCCGTTGCCACCACCCTGCTTACCCTCGCCGTGGTGCTCGCCGGTCTCCTCGGCTACGCCCTGCTTCCCGTTGCCCCGTTGCCCGAGGTCGATTTCCCGGTGGTGCTGGTGCAGGCGACCCTGCCCGGAGGTAGTCCGGAGACGGTGGCGACCTCGGTGGCCGCACCGCTTGAGAAATATCTCGGCCAGATCGCCGATCTCGAGGAGATGACCTCGCAGAGCTTCACCTCGAACACC
>KN173869.1:245-3175 GCA_000759655.1 Acidicaldus organivorans | reverse complement strand
TCGGTCTCGATCGCGACATCAACGGCGCGGCGCGCGACGTCGAGGCGGCGATCAACGCGGCGCACGCCCTGCTCCCCACCCAGCTTCGCCTCAACCCCACCTACCGCAAGGTCAACCCGGCCGATGCGCCGATCATGTTGGTCGCGTTGAGTTCGAAGACCCGCACGCCGGGGCAGATTTTCGACGCCGCGGCCAATATCGTGCAGCAGCGGCTTTCCGAAGTGGACGGCATCGGCGAGGTTGATGTCGCAGGCTCGGCGCTGCCCGCGGTGCGCGTCGAGCTCGAGCCCGAGCCGCTCTTTCATTACGGATTGAGCCCCGAGGACATCCGCGCCGCCATCGCCGGGGCCAATGCCGACAGCCCCAAAGGGACGATCAGCATCGGCGGGCGCGAATACCAGGTCTATGCCAATGACCAGGCGCGGCGTGCGGCCGATTACCGCGACCTGGTGGTGGGTTATCGCGACGGCGGGCCGATCTTCCTGCACGACGTCGCCACCGTGGTCGACTCGGTCGAGGATCTGCGCAATGCGGCACTGGCCAATGGCGAGCGCGCCGTCCTCGTCATCCTCTATCGCCAGCCCAACGCCAACATCATCGCCGCCGTCGACTCGGTGCGGGCCGTGCTCCCCTCGCTCAAGGCGGCGCTGCCCGCCGACATCGACGTCACCATCATGGCCGATCGCACCTCGACCATTCGCGCCTCGCTGCACGACACCGAGCTTGCCCTCCTCATCGCGGTGGCCCTCGTCGTCGGCGTGGTCTTCGCATTTCTCCGCTCCGGGCGGGCGGCGCTGGTGCCCTCGGTCGCGGTGCCGGTCTCCATCCTCGGCACGTTCGGGGTGATGCAGCTCCTCCATTACAGTCTCGACAATCTCTCGCTGATGGCGCTCACCATCGCCACCGGCTTCGTGGTCGATGACGCGATCGTCGTGCTCGAGAATGTCGCGCGCCATCTGGAGGCGGGAGAAGATACGCTCACCGCGGCGCTCAACGGGGCGCGGGAAGTCGGGTTCACCGTGCTTTCGATCAGCGCCTCGCTGATCGCGGTGTTTCTCCCCATCCTGCTCATGGGCGGTCTGGTCGGGCGCATCTTCCGGGAATTCGCCGTCACCCTCTCGCTTGCCATTGTCATCTCGCTCCTTGTCTCGCTCACCACCACGCCGGCGCTTTGCGCGCGGCTGCTATCCGCCCATCGCGTCGCCTCCGGGAAACTTTTCCTGGAACTCCAGGCGGCCTATCGCCGCTCGCTCGGGCGGGTGCTGCGCCATCCGGCGCTCACCCTTGGTGTCTTGGGGGCGACAGTGGCGCTGAATTTCTATCTGTTCGCGGCGATCCCCAAAGGATTTTTCCCTGAGCAGGATACGGGGCGGCTGATCGGCACCCTGGTCGGCGATCAGACCATTTCGTTCCAGGCGATGCGGGAGAAAATGGCGCAGTTTTCCCGCATCGTGCGTTCCGACCCGGCAGTGGAGAACGTCGCCGCCTTCACCGGCGGGCGGCAGACCAATTCGGGCTTTTTCTTCATCGCCCTCAAGCCGCGCAGCGAGCGCGATGCCTCGGCGCAGGCGGTGATCGACCGGCTGCGGCGCAAGCTCGCGGTGATCCCGGGGGCACGGCTCTATCTGCAGGTGATCCAGGATATCCGCGCCGGCGGCCGGCCCGGCAATGCCCAGTATCAGTACACCCTCACCGATGTCGATGCCGACGAGCTCTATGCCTGGACGCCGCGCATCCTCGCCGCCCTCGAACGCGAACCAGCGCTCGCCGATGTGAGCTCGGACCAGCAGCAGGCGGGCGATGAGGTCTATCTCACCTATGACCGCGCCACCGCGGCGCGGCTTGCGCTGCTTCCCGCGGCGATCGACCAGCACCTCTATGACGGGTTCGGGCAGCGCCAGGTCTCGACCATCTACAACGATCTCAACCAGTATCACGTGATCATGGAGTTCGCTCCGCCGCACTGGCGGGACTGGCATGAACTCGCCCAAACCTATGTGAGCCCGGTAGGGGCCTTTCCCTCCGGCACCAGCCTCACCAACGCCACGATCGGCACGGTAATGACGGCGCATGGGCGGATCGTCACCTCGCCCCTGTTCGTGGCGGGCTCGGGCAGCGGCGGGGAAGTGGGGGGATCGGCGGCGGCGGCGGCGATCGCCTCCAACGCCGCGCTCAACAGCCTCACCAACGCGATCGCCAATGTCGGCGGCCATGTGGGGGCGACCGGGGCGGCGGTGAGCACCTCGGTCGATGCGATGGTCCCGCTTCCCGCCGTGACCGCGGTGAGCCTGCGCAAGACCCCGATCGTGGTCAACCATCAGGGTCTGTTCGTCGCCACCACGCTTTCCTTCAACGTCCGGCTGGGCCACTCGCTCGGCGAGGCGGTGGCGGCGATCGAGCGGGTGATGCGCGAGATCGGGGCGCCCGCTTCGCTACATGGGGGCTTCGCCGGCACCGCACGGCTCTTCCAGCAATCGCTCCGCAACGAGCCGCTCCTCATCGCCGCCGCGCTCGGGGCGGTCTATGTGGTGCTCGGCATTCTCTACGAGAGCTATCTCCACCCGCTCACCATCCTCTCCACCTTGCCCTCGGCGGGGGTGGGGGCGCTTGCCGCGACCTGGGCTGCGGGCATGCCGTTCACCCTTATTTCGCTGATCGGGATCATTCTCCTCATCGGGATCGTCAAGAAGAACGCCATCATGATGATCGATTTTGCGCTCGAGGCAGAGCGCGCCCGCGCCCTTTCGCCGGAACGGGCCATTCTTGAGGCCGCCACGCTTCGCCTCCGCCCCATCCTGATGACCACCATGGCGGCCATTCTCGGCGCCCTGCCGCTGGTGCTCGCCCGCGGCGAGGGAGCGGAGATGCGCACCCCGCTCGGCGTCTCGATCATCGGCGGGCTGGTGGTGAGCCAGGTGCTGACGCTTTAT
>KN173869.1:0-126 GCA_000759655.1 Acidicaldus organivorans | reverse complement strand
ACGACGCCGGTGGTCTATCTCGCCCTCGACCGGCTGCGGCTTCGCGTGCGAGGGGGGCGGCGATGAAGCGGGCGTTTCGGCAGTGGACGTTTCGGCAGGGGGGGGCGGGGCTCGCCGCCCTTCTCC
>KN173868.1:13514-17528 GCA_000759655.1 Acidicaldus organivorans | reverse complement strand
CCCCGGCGAGCAGCCCCCCACCCCCCACCGGCACGACGAGCACGTCGAGATCGGGGACGTCCTGGAGCAGTTCGAGGCCAAGCGTGCCTTGGCCGGCGACGATCGCCGGATCGTCGTAGGGATGGATGAAGACGAGGCTCTCCGCCTCGGCGATCCGGCGCGCCGCCTCCGCCGCCTCGGCGAGCGTCTCCCCCTCCAGCACCACCCGCCCCCCCCAGCCCGCGGTGCGGGTCACCTTGGTGGCGGGGGTGAATTTGGGCATGACGATGACGGCCGGAATGCCGAGCAACTGGGCGTGACGCGCCACCGCCTGGGCGTGATTGCCCGCCGAGACGGCGATCACGCCGCGCCCGCGCTCCTCGGGCGAGAGCAGGGCGAGGCGGTTGGCCGCGCCGCGCTCCTTGAAGGCGCCGGTCGCCTGCAGATTGTCGAGCTTGAGGAAGAGCCGGGCGCCGAGCGCGCGCGACAGCCCCTCGGCGAGAACGGTTGGGGTGCGCACCACCTTGCCGGAGATGCGCGCCGCCGCCGCCTCGATATCGCTGAGCGCGAGCACCGGGGCGCTCAGCCGTAGGTCACGCTGAGGATTTCGTAGCTGCGGTCACCGCCTGGGGCCGGAACCGAAACCACGTCGCCGGGACGCTTGCCGATCAGCGCCTTGGCGAGCGGGGAGGTGATGGAAAGCCGGCCCGCCTTGATGTCGGCCTCGTGCACGCCGACGATCTGGTAGGAGGCCTCGCGCTCGGTCTCCTCGTCGATGAGGCGGACATGGGCGCCGAACTTGATCTGATCGCCGGAAAGCTGGGCGGGATCGATCACCTCAGCGGAGGCGATGATCTCCTCGAGCTCGGCGATCCGCCCCTCGATGAAGGACTGGCGCTCCCGCGCCGCGTGATACTCGGCGTTCTCCGACAGATCGCCGTGGCTGCGCGCCTCGGCGATGGCGCGGATGACTGCCGGACGTTCCTCGGTTTTGAGCCGCCGCAGCTCCTCCTCGAGCCGCTGCAACCCCGACGCGGTCATGGGAAATTTCTGCACGGTTCAACTCCCATTCAACTTGCGGAACTGTCGCGACAGGATCCTCACTCCCTGGTTGATACGTCCTGACACGAAGACGCGCACGGCCTCCCCTTCCAGGGAAGCCGCTTCTCTCAAAAATACCCCTGCAGCGGTCTCACTTCAAGCGTTCCGGCGCGGCGTTCGGCGATGGCATGCACCGCGGCCCGCGCCCCGGCGATGGTGGTGAAGTGGGGCACGCCGTAGTTGAGCGCGCTGCGGCGGATATCGAAACTGTCGCTCACCGCCTGGGCCCCCGCCACCGTGTTGATGACGAGATCGACCTCGCCCGAGCGGATCGCATCCACGCAATGCGGCCGCCCCTCCAGCACCTTGTTGACCGTGGTCACGGCGAGCCCCGCCTCGCGCAGCCGGGCCGCGGTGCCGCGAGTGGCGAGCAGACGGAAGCCCATCTCGGCGAGCCGCCGCGCCAGCGGCACCAGCGCCTCCTTGTCGGCGTCCTTGACCGAGAGGAAGACGGTGCCCTCGGCCGGCAGATTGACCCCGGCGGCGAGCTGGGCCTTGAGGAAGGCGCGTTCGAAACTGACATCGAGCCCCATCACCTCGCCGGTCGATTTCATCTCGGGACCGAGGAGGACGTCCACGTTGGGGAAGCGGGCGAAGGGGAAGACCGCCTCCTTGACCGCGACGTGGCGGATCGCCTCCCCGCGCAGGGAGGCGGGATCGAAGGGGATCCCCGCCATGGCGAGCGCGCCAAGCTTGGCGAGCGGCACGCCGGTGGCCTTGGCGACGAAGGGGACGGTGCGCGAGGCGCGCGGATTGACCTCGAGCACATAGATCGCCTCGCCCTTGATCGCATACTGCACGTTCATCAGCCCGACCACGCCGAGGGCGCGGGCCAGAGCCTCGGTCTCGGCGCGGAGTTCGGCGACGAGGGCGGGCGAGAGCGAATAGGGGGGAAGCGCGCAGGCCGAATCGCCGGAGTGGATCCCCGCCTCCTCGATGTGCTCCATCACTCCGGCGACATAGACGTTCCTGCCATCGGCGAGGCAATCGACATCGACCTCGATCGCATCGGCGAGATAGCGGTCGATCAGAACCGGGCTCTCGCCCGAGACCACCACCGCCTCGCGCATGTAGCGGGCGAGCGCCTGGCGGTCATGGACGATCTCCATCGCCCGGCCGCCCAGCACGTAGCTCGGGCGGATCACCACCGGATAGCCGATGCGCTCGGCGACCTGCTCGGCCTCGGCGGCCGAACGGGCGATCCCGTTCTCGGGCTGGAGGAGGGAGAGCTTGCGCAGGAGCTGCTGGAAGCGTTCGCGGTCCTCGGCGATGTCGATCGCCTCGGCCGAGGTGCCGAGGATGGGGATCCCGGCGCGGGCGAGCGCCTGGGAGAGTTTGAGCGGGGTCTGGCCGCCATACTGGACGATGCAGCCCATGAGCTCGCCGCTCTCGCTTTCGCGGCGGATGACGTTGATCACGTCCTCGGCGGTGAGCGGCTCGAAATAGAGCCGGTCGGACGTGTCGAAATCCGTGCTCACCGTTTCGGGGTTGCAATTGATCATGATCGTCTCGAACCCCGCCTCGCGCAGGGCATAGGCCGCATGCACGCAGCAATAGTCGAACTCGATGCCCTGGCCGATGCGGTTGGGCCCGCCGCCCAGGATCACCACCTTGCGCCGCGCCGAGGGCTCGGCCTCGCAATGGGGCTCGCCATAGCCCGTGGCATAGGTCGAGTAGAGATAGGGGGTGGCGGAGGCGAACTCGCCAGCACAGGTGTCGATCCGCTTATAGACCGGATGGACGCCAAGCCTCCGCCGCAGCGCCTCGACCTCGGCGAGGGTCCGCCCGCTGAGCCGGGCCAGCCTCGCATCCGAAAAGCCGAGCGCCTTGAGCCTGCGGAAGGCATGCGGCTCCTCGGGGAGCCCGGCGGCCTTGATCTCGCGCTCGGCGGCGACGATCCGTTCGAGCTCCGCAATGAACCACGGATCGAATCGGGTGGCGCGGTGGATCTCCTCGGGCGCGATCCCGGCGCGCAGCGCTTGGGCTGCCATGAGCAGCCGGTCGGGGCGGGGGGTGGAGAGCGCGGCGCGGAACGCATCGAGCCCGCCATCGCCGGGCGGGGTGACCTCATCGAGCCCGTCGAGCCCGGTCTCCATGCTGCGCAGCCCCTTCTGCAGCGCCTCGGCGAAACTCCGCCCGATCGCCATCGCCTCGCCCACCGACTTCATGCTGGTGGTGAGCAGGGCAGGCGTTCCGGGGAATTTCTCGAAGGTGAAGCGGGGGATCTTCACCACCACGTAATCGATGGTGGGCTCGAAACTCGCCGGGGTGGTCTTGGTGATGTCGTTGGCGAGCTCATCCAGCGTGTAGCCCACGGCGAGCTTTGCCGCGATCTTGGCGATGGGAAAGCCGGTCGCCTTGGAGGCGAGCGCGGAGGAGCGGGAGACGCGCGGGTTCATCTCGATGATGAGCATGCGCCCGTCCGCGGGATTGATCGCGAACTGGACGTTGGAGCCGCCGGTATCGACGCCGATGGCGCGCAGGCAGGCGATCGAGGCATCCCGCATGCGCTGGTATTCCTTGTCGGTGAGGGTGAGCGCCGGGGCCACGGTGATCGAATCGCCGGTGTGGATCCCCATCGGATCGACGTTCTCGATGGAGCAGACGATGATGCAGTTGTCGGCGCGGTCGCGCACCACCTCCATCTCGAACTCTTTCCAGCCGACCACGCTCTCCTCGACCAGGATCTCGGAGACGGGCGAGGCGGCGAGCCCGCCCGCCGCGATACGCTCGAACTCCTCGCGGTTGTAGGCGATGCCGCCCCCCGTCCCGCCCAAGGTGAAGCTCGGGCGGATCACCGCGGGAAGACCGATTGCGGCGAGCGCAGCACGCGCTTCTTCCATGGTGTGGGCAATCTGGCTTTTCGGACTTTCGATGCCGATCGCCGCCATGGCGTCGCGGAATTTCTGGCGGTCCTCGGCGCGCTCGATCACT
>KN173868.1:13167-13458 GCA_000759655.1 Acidicaldus organivorans | reverse complement strand
GGGCGTTCGCGGGCGATGATCTTCTCGATCACCTCCGGGGTGATCGGCTCGACATAGGTCGCATCGNGAACGCCCGAGCGGGCGAGCGCCATCGCCGCATTGAGCGCGGTCTGCCCGCCCATGGTGGGAAGGAGCGCGTCGGGGCGTTCGCGGGCGATGATCTTCTCGATCACCTCCGGGGTGATCGGCTCGACATAGGTCGCATCGGCAAGCCCCGGATCGGTCATGATGGTGGCGGGGTTGGAATTGACCAGGATGACCCGGTAGCCCTCCTCGCGCAGGGCTTTGCAG
>KN173868.1:11112-13044 GCA_000759655.1 Acidicaldus organivorans | reverse complement strand
GGCCTGGCCGATGACGATCGGCCCCGCCCCGATGACCAGGATCGAGGCAATGTCGGTCCGTTTGGGCACGGCTCAGCGCTCCATGAGAGAGACGAAACGGCGGAAGAGATGGCGGCTGTCGCTGGGACCGGGGCTCGCCTCGGGGTGGTATTGCACCGAGAAGACCGGGCGGTTGCGCAGCGCGAACCCCTCATTGGTGCCATCGAAGAGGCTGATGTGAGTGACTTCGGCCTCGGCGGGCAGGGTGTCGGGATCGACGGCGAAGCCGTGGTTCTGGCTGGTGATCTCGACCTGCCCGGTGGTGAGGTCCTTGACCGGCTGGTTCGCCCCGCGATGTCCGCGCGCCATCTTGAAGGTGCGGGCGCCGAGGGCGAGGGCGAGCAGCTGATGGCCGAGGCAGATCCCGAACAGGGGCAGCTCACGGGCGAGGAGCTCGCGGATCACCGGCACCGCATATTCGCCGGTCGCCGCCGGATCGCCTGGGCCGTTGGAGAGGAAGATCCCGTCGGGGCGGTGGGCGAGGATCTCCTCGGCGGTAGCGGTGGCGGGCACCACCGTCACCCGGCAGCCCGCCGCGGCGAGGGCGCGGAGGATGTTGCGCTTCGCCCCGTAATCGATGGCGACGACGTGAAAACGGGGATGTTCGAGCCGCCCATAGCCCTCGGGCCAGGACCAGAGCGTCTGGTCCCACGTGTAGGTCTGACGGCAGGTGACCTCGCGGGCGAGGTCCATGCCCTCGAGACCGGGCCAGGCGGCGGCGCGGGCTTCAAGCGCGGCGAGGTCGAAGCGGCCATCGGCGGGATAGCAGATCACCCCCGTCGGCGGGCCGCCATCGCGGATGCGCAAGGTGAGGGCGCGGGTATCGATGCCGGCGATCCCGCTCACCCCGCGCGCGGCGAGCCAGGCATCGAGGTGGCTTTGCGCCCGCCAGTTGGAGGGAGCGGTGATATCGGCGGCGGTGATCAGGCCGCGGGCAGCGATGTTGGCCGCTTCCACGTCCTCCTCATTGGCGCCGACATTGCCGATATGGGGGAAGGTGAAGGTGATGATCTGCCCGGCATAGGATGGATCGGTGAGGGTTTCCTGATAGCCGGTCATGCTGGTGGTGAAGCAGACCTCGCCCACCGGGGGTTCGGTGCCGGTATGGGCGCCGAAGCCGCGGCCCCAAAAGCGGCTGCCATCGGCGAGGACGAGGACGGCGGTGGCCCCGGGCGGGGGCTGGTCGGGGCCGGGCGCCGATTCGGCGGGCCGCGCCGCGCCGGGCAGGTCGGCGAGCTCGATTCCGGTGGCGGCGATCAGGGCGGGCCAGTGGCGGGCCGGGATGGCGCGGGACTGGCGCCATTTGCGGATGGCTTCGGTGCTGACGCCGAGGCGCTCGGCGGCGGCGTCCGGTCCGCCGAGGCGGGCGATGAGGTCTTCCACGGTGTAGGGCATGGCGGTTCTCCCGGGACGCCGTCTTATGGGAAATTTTTTCCCAGATCAAGTTTGATCTTTTGTATGGGAAAAAATTTCCCGCGCCCTTCCCCGGCCTTCCGCCGCCACCCGCCTTCCGCAATGGCCCACCTTCCGTAATGACCCGCCTTCCGCAATGGGCCGGCGAGCGGCTAGAAAAGGCATGAAGGGGAGAAGGGAGCTGAACGGGCCCCGCCGAGGCGGACCGCCCCCTCCCTCCTCTCCCCCTTCTTATGAGAAAGGACGATCCCCGTGCTTCGCCAGAAAATCACCGAAGCCCTCAAAGCGGCGATGAAGGCGGGCGATGCGGCGCGCACCTCCGCGCTCCGCCTCATCCTCGCCCGCCTCAAGGAGACCGACATCAACGCCCGCGGCCGCGGCGCGGCGGAAGCGAGCGAGGAAGAGCTCATCGCCATGCTGCGCAGCATGATCAAGTCGCGCCGCGAGTCGATCGCGCTCTACCGCGAAGGAAACCGCCCC
>KN173868.1:9124-11034 GCA_000759655.1 Acidicaldus organivorans | reverse complement strand
TCGCCGCCAAGGAAGAAGCCGAAATTGCGGTGATCGAGGAATTCCTCCCCCCCGCGATGAGCGAGGAGGCGCTCGCCCAGGCGGTCGAGGCGGCGATCGCCAAGACCGGGGCGAGTTCGGCCAAGGACATGGGCAAGGTGATGGCCGCCCTCAAAGCCGAGCACGGCAGCGCGCTCGACATGGCCGCCGCCTCCGCCCTGGTGCGCCAGCGTCTCGCCTCCTGACGGAGATACGGCGTGGCGCTCCCGCCCGATTTCCTCGACGAGCTCCGCGCCCGCATCCCGCTTCCCGCGCTGATCGGCCGCCATGTGCGGCTCTCGCGCTCGGGGCGGAACTGGAAGGGCTGCTGCCCGTTCCACGACGAGAAGACGCCCTCCTTCTACGTCTTCTCCGATCACTATCACTGCTTCGGCTGCGGCGCGCATGGCGATGCGCTGAGTTTCGTCATGCAGCGCGAGAGGCTCGACTTCATGGAGGCGGTGCGGCGTCTCGCCGCCGAGGCGGGGCTCCGCCTGCCCGAGCCCGCCCCGCCTGAGGCCCGCGCCGCCCGCGCCGCAGCGCGCGAGGCTCTCACCTTCGCTCAACGCTTCTTCGCCGAACGCCTCGCTGCCGCCGAGGGCGAGGCCGCCCGCACCTATCTCGCCGGGCGCGGCATCGGCGAGGCGGCGCGCGCCCGTTTTGCGCTCGGCTTCGCCCCTTCCGCCGGCAACGCGCTGCTCGCGGCGGCGAGGAAAGAAGGGCTCGCCCCCGCCGATCTCGCCGAGGCCGGCCTCGTGCAACTGGGCGAGGACGGCGAGGCGCGGGATTTCTTCCGCCGCCGCCTGATGATTCCGATCCATGACCGCGACGGGCGGGTGGTGGGCTTTGGCGGGCGGGTGATCGGCGAGGGCCAGCCCAAATACCTCAACGGCCCCGAGACGGCGCTCTTTGCCAAGCGCCGCCTCCTCTTCAATCTCCACCGCGCCCGCAAGGCGGTGCGGGAAGGGGCGGAGCTCCTCGTCGTCGAGGGCTATCTCGATGTCATCGCCCTCGATCAGGCGGGGTTTGCGGGCGCCGTCGCCCCGCTCGGCACCGCGCTCGGCGCCGAACAGATCGAGCTCCTCTGGCAGATCGCCCCCTCCCCCATCCTCTGTTTCGACGGCGATAGCGCGGGATTGCGGGCAAGCGAGCGGGCCGCCCGCGCCGCCCTGCCCCGCTTGAGCCCGGAACGCAGCCTCCGCTTTCTCTTCCTCCCCCCCGGCGAAGACCCCGATTCCTTCCTCCGCAGCCACGGCGCGGCAGGCTTCGCCAGCCTGCTCGCCACCCCCCTCCCCTTCGCCGAGGCCTTCTACGAGCTCCTCGCCCAGCACCACCCCAAAGGAAGTCCCGAAGGCCGTGCTGCGCTGCGCGCCGCCCTCGACGCCGCCGCCTTCACGATCGGCGACCGGGCGCTCGCCTCCGAATACCGCGCTCTCTGGCGTGAGCGGTTTTTCGGCGAAACCCGCCCCGCCCGCCGCCCCCGTGCGGAGGGCGAGACGCGCCGGGCCCGTGTCGCAGGAGGCAGGAACGCCGCGCTGCCGCCGCTCCTTCCGAGCGCCTCGCCGCGAGACCTTCCCACCATCGATGGTCTGCGCGAGCGCTGGCGGATCCTGCTCGCCACTCTGATCCGCCATCCCCGCCTCCTCGCCGAGGTGGAGGAGGATGCCGCCGTTCTCGATTGGCCGGACGATTTCCGCCCCCTCATCGAGAGGCTGCTCAATCTCCTGCACAATGCAGAAACCCCGCTCGAGACGCTTGACTCGGCAGGAGTGATCCACCACCTGCAAGCGGCTGGGCTTGGAGAGAGTGTCGATCGCGTGCTGGCGGAGCGGCCTGTGCCGCTGCCGTCCTTCACCCGTTCGGACGCTCTTCCGGAAGAGGTAGCCGAGGGG
>KN173868.1:2602-9000 GCA_000759655.1 Acidicaldus organivorans | reverse complement strand
GAGCAATCTTTGGCCGCCGAGATTTCCCGCCTGCAGGAAGAGATCGCGGTGCGGGACGATCCCGCCCTCGCCAATCGGCTTTGCGCCCTGGTCGAACGCCTGCAGATGCTGATCGCGGGTGAAACCGGGCCATGAATCGGACCCTGCGGCCTTTCCCTCCCGGTGCGGGTGCTGCGCCGGGGGCGGGGCAGACATTGCGGCTCATCCCTGCACGGGATGCCGCGCTGCGGCATGTTCCGCGACCGCCCCTCACCCCCCCTCACCCCAACCGGCCGTTTCCTTGCGGATGATCGCCCTCTCCGGTCTCCCGCCCCAGCGCCCGAGCGGATCTGAAGGAGCCTCATAACCCATGGCAGCAAGCAAAGCCACTCCCGCTTCCGAAACCCAGACCCAGGAGCCCGATCTCGAGACCCCCCTGCTGGATATCCAGTCGGCGGCGGTCAAGCGCCTGATCGCCAAGGGCAAGGAGCGCGGCCACATCACCTTCGACGAGCTCAACGCCGTCCTCCCCGCCGAGCAGACGAGCTCCGAGCAGATCGAGGACGTGATGGCCCAGTTCAGTGAGCTCGGCATCCAGGTGATCGAGGCCGAGGAGGCCGAAGAGCTCGAGGCTGCGCCGCGCCTCGATGCCGAGGACGAGGACGAACCGGGCGGCAATATCGACGAGGCCTCGGTCGGGCGCTCCGACGACCCGGTGCGGATGTATCTACGCGACATGGGGAGCGTCGAGCTCCTCTCCCGCGAGGGCGAGATCGCCATCGCCAAACGCATCGAGGCTGGCCGCGAGATGATGATCGGCGGGCTCTGCGAAAGCCCGCTCACCATCCGCGCCATCATCAACTGGCATGAGGCGCTGAAGGCAGGCCGCATGCTGCTCCGCGACATCATCGATCTCGAGGCGATGCAGGGCGGCCCGCCGGGCGTGGCGGTCGAGGGGGCGGAGGGGGCCGTGGTCGGGCCCGACCGCGCAGGTGGGGAGAACTTTCCCTTCGGCGAGGATCTCGACGAGGAGGAAGACCCCGAAGCGAGCGCGCTCTCCCTCTCTGCGCTCGAGGAGAAGCTCAAGCCCCAGGTGCTCGCCACGTTCGAGGAGATCGAGGAGCTCTACAAGAAGCTCCAGAAGATCCACGCCAAGCGGCTCGAGACGATTACCGGCGGCGCCGCGGTGAGCCCGCGCAGCGAGAAGAATTACGAGAAGCTGCGCCAGGAAATGGCACGCAAGCTTGAACAGGTGCGGCTGCACGGCAACCGGATCGAGGAGCTCGTCGCCCAGCTCAAGGAACTCAACAAGCGCCTCATCACCCAGGAAGGCCGCCTGTTGCGCCTCGCCGAAAGCTGCAAGATCTCGCGCGAGGAATTCCTCTCCCAGTATTTCGGCCATGAGCTCGATCCCAACTGGATCGAACGGGTGGGCCAGCTCTCCCACAAGGGCTGGAAGACCTTCGTCACCCGCCACGCCCAGGACATCGCCAGGATCCGCGCCGAGATCGCCCGCGTGGCCGAGGATGCGCAGCTTCCGATCGTCGAGTTCCGCCGCATCTTCGCCACCGTGAGCCAGGGCGAGCGCGACTCCTCGCGCGCCAAGAAGGAGATGATCGAGGCCAATCTCCGCCTCGTCATCTCGATCGCCAAAAAATACACCAATCGCGGCCTGCAGTTCCTCGACCTCATCCAGGAGGGGAATATCGGGCTGATGAAGGCGGTGGACAAATTCGAATACCGCCGCGGCTACAAGTTCAGCACCTACGCCACGTGGTGGATCCGTCAGGCGATCACCCGCTCGATCGCCGATCAGGCACGCACCATCCGCATTCCGGTGCACATGATCGAGACGATCAACAAACTGGTGCGCACCTCGCGCCAGATGCTGCACGAGACGGGGCGCGAGCCTTCGCCGGAGGAGCTCGCCGAGAAGCTCGGCATGCCGATCGAGAAGGTGCGCAAGGTGATGAAGATCGCCAAGGAGCCGATCAGCCTCGAGACCCCGATCGGCGACGAGGAGGACAGCCATCTCGGCGACTTCATCGAAGACAAATCGGCGATCCAGCCGCTCGATGCGGCGATCCAGGCCAATCTGCGCGAGACGGCGAACCGCATCCTCTCCACCCTCACCCCGCGCGAGGAGCGCGTGCTGCGCATGCGTTTCGGGATCGGCATGAACAGCGACCACACCCTCGAAGAGGTGGGCCAGCAGTTCAACGTCACCCGCGAACGCATCCGCCAGATCGAGGCCAAGGCGCTGCGCAAGCTCAAACATCCGAGCCGCAGCCGCAAGCTCAGGAGCTTCCTCGACGACTGAGCGGCGGGGACGAGCGGGGGGCGGGCCGATGCTGCGGGCGGAGCGGGCGACGGAACCGGTGGACCGGGTCAAGGTGCGGGTCTGGTTCCTCCGTCAGGACCGCCCGCCCCGCGCTCCCGACGCGCCGCTCCCTTCCCTTCCCCAGAACGGTCAGGTGGTGACGCTCGCCGAGCCGAGCGTCACCTATTACCGTTTCCTCTACGACACGGTGGGCGCCGATTACCTGTGGTGGCTCCGCCGCATCGTGCCGGATGACCAGCTCGCCCGCCATCTGCGCACCCCCGGCATTTCGGTCCATGTGCTCTATGTGGGGGGCGAGCCGGGCGGGTTCTTCGAACTCGACGCCCGCCCCTGGCCCACGGTCAATCTCAACTATTTCGGGCTGATGCCGCATTTCATCGGCCGCGGCTTCGGCAAGGCCCTCCTGGCCTACGCCGCCGAGCTCGTCTGGCGGCATCAGGCGCGGGCGATGACGCTCAATACCTGCAGCGCCGACCACCCCCGCGCCCTGCCCGGCTATCTCGCGCAAGGTTTCATCATCTATCGCGAGATCGAGGAAGTGTGGGAGATCCCGAAGCGGCTCAGGCTTCGCATCCCCGAGCGGCTCAAGGACGCGGTGCTGCCCCCCGCCTGAGACCCACGATCAAAATCCGCCTCACCCCTTTCCCGCTCAGCCGAGACCGGCGAAGAGCGGGGTCGAGAAATAACGCTCGGCGAAGGAGGGGGCGATCGCCACGATCAGCTTGCCGCGGTTTTCGGGGCGCTTGGCGAGCGTCAATGCCGCGGCGATCGCCGCGCCCGAGGAGATGCCGACCGGCACGCCATCGATCGCCGCCACCCGCCGCGCCATGGCGACCGCCTCGCGCTCGCTCACCTGCAGCACCCCATCCATCACCGAAAGATCGAGGATGCTCGGCTTGAAGCCGGGACCAATCCCCTGGATCCCGTGCGGCCCCGGCGGATCCCCCGAGAGCACCGCGCTTTCGGCGGGCTCCACCACGTAGGTGGCAAGCCCAGGCTTGCGCGGCTTCAGCGCCCGGGCGATGCCGGTCATCGTGCCGCCGGTGCCCGCACCCCCCACCACGATATCGACCCGTCCCTCGGTATCGGTCCAGATCTCCTCGGCGGTGCTCGCCTCATGGATCGCCGGATTGGCCGGGTTGTCGAACTGGCGCGGCATCCAGGCACCCGGGGTGGAGGCGAGGATCTCCTCAGCCTTGCGGATCGCCCCCCGCATGCCCTCCGCCGCCGGGGTGAGGACCAGTTCGGCCCCCAGCAGGCGCATCATCTTGCGCCGCTCGATCGAGGCTCCCTCCGGCATGGTGACGATGAGCCGGTAGCCCTTGGCCGCGGCGACGAAAGCAAGCCCGATACCGGTATTCCCCGACGTCGGCTCGACGAGGACGGAGCGGCCGGGCGCGATCACCCCGCGCGCTTCGGCGTCCTCGATCATGGCGAGCCCGATGCGGTCCTTCACCGAGGCGAGCGGATTGAAGAACTCGAGCTTGACGGTGAGCTCGGCAGCGAGGTTCTCGGCGGCCGAAAGGCGGGGGAGGCGGATGAGCGGCGTGGCGCCGATCGTCTCGAGGATGGAGCCATAGATCCGCCCCCGCGCCGGCGGCCTGGGCAGGGTGAAGGGGACGGGGCGGTCCTTTTCGGGAGCGGGCATGGACAAATTCACCAATTTCACACAAATGATAGGGTAAACCCAGAAAGACCGATCGGGGCAAGGGAGTCAAGAGCGTGTCTCTCCTTCAGCGTGACCGCGCCATGCTCGCCATCACCATCGTGCTCGACGTCGCCTTCCACGGCGGGCGGAGCACGACGGTGAGCGCGGCCGATATCGCCGAACATCTGAATGCACAGCGGCGGGGCCTCGAGCCCCTGTTGCAGAAACTCTCCGGGGCGGGGCTCCTCGAGAGCGTGCGGGGCCCGAGGGGCGGCTACCGGCTTGGCCGCTCGCCGCGCGACATCTCGCTTCTCGAAATCGTGAACCTCGCCACCGCCGATGAGGAGACGGCCCCGCCCGAGGGCGAACTCGCCGCCCGGGTGATCACGCCCCTCTGGCATGAGCTCGACGAGCGGCTCAAGACCGAGCTCGGCCGCCTCACCATCCAGGACCTCCTCGAGCGGGCAGAAGCCGCGGGTCTCCGCCGCCCGGCCACCGACCCGCCGATGTATGTGATCTGAGATGCGCGTGACCGGAGGGGAGCGTAAGACCGCCCGGCCCGTTCAGGCGAGCGGGCCGTCGCGGCGGAAGGTGACCACGAGGACGTCGCGGAAGGCAGGCCGCGCCGGGTCGATCGGCACCACCGGCGTCACCCCGTGATAGACCCGCGCATCATCGACCAGAGCCGCATCGAGAGGCGCGCTCAGCGTGAAAGTGCCGAGCCGTTCGCCGCCGAGCCCATGGATCGCGGTCTCGCCCTGATCGACATTCTCGCGCCGGATCATCAGGACGAGCACGAAATCGACCCCGTCGCGATGGAGCCCCTCCGGCGTCGGCTTGCCCGCGCTCTCTCCCTGCGCCTCGATCCGGAACTGGTGGACCTCGATGTGCCACTGGCGCACCGGCGGGGCGAGTCCCTGAAACAGGGCGTGCGAGAAGCCGAGGATGCCCTGCATCGCCGCCGAGGTGGCGATCTCGTCCTTGACCGGCAGAAACCAGCGCTCGATCCCGCCATTGAGCGGGTTGTAGTCGCGCGACTGGAAATGGGGCTGATGGGGCTTGCGCCAGAGCCGCCCCTCGGCGTCGGCGCCGAAGACACCGAAGCGGCGTTTGCGGTAGCGCCCGCCATCGGCCATGTAGGTATCGAGGCCGAGATCCTCCCAGCTCGCAGCGAAGAGAGGCCAGTCCCCAAGCGCGCCGCGCGCGGCAAGCAGCGGGCGCATCGCGGCGGCCGGGACGAAGGCGAAGCCCGCCTCCCTGAGACGTTCCTGAAGGGCGGCGAGATCGGTCATTTGGCGGCTTCCTCGATCGCGGTGCGGGCGGGCCGAGAGGCGGCGGCGGTCGCTTCGGCCCCTTCCGCCCCGGGCGGCGGCAGGGACTCACTGGAAGACGGCCCCCGCCCCTCCTCTCCTGGCGCGGGGGGACGCACCCCCCAGCGCTCGGAGGCAAGCACCAGCAGGGTCTGTGTCGGATTGACGAGCTCGATGCCGAGTTCGGCGAAGCGGTTGCGCAAGCGGCGGTGGAACTCGCGCTGCACGCTCCAGCGGGCCTGGTCGGTGCAGACGATCTGCCCGGCGATGGTCATCACCGGCCCCTCGATCTTGTCCACGCCCCAGAGCTGCAACTCGCTCAACATGCCGCGCTGATAGGCGGGGTCCTTCTTCATCTCGGCGGCGATCTCCTTGAGGACCTGGAAGATGCGGTCCGGGTCCTCATGGCTCGGCACGCTCACCGAGACCGCGGCATTGCCGAGACCCCGGTTGGCGTTATTGACGGTGGTCACCGCCGAGAAGGGGATGATGTGCACCGAGCCATCCCCGGCGCGCAGCCGGATGGTGCGCACCGAAAGCGCCTCGACCGAACCCGAGACCCCGGCTAGCGTCACCCAGTCACCGACCTGCATCGCATTCTCGAGCAGGAGGAAGACGCCGGTGATGAGGTCCTGGACCAGTTTCTGCGACCCAAAGCCGATCGCCACGCCGACGATCCCGGCGCCGGCGAGGAGGGGCGCGATGTTGACCCCGATTTCGGAGAGCGCCACCGGCCCTGCCACCAGGAAAAGGACGAGGGCGAGCGCGGCCCGGATCATCGGCAGCAGCGTGCGCAGCCGGGTGGCGCGCGCGGTCAGGCCGCGGGCGGTGAGGTGGTTGATGTGGCGCTGGATGACCTCGTTCACTCCCTCCCAGATGGCGAGCACCGCGACGAGGATGACGAAAATGGTCACCAGCGCCGAGACCACCCGTCCGCCGAGCGCGCCATCGGAGAACCAGTCGAAGGCGCCAAAGCCCCAGACCTGCAGGAGCACGATCAGGGTGAGTGCGTTGATCAGCGAGGAGACGAGGAGACGCACCATCCGGTAGTAGCGCCGGGCCCGGGCCGAGAGACCGGCGAGCCCCGGCACCATCTCGAGTCCCGCCATCGACGCGGGCT
>KN173868.1:0-2510 GCA_000759655.1 Acidicaldus organivorans | reverse complement strand
GGGCGGTGACGCGGAAGATCCGGTCGAGCGAGCCCATCACCAGCTGGCTCACCGCCCGGCTTCCAGCGAGCACGAGCAGGGTGAGCACGGTGACCCGGATGACGAGGCGGTATCCCTCGGCCACGCCCACCGCCCACACCAGCCAGCTCGCGAACAGCACCAGGATGGCGGCGAGATGCCAGAGCCGGGCGAGACGGTGGCGGATCTCGGCCAAGGGGTGACGGGCCTCGCTGCGCGGGGCGATCCAGTTCGCCACCACCGTCCGGTAACGCCAGACGATGACGATCAGCATGACGTGATTGACGAGGGCGACCAGCTTGAGGATCGCATCATGCGCGTCCGGGTCGAGGCCGAAGACCAGTCCCGCCTCGGCCCCGGCGTAGCCGAAGACGGTGACCATGACGAGACGGCGCACCCATAGCACGATGGCCCGCGCCGCCTCGTCCCCCACCGCGAAGACGCGCAGCGGCGGGATGTCGGGCGAGAAGAGGGCGCGCACCGCCGCCATGATCAGCTGGACCACCACCATCGCATCGACGATCGCCATGATCACTACCTGGGTGGAGGGGGTTCCGGCGAGCGGCGTGCTGAGCAGCCCGTAGACGAAGGCGAGCATGACCAGGGCGGGCACCACCTCGAGGCCGAAGCGGAGCAGCACGAGAGGCAGGCGGGAGAGGGGGATGGCGATGATCGGCTGGGATTCCGTCCCATCGGCGGGAGGCAGCGGCTCATCGGGCGCCCCGCCTTCCTCGCCGCTGGCGCTTCCCTCTTCGCCCGCCCCCTCCTCCAGACGCACCATGGCGAGCCGCGGACGGCGCAGCAGACGGCCCGCGAAGAAATCGGCCAGCGCGCCTATGGCGATGATCAGGGCGAGCCGCCAGGAGGCGGCAAAGAGCCGGGCCTGGGTGACCGGGTTGGTGAGGAGATCATTGAACCAGTCCGCGATGTCCTGGAAATCGGTGACCGACTGCACGGTGCGGGTGAGATGGCGTGAGGCCTCCTGCAGATGGGTCATCGCCTCGACGAGGAGCTGCGCGCCGAGACTGTTCGGGGCGAGCGGCAGCGGCAGCGGGGCGGCGGGCTTGCCCTGCGCCGCCTCGTGGGCGGCGGCGAGCGCTTCGAGCTCGGCGATCAGTTTGGCCCGTTTCTGTGGATCCTGAAGCTCCTCGGCGAGCTCGGCGGCCACCTTGCGGTCGATCGCCGTTGTGGCAGCGGGGCTCGCGGCGGCCGTGCCGCCTCCGGCCGCCCGGGCAAGCGCAGGCACGAGAGCGAGAAAGAGGGCGAAGAGGGCGGCGAGCCATACCCCCGCCCGGGCGCGATGGCCGGAGGCGACGGCGGAGGAGAATTTGGCACGCCCCCCTCTCGTTGGAGGGGGATTCGATGCTATGTAGAGCCCATGCATACCATCCTCTCCTTCATCGTCATCGGGCTGCTCGCCGCTGTCGTGGTGGTGCTGCTCGCCGGTGTGGCGGGCGTGATCCGCGGCGGCGACCCGCGGCGCTCCAATCAACTGATGCGCTGGCGGGTGATCCTGCAAGCCCTCGCCCTGCTTTTCCTCGTCCTGTTGCTCAAGCTCGGGCAATCCTGAACCAGGCAAGCGTGGCGGAAGTTTGACATTCCCGTGGCCCGGCCTAATTTCGCCCGCGAGTCTGGGTGAGACGCCAGCCGAGGGAAAGGACAACGCGCGATGAAAATTCTCGTCCCCGTCAAACGGGTGGTGGACTACAACGTCAAGATCCGGGTCAAATCCGACCAAAGCGGGGTCGAGACCGCCGGGGTCAAGATGTCGATGAACCCCTTCGACGAGATCGCCGTCGAAGAGGCGGTGCGGCTCAAGGAGAAGGGCATCGCGAGCGAGATCGTCGCCGTCTCGCTCGGCCCGCAGGCGGCGAGCGAGACGCTGCGCACCGCGCTGGCGCTGGGTGCTGACCGCGCCATCCTGGTCGAGACCGAGGACGAGCTCCAGCCGCTCACCGTGGCCAAGATGCTGAAAGCGATCATCGCCCGCGAGGAGCCCCGGCTCGTCATCATGGGCAAGCAGGCGATCGACGACGACATGAACGCAACCGGGCAGATCCTCGCCGCCCTGCTCGGCTGGCCGCAGGGGACGTTTGCGAGCCGCCTCGTCATCGAGGGCGATGAGGCGCTCGTCACCCGCGAGGTCGATGGCGGGCTGGAGACGGTGGCGCTCAAGCTTCCCGCCATCGTCACCACGGATCTCCGCCTCAACGAGCCGCGCTATGCGAGCCTGCCCAACATCATGAAAGCGCGCAAGAAACCGCTCGAGACGCTGAAACCGGCCGATCTCGGCGTGGAGACCAAACCCCGGCTCGTCACCCTCAAAGTGACCGAGCCGCCCAAGCGCAAGGCCGGGCAGAAAGTGGGCTCGGTCGCCGAACTGGTCGAAAAACTCCGCAACGAAGCGAAGGTGATCTGAGCCATGGCCGTTCTCGTCCTTCTCGAACATGACGGTGCCACGATCCGCCAGGCCTCGCGCAGCGCGCTGCGCG
>KN173867.1:6163-6667 GCA_000759655.1 Acidicaldus organivorans | reverse complement strand
AACGGGGGGCAGGCCGGTCTTGAGGGCGGGGGCGGAATTCAGCCCGCTTCGCCCTCGGCGGTGAAACCGGCGCTCAGCGCAAGCCGGATCAGCGAGGAGAGGTTGCGCGCGCCCACCTTCTCCATGCGATGGGCGCGGTGGATCTCGACGGTGCGCGGGCTGATGCCAAGATCATAGGCGATCGTCTTGTTGGGAAGCCCGGCGAGCAGGCCGCGCAGCACGTCCCGCTCGCGCGGGGTGAGGGCGGCGAATTTCTCCCGCAGGGCGGGATCCGCCCCGTTCGCCCGCGGCGCGTGCCGGGCGAGTGTCTCGCGCAGCATGGAAAAGAGCACCTCGTCGGTGAAGGGCTTCTCGATGAAGTCGGCCGCGCCCGCCTTCATCGCCCGCACCGCGAGCGGCACGTCGGCATGGCCGGTCATGATGATCACCGGAAGGCTCACCCCCCTCTCGCGCAGCCGCTCGAGCACGCTGATGCCATCGATCTCCGGCATGCGCACATCGAGC
>KN173867.1:4482-6047 GCA_000759655.1 Acidicaldus organivorans | reverse complement strand
CGAGCGGCACGTCGGCATGGCCGGTCATGATGATCACCGGAAGGCTCACCCCCCTCTCGCGCAGCCGCTCGAGCACGCTGATGCCATCGATCTCCGGCATGCGCACATCGAGCAGGATGAGGCCGGGCTCGAGTTCCGCGCCGCGGGCGAGGAGTTCCGTCCCCGAGCCATAGGCCCGGGCCTTGAACCCCCCCGTCTCGAGCAGGAAGACGAGGGAGAGGGTGACCGCCTCGTCGTCATCGACGACGTGGATGGTGGGGGCGGCCGGCAAGGGCGCTGGTTCAGGCGGCGTCATCGATCGCCTCTGTCTCGGGGCTGAAGGGCAGGGTGAAGGTGAAGGTGGTCCCCGCGCCCGGCGCGGTCTCCACGGTGAGCGAGCCGCCATGGGTCTCGACGATCTCGCGGCAGATGGAAAGGCCGAGCCCCATCCCCTCCTTCTTGGTCGAGATGAAGGGACGGAAGAGATTGGCCCGCACCTCATCGGGCAGGCCCGGCCCGGTGTCGCGGATGCTCACCACCGCCCCGCTCCCATCCGCCGAGCGGGCGGTGGTGATGTGGATCTCGCGCCGGTCGTGCGTTTGCAGCACTTCGACCGCGTTGCGCACGATGTTGAGGATCACCTGCTGGATCTGCACCCGGTCGGCGAGCACCGGGGCGAGATCGCCGGCGAGCGAGAACAGGATGCGGATCTTCCACTCCCGTGCTCCGATCAGGGCGAGCGCAGTCGCTTCCTCGACCAGTTTGTTGAGGTCCTGCGGCGTCTTCTCGGTCTCGCCGCGGCTGACGAAATCCCGCAGCCTTCGGATGATCTCGCCGGCCCGGGTCGCCTGGGCGGCGGCCTTGGTCACCGCATCGAGGGCGCGCGGGGTGAGATCGGCCCGTCCGCTCTCGAGCAGGTGCCGGGCGGCCTGGACGTAATTGGCGATCGCGGTGAGCGGCTGGTTGATCTCGTGGGCGAGGGTGGAGGCCATGCGGCCGAGCAGGCGCAGCCTGGAGGTGTGCATGAGCTGCGCCTGCAGGTCCTGCAGCCGCCGCTCGGTATTCTCCTTTTCGGTGAGGTCGCGCACGAAGCCGATGAAGAGCCGCCGCCCGGCGGTCTCCATCTCGCCGACATGGAGCTCCATGGGAAAGGTGGTGCCATCGGCGCGCAGCCCCACCACCACCCGTCCGATGCCGATGATCCGCCGCTCGCCGGTGCGGAGATAGCGCTCGATGTAGCCGTCGTGCGATTCGCGGTAGGGCGAGGGCATGAGCAGGCGGACGTTCTCGCCGATCACCTCGCTCGCCTTGTAGCCGAACATGCGCTCGGCGCTTTCGCTGAACGACTCGATGAGGCCCTGCTCATCGACGGTGACGATGGCATCGGGCACGGTGGCGAGGATCGCCGAGAGCCTTTGTTCGCGTTCGCGCAACGCATCGCGCTGGGCCTTGCGCAGCGAAATGTCGTGCAGGATGACCACCATGCGCGGCCCGCCCTCCTGCTCGACTTCGCGGAAGGAGACCTCGGCCGGAAAGACGCGGCCATCGGCGCGCCGCCCCCACATCTCGAGCCGGGACGGCGTCTT
>KN173867.1:1954-4400 GCA_000759655.1 Acidicaldus organivorans | reverse complement strand
CACCTCCCCGCGCGGGATCAGGATCCCGGCGGGGCGGGTGGCCGCCTCGTCGAGGAAGAAGAGCTCGGCCACCTCCGCCCCGCGCAGCGCCTCGGGGGCCACGCCGAAAAGCGCGGCGCCGGCCGAGTTGACCTCGGCCACGCGGCCGTCCGCCGCGATGACGAAGATGCCATCCGCCGCCGTCTCGACGATGGCCCGGAAAAGGCGTTCCATGGTTCGGGGTTTTGCGTCATTTTTTGACTTGTCTCAAGGTGGGCGGAGCGCGTGGGGCGGAAAAAGACCTGGCCGAGAGGGGTGCGCCCCTCCGGAGGGGGAGAGAGAGGCGGCGCCGATGGCCGAGGCGATCCTGGTTTTCAACGCAGGCTCTTCCAGCATCAAATTCGCTCTCTACGAAATTGACGCCAGCGGCAGCCTCTCTCCCCACCTCCACGGCCTGATCGAGGGCATCGGCGCCGCGCCCCACCTCCTCGTCCGCAATCGCCTGGGCCAGGTGGCGCACGAGCAGTTCTGGCCGGTGGGTGCGGCCCTCACCCACGAGGACCTGCTCACCCCGCTCCTCGAACTGATCGAGGCCGAGGGGGGCGAGGATCGCATCCGCGCCGTCTCGCACCGCATCGTCCATGGCGGGGCGCGCCATTTCCGCCCCGTGCGCATCGATCCCGAGCTGCTCGCCGAACTCGACGCGCTCACCCCGCTCGCCCCGCTCCATCAGCCGCACAATCTCGCCCCGGTTCGGGCGATCGCCGCGCTCCGCCCTGGCCTTGCCCAGATCGCCTGCTTCGACACGGCCTTTCACCGCAGCATGCCGCTGCGCGCCGAGCGCTTTCCGCTGCCCCGCGCCCTCTTCGATCAGGGCATCCGCCGCTACGGCTTCCACGGCATCTCCTACGAATACGTCTCCCGCCGCCTCTATGACCTCGACCGGGAGGCGGCGAGGGGACGGGTGATCGCCGCCCATCTCGGCAATGGGGCCAGTCTGTGCGCGATGGAGGAGGGGCGGAGCGTCGATACGACGATGGGCTTCACCGCGCTCGATGGGCTGATGATGGGGACCCGCTCGGGCAGCATCGATCCCGGCGTGGTGATCGATCTCATCCGCCGTTTCCACCACACGCCCGATTCGGTCGAGGATCTGCTCTACCGCCATTCCGGCCTGCTCGGCGTCTCCGAAATCAGCGCCGACATGCGGACCCTGCTCGCGAGCTCCGATCCGCGCGCCGCCGAGGCGATCGCGCTCTTCGTCTATCGCGCCGCGCGCGAGATGGGAGGGCTGATCGCCGTGCTGGGCGGGGTGGATGCGATCGTCTTCACCGGCGGGGTCGGCGAGCATGCCGCGCCGGTGCGCGCCGCGATCATGGGCTACTTCGAGTGGCTTGGGGTGAGGCTCGATACGGCGGCCAACGCCGCGAGCCAGACGCTGATCAGCGCCCCCGAGAGCCGGGTCAAGGTTTTCGTCATCCCGACCGATGAAGAGCGGATGCTCGCCGAGCATGCGCTCGAATGCCTCGCCGGGCCGGTGGGGAGCTGAGTTTTCCCAAACTCCCTTCCCAAAATCTGGGGAAACGCCCGGGGCGTCTTCGCCGGGCGGTTTCCTTTTTCCAAGGTGCTTTCCAAGGGGCTCTCCCGGCTCACCTCGAATTGATCCGGATCAAGGCAGGAGGGGCGGGAAGGCGGCACTCTCTCGCTTGAGGAAGGGGTGGATGCTCACCCTTCTTGGGCAGAACGGCCCCCTTCTTGGGCAGAACGGCGAAGAGTGCGCCAAACGGAGCAAACAACCAAATCTGGGAGAAGAGCCATGCAGGCCCGAGACATCATGACCCGCAACGTGATCACCATCGCCCCCGGCGCGCCGCTCAGCGAGGCGATCAAGAAAATGGTCGAGGCGCGGGTGAGCGGGCTTCCCGTGGTCGATGCCGAAGGGAAACTGGTTGGCATCCTGACCGAGGGCGACCTCCTGCGCAGGGTCGAGCTCAAGACCGACAAGCCCCGCTCGCGCTGGCAGCAATTCCTGCTCGGCCCGGCCAAGGAGGCGGAAGAATACGTCAAGACCCACGGCCTCAAGGTCGAGGACGTGATGACCCGCGACGTGGTGGCGGTGGGCGAGGACGCGCCGATCGAGCAGGTGGCGGAGATCATGGAAAGCCGCAACGTCCGCCGCGTGCCGGTGCTGCGCGGCGAGGTGCTGGTCGGCATCGTGAGCCGCGCCGACCTGATCCGCGTGGTGGGCGAGGCGCTGGGCGCGCGGCCTCAGGTGGCGGCCTCCGACAAGGAGATCCGCGACGCGCTGCTCTCCGAACTCCGCAAGCATCGCTGGTTCGGCGCGCAAAGCGTCTCGATCGAGGTGGAGAACGGGGTGGTCATCCTCGACGGCGTGCTGTTCGAGGAGGAGGCGCGCAAGGCCCTCGCCGTGGCCGCCCAAAGCATCCCCGGCGTGCGTGGCGTCGAG
>KN173867.1:0-1731 GCA_000759655.1 Acidicaldus organivorans | reverse complement strand
GACCTCTCCCTGGACTTTCTCCCGCCCGGTGCGGGAGGTGGGCGGCGGCATCCCCGCCGCCCCCAACTTTCTCCTCGCCTCGATACCAGCAGGGCCCCCTCCCCGCTCGTTGCGGACGCAAAACCTTCTGGGAAGGCCCCCTTATCCCGCTAATCTTCCTCCGGGGAGTCTTCGGTGCGGTCGCGGTGCACGGCGAGCAAGAGCCCGAAGGCGAAGAGGGTGGTGAACATCGCCGAGCCGCCATGCGAGACGAGCGGCAGCGGCACGCCCCCCACCGGGATCGCCCCCATCACCATCGCCACATTGGCCGCGACGTAGAAGAAGAAATTGGTGGTCAGCCCAAGCCCCACCAGCCGCCCGAACGGGGTGGCGGCGCCGAGCGCCATCAAAAGCCCCGAGACGAGGAGGCTTCCGATCAGGACGAGGACGGCAAGCCCCCCCGCGAAGCCGAACTCCTCGCCAATCACGGTGAAGATGAAATCGGTCTGTTTCTCGGGGAGGTAGGCGAGCCGCCCCTGGCTCCCCTTGAGGAACCCCTGCCCCCACATTCCGCCCGAGCCGAGCGCGATCTTGGACTGGATGATGTTGTAGCCCGCGCCCAGGGGATCGCTTTCGGGGTGGAGGAAGGTGGTGATGCGCGCCCGCTGATAGTCGTGGAGATGATGATAGACGAGGGGGGTGGCGGCGGCGAGCAGGAGGCCGAGCAGGACGAATTTCCACCACCGCACCCCGGCGGCGAAGAAGAGCGAGGCGCCGAGCAGGGTGGTGATCACCGCATTGCCGAGATTGGGCTCCTTGAAGATGAGATAAGCGGGAAGAAGGGTGGCGAGCGCGGGCGGGATGAGGAACAGGGGCTGGTTGGCCCGCGCCTCGGTGGCGCGGCGGAACCAGGCGGCAAGCGCCAGCACGAGGAAGATCTTCATGAGCTCGCTCGGCTGGAGCTGAAAGCCCCCGATCTCGAGCCAGCGCTGCGCCCCCTTGCCGACATGGCCGAAACGGGCCACCGCGAGCAAAAGCGCCACGCCCACGCCGTAAAGCGGCCAGACCAGCCGGCAGAGGAGGCGGAGGTCGAGAAGCGCTGCCGCCAGCATCACGGCGAGCCCGAGCAGGAAGCGGAGCGCATGGCGGTTGGCATAAGGCCCCGGCCCGCCCCCTGCCGCATAGAGCGCCACGTAGCCCACCGCGGCGAGCAGCACCACCTGGGCGACGAACACCCAGTTGAGACGGGCGAGCTTCCGGAAGAGGCCGGGCGGCGGGGGGGGATAGAGGCGGCGTTCGAGCAGCTCGCTCATCGGCCCTCCTTTCCCGGCGACGGCGCGAGCGGCTCGGCCGCGGCGAGACGGTTGAGCGGGTCGCGGGTGAGCGCGGCGGTCATGATGGCGCGCGCGAGCGGCGCGGCGGCCTGCGCCCCGGCATTGCCGTGCTCGACCACCACGGCGAGCGCATAGCGCGGCGCCTCGTAGGGGGCGAAGGCGATGAACAGGGCATGGGGGCGGAACTCCCAAGGGAGGGTCTCGGAACGGAAATTGCCGTGCTCGCGCAGCTCGCGGGAGACGCGGCGGACCTGGGTCGAGCCGGTCTTGCCGGCCAGCGTCACCCCGGCGAGCTCGAGCCGGGCGAGCGGCGCGGTGCCGCCCGGCTCGTTGACCACCGCCCACATCCCCTCCCGCACCGCGTGCAGCGCCGGGTCGGGAAGCGCGAGCGGCGGGGGCGGGGCGAGGGGCACGGGGT
>KN173866.1:6435-9532 GCA_000759655.1 Acidicaldus organivorans | reverse complement strand
GAGGCGGCGTGGGGGGTGCGGGAAGCTGGGACATCGGGCCCAGTTTGGCAGGCATGGGCGAGGCCGAAAAGGGGGCTCTTGCCTTTCCGCCCCAAACCGAGAAGAAACGGGCGGCACGAAAGAGGAACGGTGGTGCTGGCGCTCCGGGTCATTCCCTGCCTCGACGTCAAGGACGGGCGGGTGGTCAAAGGCGTGAACTTCGTCGATCTGCGCGATGCGGGCGATCCGGTGGCGCAGGCGGCGGTCTATGACCAGGCGGGGGCGGACGAGCTCGCCTTCCTCGACATCAGCGCGAGCGAGGAAAACCGCGCCACCCTGCTCGACGTGGTGGCCCGCACCGCCGCCTCCGTCTTCCTTCCCCTCACCGTGGGGGGCGGGGTGCGCAGCGTGGAGGACATGCGAAAGCTCCTCCTCGCCGGCGCTGACAAATGCAGCATCAACTCGGCGGCGGTGGCGAACCCCGACCTGATCGCGGATGCGGCGCGCAAGTTCGGCTCGCAATGCGTGGTGGTGGCGATCGATGCCAAACGCGTCGCCCCCGGCCGCTGGGAGGTCTTCACCCATGGCGGCAAGCGGCCCACCGGCATCGACGCCCTGGCCTGGGCGGAACGGGTGGCCTCGCTCGGCGCGGGCGAGATCCTGCTCACCTCGATGGACCGCGACGGGACCGGCGAGGGATTCGATCTCGAGCTGCTCGCCGCGGTCTGCCGCCGGGTGCGGCTTCCGGTGATCGCCTCGGGCGGGGTAGGGCGGCTCGAGCATTTCGTCGAGGGCGCGCGGGCCGGGGCGACGGGGCTCCTCGCGGCGAGCGTCTTCCATTTCGGCCGCTTCCGCATCCATGAGGTCAAGGCGGCGCTGCGGGCGGAGGGGTTTCCGGTCCGTCTGCCGCGCAAGCAGGGATAGGGGTATGGCGAAGACGGCGAAGACCGAGAAGAAAACCGAGAAGAAGCTCGTCAAGAAGAAGCCGAAGACGATCAAGAAGCTGGTCAAGGCGAGCACCCTCAAGAAGGTGAAGAAAGCGGAGCCCGCGCCGCTGCCGCCCCCGCCGCCGCTCGCGCTCGGCCTGAGCGGGGTGGTGCTCGACCGGCTCTATGGCGTGGTGCTCTCGCGCAAGGAGGCCGATCCCGCGGTCAGCCATTCGGCCCGGCTCCTGAGCCGCGGCCCGGCCAAGGTCGCGCAGAAATTCGGCGAGGAGGCGGTGGAGTGCCTGATCGAGGCGGTGGCCGGCCACACGGAGGCGCTCATCGCCGAGAGCGCCGACGTGCTCTACCACCTCCTCGTCTTGTGGGTGGCGTGTGGCGTGCGGCCGGAGCAGGTCTGGGCAGAGCTGCAACGCCGCGAAGGGGTGAGCGGGATCGCCGAAAAGGCCTCGCGCCGCAAGGAGGCCGATCTACCCGCGGCCTTCGGCCTCGAGACGACCAAGATCCCGTGAGGAGTCGCGCGGAGTGTCTGGCTTGCCCCCGAGGGGCGCGTCATTGCCGAGAGGGAGGTTTCCGATGCCGGTGAGTGGTCTTGGCCCTTATGATCCGAACAATGTCTTCGCCCGCATCCTGCGCGGCGAAATTCCCTGCCGCAAAGTTTACGAGGACGAGTTTGCGCTCGCCTTCCACGACATCAATCCGCAGGCGCCGGTGCACGTCCTCGTCATCCCCAAGGGCGCGTACGTCTCATTCGCCGATTTCTCGGCCAAGGCCTCGGAGGCGGAGATCGCCGGCTTCTTCCGCGCGGTGGGCGCAGTGGCGCGCGCCCTCGGCCTCGAATCGGAGGGCTACCGGCTCCTCGCCAATATGGGGCCGGCGAGCGGGCAGGAAGTGCCGCATTTCCACGTCCACATCTTCGGCGGCCGCCCGCTCGGCCGGATGCTCGCCTCATGACCGCCGCGACGCAGCCCCGAGCGCGGGGCGGAACGCGCCGGGCGGCGGCAGGGCGGGTTCCACATAGGCGAAATAGAGCGCATCGAGCTGGGCCCACAGCACGTCGGTCTTGAAGCGGAGCGCCGCGAGCACCGCCTTCTGTTCGGCCCGGGTGCGGGCGTGGCGCTTGACGTAGTCGAGGGCGAAGGTCGCATCGCGCGGCGCCTGGTTGAGGCGGCGGCGGAAATAGGCGACGAGATTTTCGTCGATGAACGGATAATGGGCGAGCAGCCCGGCGATTCGTTCCTCGTGGATGGCGGGCGCGAAGAGCTCGGTGAGGGAGGAGGCGATCGCCTCGAGTTCGGAACGCTCGGCGACGAAGCGCACATAGGCCTCGACCGCGAATTTGGTGGCGGGCAGCGCCCCCTCCTCCGAGATGACGTAGTCACGGTCGAGCCCCAGCCCGTCGGTGAGGCGGAGCCAGCGGGCAATCCCGCCCTCATCCTCGCCCCAGCCGTCGTGATCGTGGATGCGCCGCACCCATTCGCGGCGGAGTTCGGGGCTTCGGAGGCGCGACATCAGGGCCGCATCCTTGCGCGGGATCGCCGCCTGATAGACGTAGCGGTTGAGTGCCCAGGCCTGGACCTGGCCGAGATCGAGCTTGCCGCCATGCAGCAGGCGGTGGAAGGGATGGAGGCTGTGGTAGCGTTCGGCGCCGATGCGCCGGAGCGCGGCTTCCAATTGCACCGGGGTGAGGACGTCATCGCATTCGATCATCGGGTTCCTCCCTCTATTGGGCCGGGTTGTTTCGGGAGGGGGGTGCCTCCCGCGGTTGCGGCTGGGGCGAGAGTGAGGGGGGCGTTTCCGCTTGCACTTGATCTGGATCAAGCCGCGGCGTAGCCTCTCTCTTCCGATGCAAGGGGATTTCTTGTCGGGTTCTCTTGTCGGATTCTCTTGTCGGGGCTCGGGGGGGATGGGACGATGGAAGAGGTGCGGTTCAACAAATATGGCCAGCCGGTCGGCCCCGAGGTTCCGGGCTGGACGGCGCGGCCTCTGCCGGCGGATGTGGTGCTCGAGGGCGAGATGTGCCGGATCGCGCCGCTCGATCCCGCCCGTCACGCCGCCGCACTCCATGCCGCCTACTCTCTCGCTCCCGACGGGCGCGACTGGACCTACATGGCGGCGGGCCCCTTTGCCGATGAGGCGGCCTATCTCGCCTATGCGGAGAGGATCACCGCGGGGCG
>KN173866.1:3280-6402 GCA_000759655.1 Acidicaldus organivorans | reverse complement strand
CCGCCGCACTCCATGCCGCCTACTCTCTCGCTCCCGACGGGCGCGACTGGACCTACATGGCGGCGGGCCCCTTTGCCGATGAGGCGGCCTATCTCGCCTATGCGGAGAGGATCACCGCGGGGCGCGATCCGAAACATTACGCGGTGATCGACCGCGCCTCGGGCCAGCCCACCGGCACGCTCGCGCTCATGCGGATCGATGCGGCGATGGGGGTGATCGAGGTGGGGCATGTCGCCTTCTCGCCCCTTCTGCAGCGGACGCGGGGGGCGACGGAGGCCCAGTTCCTGCTGATGGCGTATGTCTTCGAGGGTCTCGGCTATCGGCGCTATGAGTGGAAGTGTGATGCGCTCAATGCGCCGTCGCGGCGGGCGGCGGAGCGTTTGGGGTTCCGCTTCGAGGGGATTTTCCGCCAGGCGACGATCTACAAGGGCCGTTCGCGGGATACGGCGTGGTATTCGGTGATCGACCGGGAGTGGCCGCTTTTGCGTGAGGCTTTCCGGGCCTGGCTTGCTCCGGAGAATTTCGACGCCGCCGGGCGCCAGCGTCGCAGCCTTGCCGAGATCCGGCAAGCGCTTGGCGGATAGGGGGTGAGGATCACCTTGGGCCACGAAGCGGATATTGCGGAGAATAAAGATGAGAGGTGAGGTTATTTCTTATATTGAAATGTGCCAAAGAGAAGGTGTGAGTTTGCAAAGGGGAATGAATTTTCGTTTGGGGAGAAATTATTCAGTGATTCTTATGTCGGTTCGTAAAAACTCTCCTTACCGTGATGAGGTGCGCGAGGACGGAAAGATATTAATTTATGAGGGGCACGATGTTCCTGCACGAAAGGGAGAAGTTGATCCCAAAAGTTTAGATCAACCAGAATATGAATCGAACGGCGCCTTGACCCAAAATGGAAAGTTTCATAGGGCCGCACAGATTTACAAATCAGGAAAAGGAAATCCAGAAATTGTTCAAGTTTACGAAAAGATAAAAAACGGAATTTGGGTTGATAATGGCTTCTTCCATATGATTGACTCGTGGATAGAACACGATGGAACAAGAAATGTTTTTAAATTTAAGCTTATCTCAATTAATGATAAACGAGAGAAATTTTCATATCTAGAAAAATATGATGAAAACAGAACGCGTATTATTCCGTCAGATATAAAATTGCAAGTGTGGAAGAGAGATGGAGGGAAATGCGCCGTCTGTGGCGCAACGGATGAACTCCATTTCGATCATGTGATTCCATTCTCAAGGGGCGGGACATCCTTGAGGGCAGAAAATATACAATTGCTATGCGCACGCCATAATCTCCAGAAAGGAAAAAATATCGAATAGACGATCTGCACCCAACCGACGGAAAATGCCGGTCTGCGACGCATCTGTCCTCGACACGGAGACTCCCACCGTCGCTCCCCGCTTCCCACAAACGAGGACCACGTGTGGAGCGTCTCGCCTGAACCATCGACACCCTGGGGAGGAGGACACGGTTGCGCCGGCGGCGGCCCTGGCCCGAAGCACGCCCCGATGACGGCAGAGCCCCCCTGCGCTATGAGCCGGCCCATGGCGGGACGGCGCCTCTACCTGGTCAAGGAAATCTACCGCACCCTGCAAGGCGAGGGGGTGCAGACGGGACGGCTTGCCGTCTTCTGCCGCTTCGCGGGCTGCAATCTGTGGTCGGGGCGGGAGGAAGACCGCGCCCGGGCCCGCTGCCGCTTCTGCGATACCGATTTCCGCGGCACCGACGGTCCGGGGGGCGGACGCTACGAGGGGGCGGAGGCGCTCGCCGCAGCGATCCTCGCCCGCTGGCCGGAGGGGGGCGGGCGGCCCTTCGTCGTCTTCACCGGCGGTGAGCCGCTCCTGCAACTCGACGCGCCGCTGATCGAGGCACTCCACCGGGCGGGTGCGGAGGTCGCGGTCGAGACCAATGGCAGCCGCCCCGCCCCGTCCGGCATCGACTGGCTCACGGTGAGCCCCAAGGCCGGCGTGCCGCTCGTCCTCACCGCAGGCGATGAGCTCAAACTCGTCTATCGCCAGGAAGGGGCGGAGCCCGAGCGTTACGCGGGGCTTGCCTTCCGCCATTTCCTCCTCCAGCCGATGGACGGGCCGGACCGCGAGGCCCACCTCGCCGATGCCTGCGCCTATATCGAGCGCCACCCGCGCTGGCGGCTCAGCCTGCAGACCCATAAATGGATCGGGATCCCCTGATCGCCCCCCTCACTTCCTCTCCTTTGGCGAACGGCACGCTCCGCACCATGATCGAACTCACCAAATCCTTCACTTTCGAGGCGGCCCACACACTCTCGCGCGTCGTCGAACGCGAGGCGAGCCTTCGCATCCACGGCCATTCCTACCGCGCCGAGGTCACGCTCGCCGGCGAGCCCGATCCCGAAAGCGGCATGCTGATCGATCTCGGCCTCCTCGATCAGGCGCTCGAGGGTGGCGGGGTAGAGCCCCGGCACCTCGTCGAGGAAATGATGGTCGAGCCGGGCGCGGATGTCGGCGAGCCCGATCCCGAAAGCGGCATGCTGATCGATCTCGGCCTCCTCGATCAGGCGCTCGCCGACATCCGCGCCCGGCTCGACCATCATTTCCTCGACGAGGTGCCGGGGCTCTACCCCGCCACCCTCGAGCGCCTGGCCCGCTTCATCTTCGAAGCGCTCGCCCCCCGCCTGCCCGGCCTCGTCGCGGTCGCCGTCTGCCGTGATGCGCTCGGCGAGCGCTGCCTCTACCGGCCGTGAGCGAGGCCCCCCTCCCGCCGCTTCCCCCCGGCGCGGTGATCCTCCAGGTGCTCCCGGCGCTCAATGTCGCGGGGGGGGTGGAGCGGGGGACGCTCGAGATGGCCGAGGCGATCGTGGCGGCAGGCGGGCGGGCGCTGGTGGCCTCAAGCGGCGGGCCGCGGGTGGCCGAACTCGAAGCCCTCGGCGCGCGTCACATCACCATGCCGCTCGATACCAAGACGCCCTGGGGGATCTGCCGCAACGCGCGCGCACTCGCCCGTCTCATCGCCGCGGAGAACGTGGCGCTGGTGCATGCGCGTTCGCGCGCCCCGGCGATCGCCGCGCTATGGGCGGCGCGCCGGCAGGGGGTGAAATGCGTCACCACCTATCATGGCGCCTATTCGGAAAACTTCC
>KN173866.1:0-3203 GCA_000759655.1 Acidicaldus organivorans | reverse complement strand
CCGGCAAGCGCTTTTACAATTCGGTGATGGCCCGGGGGGACCGGGTGATCGCGATCAGCCATTTCGTCGCCGGACTGATCCGCGCCCGTCATGGCGTTCCCCCTGAGCGGCTTCGCATCATCCCGCGCGGGGTCGCTCCGCGCCGCTTCGATCCCGCCCGCCTCCCTCCCCAAGCGCCTGCCCAGCTCCGTGCCAGGCTCGGCATTCCTGAGGACATGACGGTGCTGCTCCTCCCCGGGTGACTGCGCGCCTGGAAGGGAGGCGGGGTGGCGCTCGCCGCTTTGGCCCAGCTCGACCGGCCCGACGTGGGGCTCCTCTTCGTGGGAGGCGGGGCGGAGGAGCGCTTCGGCAGACACCTCGCCGCCGAGGCGGCGCGGCTCGGGCTCGGCGGGCGGGTGTGGTTTGCCGGAGCTATCGCGGACATGGAGGCGGCGTTCGCCCTCGCCGAGGTGGTGCTCGCCCCCTCGCTCGCCCCCGAGGCCTTCGGGCGGACGGTGATCGAGGCCCAGGCGATGGGGCGGGTGGTGATCGCCTCCGCCCATGGCGGGGCGGCGGAGACCATCGAGGACGGGCGGACCGGCTTTCTCGTGCCGCCGGGGGAGGCGGAGGCGCTCGCCGCGGCGATCGCGCGGGTCCTCGATCTCGGTCCCAAGGGCCGGGCGGCGCTCGGGCAGGCGGCGCGAAAGACCGTCCTGGCGCGTTACACCACCCGGGCCTTGCAGGCGGCGACACTCGCGGTCTATCGCGAACTTCTCATCCCGGACCAAGCGCCCCTCTCCGACGCGGGGGCGTTGGAGGGGGTTGGGATGGACGCGCGGGGGGAGAGTTGAGGAGAGAGTGATGGAGAAAAATCAGAAAAAACGTCCGGTGATGCTCGTCATCCTCGATGGCTGGGGATATCGTGAGGAGCGGGCGGACAATGCGGTGGCGCTCGCCGCGACCCCCCATTTCGACCGTCTGTGGGCGGAATGCCCCCATCTCCTGCTCGACGCCTCGGGCGAGGCGGTGGGATTGCCCGCGGGCCAGATGGGCAATTCCGAGGTGGGACACCTCAATATCGGAGCGGGCCGCGTCGTGCTCCAGGATCTCCCCCGGATCGACCGGGCGCTCGCCAGCGGAGAGCTCGAACGGAACGCGGCATTCCGCGATTTCGTCGCCGCCATCGGCAGAAGCGGCGGGCGCTGCCACCTGCTCGGTCTCGTCTCGCCGGGCGGGGTACATTCGCACGAAAACCACGCGATCGCGCTGGCCCGCGCCCTCGACCAGGCCGAGGTGGAGGTGCTGGTCCATGCGCTGACCGATGGCCGCGACACGCCGCCCCAGGGCGCGGCCGAGACGCTTCCCCGTTTCCTCGCCGCCCTTCCCCCGAAGGCGCGGGTGGTGAGCGTGATCGGGCGCTATTTCGCGATGGACCGCGACAAGCGCTGGGACCGGGTGGAACGCGCCTACCGCGCCATCGCGCTCGGCGAGGGGGAGCGAGCCGCAACCCCGATGGAGGCAGTCCACCGCGCCCATCAGGCGGGGGTGGGCGATGAGTTCATCCCGCCCACGGTGATCGGCGCCTATGACGGGGCGCGCGAGGGTGACGGGCTGCTCTCTTTCAATTTCCGCGCCGACCGGGTGCGCGAGATCCTCGCCGCTCTCGCCGCCCCCGATTTCGACGCCTTCGCCCGGCCCCGCCCCCCGGCTTGGGCGGCCCGGCTCGGCATGACCGAATATAGCGCCGAACTCGCCCCCCTCTTCCCCGCCCTCTTTCCGCCGGAGACGCTCGAGAACGTGCTCGGTGCGGTGGTGGCCAAGGCCGGGCTTCGCCAGCTCCGCATCGCCGAGACCGAAAAATACGCCCACGTCACCTATTTCCTCAATGGCGGGCGCGAGGAGCCTTTCCCCGGCGAAGAGCGCATCCTTGTCCCCTCGCCCAAAGTGGCGACCTATGATCTCAAGCCCGAGATGTCGGCCCCCGAAGTGACCGAACGGGTGGTGGCGGCGATCGGGAGCGGGGCCTTCGACCTCATCGTGCTGAATTACGCCAATCCGGACATGGTGGGCCATACCGGCAAGCTTGAGGCGGCGATTGCCGCGGTCGAGGCGGTTGATCGCGGGCTCGGGGCGGTGGTGCAGGCGATCGCCGCCGCCGGCGGGGCGCTCCTCGTCACCGCCGATCACGGCAATTGCGAGCTGATGCGCGATCCTGCGACGGGAGGCCCCCATACCGCGCACACCACCAATCCGGTGCCGGCGCTCCTGTTCGGGGTGCGGGCCGAGGCGGCGCGGGCCCGCGGCAGGCTTGCCGACATCGCCCCCACGCTTCTTCTCCTGCTCGGTCTTCCCAAGCCGCCGCAGATGACTGGGGAGCCTCTCTTCGTGTTGCGCTGAGACGGCGATGCGGCCGCGCGGGCGGGCGGCGGGAGGGCGTTTGGCCGGAGGGATGGGGCTCCTGCTCGCGGCAAGCGCTGCGCTGCTTTCCCCTCCGCTGCGGGCGGCCGCGCCGGAGACCGCCCCCGCCCCTTCGCCTTCCGGCCTCCGCGAGGAGCTCGAACGCAACCGCGCGGCAGGCGCGGCGGCGGGAGCGGCGGCGAAGGAGGCCGCAACGGAGGCAGCGAAGGCAGCGGCCGAGGCGGCGCGGCTCCGCGCTGAGCTCGAAGCGGCCAAGGCGCGCGCGGAGGCCGCGGAAGCGGCGTCGGCCGCCACCCTCGCCCGGCGCGAGGCGCTCGCCGAGGCCCGCCGCAAGCTCGAAGCCGAGCGGCTGCGCGCCGCCGAACGGCTCGCCGCCCTCATCCCGCTCGCGGTGCGGCTCGCCGAAGCCCCCGCCGATACGCTGCTCGCCGCCCATCTCGAAGCAGCGGATGCGGTGGCGGGGCTCGTCGTTCTCGAAGATTTGAGCCGCGAGATCGCTGCCGAGAGCGAGACCCTGCTCGCCCGCAAGGCCGAACTCGAGCGGCTGGAAGCGGCCGAGCAGGCGGAGGCGGCGCGCTGGGTGGAGGATCTCGAGGCCCAGCACCGCGCCGCCCTTGCCCTCGATGCGGCGCTCGCCGAGGCCGAGGCGCGACGGTCCAAGGCGGTGCAGGCGGCGCGGGAGGCAGAGGAGAAGCGGGCGCAGGCGGCAGCCCGCGCCGCCTCGCTCGGCGCGATGATCGCCACGCTCGAGCGGGAGGCGGCGCGTCTGCCACTACCCCCTCCGCCGCCCCCGCCCGCGCCGGAGA
>KN173865.1:23743-29456 GCA_000759655.1 Acidicaldus organivorans | reverse complement strand
GGCCACGCCGCCGCGCAGGCGCTGCAGCGCCGCGCGCTCGGCGCCGATCACCTCGGTCCCGGCGAGCCGGATGCGCCCCTGATCGTTGCACGCGCCGGGGGGGAGGAGCTGGAGCAGGGAAAGCGCGGTGAGCGTCTTGCCCGAGCCCGATTCGCCCACCAAAGCGAGGGTCTCGCCGCGGTCGAGGCGGAAGGAGACGGAGCGCACCACGCGCTTGGCGCCGAAACAGACCGAGAGATCCTCGACCTCGAGCAGGCTCATGTCAGCGTCTTTCGCGGATCGAAGGAGTCACGCACCGCTTCGCCGATGAAGATGAGGAGCGTCAAGGTCCCGCCCAGCACGACGAAGGCGGTGATGCCGAGCCAGGGGGCCTGGAGATTGTTCTTGCCCTGCGAGACGAGCTCGCCGAGCGAGGGCGAGCCGGGGGGCAGCCCGAAGCCAAGGAAGTCGAGGCTCGCCAGCACGCTCACCGAGCTCGAGAGGGTAAAGGGGAGATAGGTGAGGGTGGCGACCAGCGCGTTGGGCAGGATGTGGCGGAACATCACGCTGACATCGGAGAGCCCGAGCGCGCGCGCCGCCCGCACATAGTCGAGATTGCGCCCGCGCAGGAACTCGGCGCGCACCACCGAGGCGAGATGCATCCAGCTGAAAAGGAGGAGGAAGACGAGCAGGATGGCGAAGCTCGGCTTGATCATGCTGCCGAGGATGATGAGGAGGTAGAGCTGTGGCATCCCCGACCACACTTCCATGAAGCGCTGGAAGAAGAGGTCGATCAGCCCGCCGTAAAATCCCTGGATGGCGCCTGCGATGATGCCGATCAGCGAGGAAAGCGCGGTCAGGGTGAAGCCGAAAAGGACCGAGATGCGAAACCCGTAGATCACCCGGGCGAGCACGTCGCGCGCCTGATCATCGGTGCCGAGCGGATTGCGCCAGGAGGGGGGAGCGGGGGCGGGATGGTCGAGGTTCTTGACGATGGTGTCGTAGTGATAGGGAAGGAGCGGCCAGATGATGAAGCCCTCCTTCTCGATGGTGCGGATCAGATCTGGATCGGAATAATCGGCCTCGGTGGGCATAAAGTCGGGGCCGAACGCATCCTCGCTGTAATCGAACAGCACCGGCACATACCACTGGCCGCGGTAATGGATGAGGAGGGGGCGGTCATTGGCGATGAATTCGGCGAAAAGCGTGATGACGAAAATGGTGGTGAAGATCCAGAGCGAATACCAGCCGCGCTTGTGCGCCCGGAAGACCTGCCAGCGGCGGCGGGCGAGCGGAGAGAGCCGGATCATCGCCGCGCTTCGAAATCGATCCGCGGATCGACCACGGTATAGAGGAGATCCCCCACGATCTGGGTGAGGAGGGCGATCAGGGTGAAGATGTAGAGCGTGCCGAACATCACCGGGTAATCGCGCGAGATGGCGCTCTCGAAGCCGAGCAGGCCGAGCCCGTCGAGCGAGAAGATGATTTCGACGAGGAGCGCCGAGGTGAACAGGATGTTGACGAAGGCCTGCGGGAACCCGGCGATGATGAGGAGCATGGCGTTGCGGAAGACGTGGCCGTAGAGCACCCGGGCCCGGCTCGCGCCCTTCGACTGGGCGGTCAGCACGTAGTGCTTGCGGATCTCATCCAGGAAGCAGTTCTTGGTGAGCATGGTAAGGCTCGCGAAACTGCCCACGGTGAGCGCGATGGTGGGCAGCACCATGTGCCAGAGATAATCGAGGATGCGCGCGGGCCAGCTCCAATGCTCGGCGCCGGGACTGGTAAGCCCCCGCAACGGGAACCACTGCACGAAGGAGCCCCCGGCGAAGAGGATGACGAGCAGGATGGCGAACAGGAAGCCCGGGATGGCGTAGCCCACCAGGATGATGACGCTGGTGACGAGATCGAAACGGCTCCCATCGCGCACCGCCTTGGCGATGCCGAGCGGGATGGAGACGCAATAGACGACGAGGGTCGACCAGAGGCCGAGCGAGACGCTCACCGGAAGCTTCTCGCGGATCAGGGCGAGCACCGTCTTGTCGCGGAAGAAGCTGCGGCCGAAATCGAAATGGAGATAGCCCTTGAGCATCAGCCAGAAGCGCTCGAGCGGCGGCTTGTCGAAGCCGAACATGCGCCGGATATCGGCGATGAGGTGCGGATCGAGCCCGCTCGAGCCGCGATAGAGCCCGCTCTGGCCGGGCATCGCCTCGCGCACCCCGGCCCCGGTCATGCGCCCCTCGACCCCGGCGCCGCGCCCCTTGATCTCGGCGATCATCTGCTCGACCGGCCCGCCCGGGGCGAACTGCACGACGAAGAAATTGATGGCGATGATGCCGAACAGGGTGGGAAAGACGAGGAGGAGGCGGCGGAGGAGATAGAGGGTCATCGGCGGGGCGGCCCTCGCGCGATCAGTCGAAACCCGCGGCGCGGGCCTTGTCGGTGGCGGCGGCCAGCGCCGCGTCGATCCACCAGGTATCGAAGGCGAGCCCCGAGCGGACCGGCTCCTGCGGCCGGCCGAAGCGCTGCCAGTAGGCCACCCGCACCGATTGCAGATACCAGTGCGGCACCATGTACCAGTTCCAGAGGAGCACCCGGTCGAGGGCGTGGACCACCGGCAGGAGGTGGTCGTAATCGGGAGCGGCGACCACCTTGGCGACGAGGTCGTCCACCACCGGATCGGCGACCCCCATCAGATTGTCGCTTCCCTCCTGCCTGGCCGCCGCGCTGCTCCAGTAGCCCGCCTGCTCGTTGCCCGGATAGTCGGACTGGGGAAAGACGGCGACGGTCATGTCGTAGTTGAAGGTGTTGAGGAGCTCCTGATACTGCGCGGCATCGACGGTGCGCACGCTCACCTCCATGCCGAGCCGCCCGAGCCATTGCGTATAGGGGATCGCCACGCGCTCGAAGGCCGGCTCGTCGAGCAGGATCTCGAAGCGGAACGGCTCGCCGTCGCGGTTGACCAGTTTGCGCTCGCGCACCTCCCAGCCCGCCTCGCGCAACAGACCGAGCGCCTTCTTCAAATTCTCGCGGTTGTTGCCCGAGCCGTCGGTGGTGGGGAGGGTGAAGGGGGTGGTGAAGAGTTCGGGCGGCAGGTGATCGCGCCAGGGCTCGAGGAGGGCGAGTTCCGCCCCTTGCGGAAGGCCCGAGGAGGCCATCGGGCTGTTCGAGAAATAGGAGGTGGTGCGGGTATAGGCATTGTAGAAAAGATTGGCGTTGCACCACTCGAAGTCGAAGGCGTAGTTCAGCGCCTGGCGCACCCGGCGATCCTGGAACAGCGGGCGGCGGGTGTTGATGGCAAAGCCCTGCATGCCGGTGGGGAGATGCTGGGGCAGGTTCTCCTTCTTCACCAGCCCCTTACGCAGGGCGGGGAAGTCGTAGGCGGTCGCCCACTGCTTGGCGATGTTTTCCTCGCGGAAATCGACCTGCCCCGCCTTGAAGGCCTCGAACGCCACCGTGGCGTCGCGGAAATAGATGGTGTGGATACGATCGAAATTGAACTGCCCGCGCGCGGTGGGAAGATCGGCCGCCCAATAGTCGGGGACGCGGCGGTAGGTAATGGAGCGGCCAAACTCGGCGGCCTCGACGGCATAAGGCCCCGAGCCGAGGGGATGATCGGTGAGCGGGCGGGAGAAGTCGTGGCCCTCCCAGAATTTCTTGGGAAGCACCGGCATCTCGCCGAGGATGAGCGGAAGCTCGCGATCGGGCGAGGGCTTGAGATGGAAGACCACCCGGCGGGGGCCGGCGACCTCGACCCGTTCGACGTCGGCGTAATAGACGCGATAGAAGGGCCGCCCGGCGCTGCGCAGCGTCTCGAAGGTCCAGGCGACGTCCTCGGCAGTGACCGGCGAGCCGTCGTGGAAACGGGCCGCGGCGCGCAGGGTGAACGCCACCTGCGACCGGTCGGGCGCGATTTCCACCGTCTCGGCGAGATGGGCGTAAGCGGTGCTCGGCTCGTTGATGTTGGCCCGCAGCAGGGTATCGAAGATGCGGCCGATGTCCTGCGGCGCGGTGCCACGCACGATGAAGCCGTTGAAATTGTCGAAGGTGCCGATCGCGGCGAGCGTCACCTCGCCCCCCTTGGGCGCGTTGGGATCGGCGTAGGGGAAATGGGTGAAATCGGGAGGAAGGGCGGGTTTTTCGAGGAGTGTCACCACGTAGAGCGGCGCGCCCCCTTCGGCGCGGGCAAGCGGGATCACCTGCGGCCAGGGGCGGAGCGCGGCCCCGGCGATCGCGCCCGATGCCCCGGCGAGCAGGCCCCGCCGCGTCAACATCCCCAATCCTTTGCCCAACACCCCCTCGGTCATTCTTTTCCGCCTCTCCTGGTTTGGGTCGCCTCCGGCTCAGGCGAGGAGGTCGATCACCTCCTCGAGCCGCGCCGGATCGCCAAGCGCGATGATACGTCCTTTGGCGCCGAAGGTAAGGGGGTGACCCTCCCAGTCGCGGACGATCCCGCCCGCCTCCTCCACCACCGGCACCAAAGCCGTCCAATCCCAGGGCTTGAGGTCGGCCTCGGCGATGATGTCGATCAAGCCGAGCGCGAGCAGGCCGTAGGCATAGGCATCACCACCCCAGGAGACGCGCCCCACCCGCGCGGCAAGCCGCTCGAAGCGGGCGCGCTCTTCCGGATCGAACATGGCGGGCGTGGTCGCGGCGAGCTCGGCGCGGGCGAGGGTGGGACAGCGCCGCGTTCCGGCCCGTCCGCCGAGCGGGCTCGTAAAGGAAAGACCCTGCCCCCGCACGCCGAGCCAGAGCTCGCCCAACACCGGCTGGGCGATGAGGCCGAGCACCGGGCTGCCCTCTTCGAGGAGGGCGATGAGCACGGCGAAAAGGGGCCGGCCGGTGATGAAGGCGCGGGTGCCATCGAGCGGGTCGATCACCCAGAGCCGCGCCCGCCCTTCGCCTTCGGCGCCATATTCCTCGCCGAGGATCCCATCTTCCGGGAAAGCCTCGGCGAGGATGCGCCGCATCGCCGCCTCCGCCGCGCGGTCGGCTTCGGTGACCGGGGAGAGATCGCCCTTGGTCTCGGCGGCGAGAGAGGTGCGGAAGTGGCGGCGCAGCACCGCTCCCGCCGCCTCCGCCGCGCGGCGGGCCACCTCGGCCTCGCGGTCAAGGCGCCCGGCCGGCACGCGAGGTCAGTTCTTGGCGGGCTCGGCCGCGCCACCCGCTGCTGGCGCGGCAGGCTGGGCCGCAGGCGCGGCGGCGGGCGCCGCGGCGGGGGCGGCAGGGGCCTGGGCCGCGGGGGCGGCGAGCGGCGGCGCCTCCGGAGAAATCGAGCGGAGATAGGCGACGATGTCGGCCCGCTCCTTCTCGCTCTTCACCCCGGCGAAGGCCATGCGGGTGTTGGGCACCACCTTGCGCGGGTCGGCAAGCCAGGCGTTGAGCTCGTCATCCGTCCAGGTGCCGCCGAGCTTCTTGAGCCCGTCCGAATAGTCGAAGCCCTCCATATGAGCGCGCGGCGCGCCGACGATGCCATAGAGATTGGGCCCGACCTTGGCCGGCTCGCCCTTGCCGAAGGAATGGCAGACGGCGCAGAGCTTCTGGACGTCCTCCTTGCCCTTGTTGGCATCGGCCTTGGCGACCAGCGCATCGAAAGGCGGCGGCGCGGCCTGGGCGGTGGTGGTGGCGGCGGCCCCGCCCGCCGCTCCGGCCTCCGCCGTCTTCTGCGCCGCGGGCTCGACCTTGGGGAGCGGGTCGGGGTTCTTGGAGAGCGAGCGGAGATAGGCGATGACGTCGG
>KN173865.1:22915-23644 GCA_000759655.1 Acidicaldus organivorans | reverse complement strand
CCCGCTCCTTGTCGTTCCTGATCCCGGCGAAGGCCATGCGGGTTCCGGGCACGAGCGTGTGCGGGTCGTAGAGCCACTGGTTGAGCCCCTCGTAGTCCCAGGTGCCGCCGAGTTTCCTGAGCCCCTCCGAATAGTCGAAGCCCTGCATGTGGGCGCGCGGCGCGCCGAGGATGCCGTAGAGATTGGGCCCCACCTTGGCGGGCTGGCCTTCCTCGAAAGTGTGGCAGACCGAGCAGAGTTTCTGGGCGATTTCCTTGCCTTTCTCAGGGCTTGCCTCGGCCATCAGCGGCGCGATCGGAGCCGGGCCTTCCGGCTTGGCCGGCGCGTTGCTCGAGGGCGCCTCAGGCACCCCCTCGATCTTGATCACCGGCGCTTTCAGCTCTTCGGGAGAGACCAGCCCATCGGCAATGAGTCCGGCGAGCGAATAGGCGATCCCCGCGACCAGCACGGCGGCGAGGACCTTGTTGACTTCCATACTGTCCATACGGCGACGACCCCGATCGAACCACGCGTTGCTTCCCACGGCGAAGGCCCCGCACCGGCGCGTTGCGTCTTCGCCCAAGCCTGCTTAAAGGTGCGGGCACCATAAGGAAACTGCCCAATTCCCGCAACCCACACCGTGCTTTTCCCCTCACCCCGCCCTGCGCCATGCACGCCCTCGTGATCATCCCCGCCCGCATGGGCTCGAGCCGTCTCCCCGGCAAGCCGCTCGCCGACATCCACGGCAAG
>KN173865.1:22747-22830 GCA_000759655.1 Acidicaldus organivorans | reverse complement strand
CCGATGATCGTCCATGTCGCGGAGCGGGCGCGGGCGGCGGCGATCGGCGAGGTGCTGGTCGCGGCGGCCGAGGCGGAGATCGC
>KN173865.1:22035-22671 GCA_000759655.1 Acidicaldus organivorans | reverse complement strand
CGCGGCGGCCGAGAGAGCGGGATTTGCCGCGATCCTCACCGACCCCGCCCTTCCCTCGGGCTCGGACCGCATCGCCGCCGCGCTCGAGAGTTTCGATCCGGCGGGCCGTTACCAATTCGTGGTCAATCTGCAGGGCGATCTTCCGACCATCGCGCCGGAGGCGATCCGCGCTGTGTTGGAGCCGCTCGCCGCGCCTGGCTTCGACATCGCAACCCTCGTCGCCCCCTTGAGCGGGACGGAGGCCCATACGCCCTCCATCGTCAAGGCGGCCTGCGCCTTCCCGGATGGGGCGGAGATCGCGCCCGCGCTCTATTTCTCGCGCGCGGTGATCCCCTGGGGCGAGGGGCCGCTCTGGCATCACATCGGCATCTACGCCTATCGCCGCCCCGCCCTCCTCCGATTCGTCTCCCTGCCCCCGAGCGGGCTTGAGCGGCGCGAGCAGCTCGAGCAGCTCCGCGCCCTGGAGGCGGGGCTCCGCATCGGGGCGCGGCGCATCGAAGAAGGCCCGTTCGGGGTTGACACGCCGGCCGATCTCGCCCGCGCCCGCGCCCTGCTCGCCCCTCCCTCCCCGCCTCTCTCCCCGCCTGGCGCGGGCCTTCCCGGATGACCCCGATGCCCCTTCCCATCGCCTTTCAG
>KN173865.1:20017-21918 GCA_000759655.1 Acidicaldus organivorans | reverse complement strand
GGCCGCCCCGGCGCCTATTCCGATCTCGCCTGCCGCAGCGCCTTTCCCGACCGCCCCACCTTGCCCTGCGATACGTTCGAAGCGGCGATGGAGGCGGTGCGGAGCGGCGTGGCGGAGCTCGCCATGCTGCCCTGCGAGAACAGCCTCGCTGGGCGGGTGCCCGACATCCACCACCTGCTGCCGGAAAGCGGGCTCGCCATCGTGGGCGAGCATTTCCAGCGGGTCGAGCACTGTCTGCTCGCCCCGCGTGGGGCGCGGCTCGAAGGGCTCAAGCGCGTCCATTCCCACGCGGTGGCGCTCGGCCAGGTCCGCCGCCTGATCGCCCGGCTCGGACTCGAACCCGTGGTGGAAGCGGACACCGCCGGCTCGGCCCAGCTCGTCGCCGCCCGCAATGATCCCTCGGAGGCTGCCATCGCCTCGGCGCTCGCCGCCGAGATCTACGGGCTCGATATCCTGCTCCGCAATGTCGAGGACGCCGCCCACAACACCACCCGCTTCTACGTGATGGCGCGCGAGCCCGCCCCGCCGCCGCCCGATGAGGAGGGGGTGATGACCACCTTCGTCTTCCGGGTGCGCAACGTCCCCGCCGCCCTTTATAAGGCGCTCGGCGGCTTCGCCACCAACGGGGTCAACCTCACCAAGCTCGAGAGCTACATGCTCGGCGGCGAATTCACCGCGACCCAGTTCCTCTGCGACGTCGAGGGCCATCCCGAGCAGCCGGCGCTCGCCCGCGCCCTCGAGGAACTCGCCTTCTTCTCCCGCGAGCTCAAGATCCTCGGCGTCTATCGCGCCTCACCCACCCGGCCCAGGCGGCGGGGCGCGGAGGAGCCCTAAAACCACGCCGCGGCAAGGCGGCGCTCAGACCGCGCCCGCCACATAGGCCATCAGGCTTCCCATCTCCTGTTCGGTCTCGGCGAGCCGCGCCTTGACCACGTCGCCGATGCTGACCAGCCCGATCACCCGGCCCTCGCCGTCGGTGACGGGGATGTGGCGGAAGCGCCCGTCGGTCATCATCTGCATCGCCTCGACCACGCTGGTCTCGGGATGGGCGGTGGCGGGATCGGGGGTCATCAGGGCCTCCGCCGTCTCATCGAGCACCGCCGCGCCGCGCTCGGCCAGCGCATAGACGATGTCGCGCTCGCTCAGGATGCCGCGCGGGCAGCGCTCTTCGTCCATGACCAACACCGCGCCGATGCGATGGCGGCGAAGGGTGGCGAGCACGTCGGGGATCGGTGTCCCGGGCGCCACCGTGATGACCGAGGTCCCCTTGTGCTTGAGAATGGAGGCAAGGAGCATGACGTCCCTCCCGGGACGGGCGCGGGCCCCGGCCCATTCCGGCCCCGAGCCCATCCCCCTAAAACATCTTTCATGAAGATAATTTTAAGATCAAAACGCGAAACTCTGCAACTTTTGGTCGTGCAGTGCAGCAAACGCCCAAACCGCTGATCTTGCGCGCCTGTCTTGCACGCCTGGCGCGGCTCACTTCTCCCAGGCTCACCTCTCCCAAGCTTACTTTTCCCAGGCTTACTTTTCCCAGAGCGCCGAAAACGCAGCGGGAAGATCGGCGAACCCGGCAAGCGGCGCCGCACTCTCCGCCGTCATCTCCGCCCCGCCATAGCCCCAGAGCGCATAGAGCGCCGGAATGCCGAGCCCCCGCGCGGCAGCGACGTCATTGGCGTGATCGCCAAGGAGCGCGGCCCGTTCCGGCCCCGCCCCAAGCCGGGCCAGCGTCGCCGCGGGATGGCGGGGGTCGGGCTTGCGATAGGGAAAACTGTCGCCGCAGCCCAAGGCATCGAAGAGCGGGGCGAGCCCGAAGGCCTCGAGCAGCGCCCGGCTCGGCGCTTCGGGCTTGTTGGTGCAGAGCGCGATGCGCACCCCCTCGGCCCGGAGCGCCGCGAGCG
>KN173865.1:16912-19984 GCA_000759655.1 Acidicaldus organivorans | reverse complement strand
GAGCCCGAAGGCCTCGAGCAGCGCCCGGCTCGGCGCTTCGGGCTTGTTGGTGCAGAGCGCGATGCGCACCCCCTCGGCCCGGAGCGCCGAGCCGGGCGCTGCTCGAGGCCTTCGGGCTTGTTGGTGCAGAGCGCGATGCGCGCCCCCTCGGCCCGGAGCGCCGCGCGCGCTTCGCCCGCGCCGGGAAACGGGGTGCAGCCGCGCGCCGGATCGGCCTCGTAGCGGGCGTGGAAGTCCCCAAGCAGCGCCTCGTCGAAATCCCGCCCGCGCCGGGAAACGGGGTGCAGCCGCGCGCCGGATCGGCCTCGTAGCGGGCGTGGAAGTCTCCAAGCAGCGCCTCGTCGAAATCCCGCCCGCGCGCGGCAAGCGCCCGCTCCAAGAGCGGGCGGATGCCATCGCCCACGAAGCGGCGGATCTCGGCGGGCGCGAAGGGCGCGATCCCCGCCGCGCCGAGCGTCTCGTTCAGCGCGGCGGCGAGGCCGGGGAGCGTGTCGATCAGCGTGCCGTCGAGATCGACGAGGAGGACGGGAGGGGTTTGTTGCATGGTGAAAAATCTCTTGATCGTGAGGTCTTTGACAAGGCGGAGGGGGAGAGGCTAGCTCAACCGGCAATGAACGCAACCGCCGTCATTCTCGCCGCGGGTTTGGGGACGCGGATGAAATCGGGGCGCCCCAAGGCGCTCCACCCTCTGGGCGGACGCCCCCTGCTCGCCCACGTCATCGAAACCGCCGCTGCCGTCTTCGACCGCCTCGTCCTGGTGCTGGGACCGGAACTCGCGGGCGAAGACGGCAGCGGCGGGTTTGGTGACGGGGGGGGGCAGGGGGCGGCCCCCCCCCGCCCGCCCCCGCGCCGGAACCCGCCGCGGCCGTCTTCGACCGCCACGTTCTGGTGCTGCGACCGGAACTCGCGGGCGAAGAAAGGCGCTTCGCCCCGCACGCCGTCGTGTTCCAGGACGCGCGGCTCGGCACCGGCGACGCCGCGCGCCGCGCCCTCCCCCTCATCCCGCCCGGCGATCTCGCCGCGGTGCTCTACGCCGACACCCCCCTCCTCACCGCCGCCACGCTGCAAGCGCTCCGCGAGCTTGCCGAGGCGCCGGAGACGGGGGCGGCGCTTCTTGCCATGCGCCCGCCCGCGGGCCTCGCCCACGCCTATGGCCGGCTCCTCTGCAACGAGGCGGGCGAGGTGATCCGCATCGTCGAGGCAGCCGACCTCGAGCCACACCAAGCCGCCCTTCCCCTCTGCAATGCGGGCGGGATCACCGCGCGCGCCGCCGATCTCGCCCGCTGGCTCGCCGCGCTCCGTCCCGACAACGCCAAGGGCGAATACTATCTCACCGACGTGGTGGCGCTCGCCGCCGCCGAGGGCCGCCCTGTCCGCGCCCTCGAGGTCTCCGCCGAAGAGTGCCACGGCATCAACACCCAGGCCGACCTCGCCGCGGCCGAGGTCATCCTCCAGCGGCGGCTGCGCGCGGCAGCACTGGAGGCGGGCGTGATCATGCCCGCCCCCGAGACCGTCTTCCTCGCCGCCGATACCTCGCTCGCGCCCGGGGTCAGCATCGGCCCCTTCGTCGTCTTCGGCCCCGGCGTGGTGGTGGAGGAAGGGGCCGAGATCCGCTCCTTCTCCCATCTCGAAGGCTGCCGGGTCGGCCGGGGCGCGATCATCGGCCCCCACGCCCGCCTCCGCCCCGGCACGGTGATCGAGGAAGGGGCGCATGTCGGCAACTTCGTCGAACTCAAGGCAGCCCGCCTCGGCAAGCGGGCCAAGGCCAACCACCTCGCCTATCTCGGCGATGCGGAGGTGGGCGAGGAGGCCAATATCGGCGCCGGCACCATCACCTGCAATTACGACGGCCAGGCCAAGCACCGCACGGTGATCGGGGCGCGCGCCTTCATCGGTTCCGATACCGCCCTCGTCGCCCCGGTGCAGGTGGGCGAGGGCGCCATCATCGGCGCGGGCAGCGTCATCACCGAGGACGTCTCGCCCGAGGCGCTCGCCATCGCCCGCGGCCGGCAGGTGGAGAAACCGGGCCGGGCGCGGCTTTTGCGCGCCAGAGGCGCGCGGGGCGAGACGAAGCCCGGTGGGGTGAAGACGCAGGAGAAAGGCTGAATGTGCGGCATCGTCGGCATCATCGGCGAGGGCAACGTGGTGCCCCGCCTGCTCGAATCGCTCGAACGCCTCGCCTATCGCGGCTATGACAGCGCCGGGGTGGCCACCCTCTCCGGCGGGGCCATCCTGCGCCGCCGCGCCGAGGGCAAGCTCGCCCGCCTCGCCGCCCTGCTCGCCGCCGATCCGATCAGCGGGCCGATCGGCATCGGCCATACCCGCTGGGCGACCCACGGCGCGCCCTCCGAGCGCAACGCCCATCCGCACGGCACCGAACGCGTCGTCCTCGTCCACAATGGCATCATCGAGAACTACGCCGCGCTACGCGCCGAGCTCGAGGCCGAGGGTCATCGTTTCGAGACCGATACCGACAGCGAAGTCGCCGCCCGCCTGGTCGATCACCACCTCGCCCGCGGCCTCGATCCAGTCGCCGCCGCCGCCGCCGCGTTCCGCCGCCTCGAAGGGGCCTACGCGCTCGCCCTCCTCTTCGCCGGCGAGCCCAACCTGCTGATTGCCGCCCAGCGCGGCGCCCCGCTTGCCGTCGGATTTGGCGAGGATGGGGTTTATCTCGCCTCAGATGCCCTCGCCCTCGCTCCCTTCACCCGCCGCGTCGCCTATCTGCAGGATGGCGACTGGGCGGTGCTGCGGCGCGAAGGCGTGCGCTTCTTCGACGCCGAGGGAACGGAAGTGGTGCGCGAGGCGCGTCTGACCGCGCTTTCGGGGGCGGCGATTGGCAAGGGCGGCTTCCGCCATTTCATGGAGAAGGAGCTCCACGAGCACCCCGCCGTGATCGGCGAGACGCTCCACCGGATGATCGCGCCCGCCGAGCGGCGGGTGGTGCTGCCCCCGCTCCCCTTCGATCTCGGCGCGGTGAGCCACGTGGCGCTGAGCGCCTGCGGCTCGGCCTTCTATGCCGGGCTGGTCGGGCGCAACTGGATCGAGACGCTGGCCCGGCTCCCCGTCGAGGCC
>KN173865.1:14555-16851 GCA_000759655.1 Acidicaldus organivorans | reverse complement strand
GGCGCGGTGATCCGGGAACTCGCCGAATTCGTCGCCGAAGCGCGCGATGTCCTCTACCTGGGCCGCGGCCTCTGCTACCCGATCGCGCTCGAAGGCGCGCTCAAGCTCAAGGAGATCAGCTACATCCACGCCGAGGGGCTGGCCGCGGGCGAGATGAAGCACGGCCCCATCGCCCTGATCGACAAGAACGTCCCGGTCATCGCGCTGATCCCCTCAGGCCCGCTCTTCGAGAAGACCGCCTCCAATCTCGAAGAGGCCCATGCCCGCGGCGCCCCGGTGATCGCCATCACCGACCCGCAAGGGGCGCCGCGGCTCTCACGGCTCGCCGCGCGGCTCGTCATCCTCCCCGGCGTCGATCCCTTCGTTGCCCCCATCCTGCAGGCGATCCCGGTGCAGATGCTCGCCTATCACGTCGCCGTGCTGAAGGGGACCGATATCGACCAGCCGCGCAATCTCGCCAAATCGGTGACGGTGGAATAGGGCGGCGGGACGGGACGCGTAGGCGCGTCTCTCCCGCCCCTCTCGAAATCCCGCGCCCTCAGGCGCACCCCCCTCAGGCGCGGCCCGCCACCGAGGAGAGGAGCGAGGGATCGACCTTGAGCTTGGCGAGCGCCCGGCGCCACTTGCTCTCGTGGTCGGCATCGAAGATCAGCGCGTCGTCGGCCGGCGCGGAGAGCCACACATTCTCGTGGAACTCGCGATCGAGCTGACCCGGCCCCCAGCCGACATAGCCCAAGGCCAGGAGCCCCTCGCGCGGTCCCTCGCCGGCGGCGATTGCCTTGAGGATGTCGAGGCTCGCGGTGAGCGCGTGCCCCTCATCCACCCGGAGCGTTCCCTCGTCGCTCCAGTCGGCGGTGTGCAGCACGAAGCCGCGCCCGTGATCGACCGGCCCTCCCGAGCAGAGCCGGATGCGGCGCGCCGGGGGAACCGGGGCGATGTCGAGCTGGGCGAGCAGGTCATCGAAGCTCGGCTGGGCGATGGGGCGGTTGACCATGAACCCCATCGCGCGCTCGGCGGTGTGGGCGCAGACATAGATCACCCCGCGCGCGAAATGGGGATCACGCAGCGAGGGCATGGCGATCAGGAGCTGTCCGGTGAGATTCATCGCACGTGACATGGATTGTCTCGAGGACCGGCCTGAACTTGGACGTCGTCTGGGCATGGGAAAGATTTGGGGAAAGCGGGCTCTTTGTGCAAGCGAGGAGAATGGGGGTGATGAGAGGGACTTCGGATGAGGGGAACTTTGGGTAAGGGGGACTTTGGGTGACAGGGCCGCGCGGGCCCGCTAAAACCGCGCAGAGGAAAACCCCGTCCAGCGCCGCCCGCGGGGCGGCAGAAGAGGAGGATGAGCCATGACCATCAAAGTCGGCGATACGATCCCGAGCCTCACCGTCACCCTGGCCACGCCGGAGGGGCCGAAAGAGGTCAGCACCGATGAGCTGTTCCGCGGCAAGAAAGTGGTGCTGTTCGGCGTGCCCGGCGCCTTCACCCCGACCTGCAGCCAGCGCCACCTGCCGGGCTTCATCGAGAAGGCGGACGCGCTCAAGGCCAAGGGGGTCGATCAGATCATCTGCATGGCGGTCAACGACCCCTTCGTCATGGCGGCCTGGGCCAAGGACCAGAAGGTGGATGGCAAGGTGCTGATGCTCGCCGACGGCTCAGGCATGCTCACCAAGGTGCTCGGCCTCGAATTCGACCTCACCCCGCGCGGGCTCGGGGTGCGCAGCCACCGCTTCGCCCTCATCGCCGACAACGGCAAGGTGACGCACCTCGCCATCGAGCAGCCGGGCGGGTTCGAGGTGAGCTCGGCCGAGGCGATCCTCGCCGCCCTCTGATCCTTTCGCGCTGGTGCCCGTGCACGCCGGGCCCCGAGCGAAAGACTCACAACCCAACGAAAAAGCTCTGGAGGGAAGTCCCTCCAGAGCTTTCTCTTTGACCCGAAGAAGGAAGGAAGAAGGAAAGGAAGACGGATCAGGCCGCCTCTTCGGCCTCGTGGCCCGATTCGATGACGTGGAAGGCCTGGCGGCGGAGGAGTTCGCGATAGAGGCCGGGGCGGCTTTCGAGCTCGGCGGGGCTGCCGTCCTGGATGATGCGCCCCGACTGCATGACCACGATCCGGTCGAACTCCTTGAGCGTGGCGAGCCGGTGCGCCACGGCGATCACCGTCCGCCCCGCCATCAGCCGCTTGAGCGCCTCCTGCACCGCCTGCTCGGCCTCGCTGTCGAGCGCGCTGGTCGCCTCGTCGAGGAGCAGCACCGGCGCGTTGCGCAGGAAGGCCCGCGCGATGGCGATGCGC
>KN173865.1:10764-14461 GCA_000759655.1 Acidicaldus organivorans | reverse complement strand
TGGCGCTGCCCGCCGGAGAGTTTCACCCCGCGGTCGCCGACCAGCGTCTCGTAGCCCTCGGGCAGCGCCATGATGAAGTCATGGCAGCCCGCGGCCTGGGCAGCGGCGATCACCTCGACATCGCTCGCCTCCGGATGGCCGTAGCGGATGTTCTCGAGCACGCTGCGATGGAAGAGCAGCACGTCCTGCGGCACCACCGAGATCGCCCGCTGCAGGCTCTCCTGGGTGAGTTCGGCGATGTTCTGGCCGTCGATCAGGATCTCGCCCCCGCTCACGTCACGGAAACGCTGCAGCAGGGTGAGCACCGTGGTCTTGCCCGCCCCGGAGCGGCCGACCAGCCCCACCTTGGTGCCGGGCGCGATGGTGAGGTTGAAGTTGCTGAGTACGGTGCGCCCGTTGGGATAGGTGAAGGTGACGTCGCGGAACTCGACATGCCCGCGCGGCTCGCCGAGTTTCTGCGCCCCCTGCGCGTCGCGCAGCTCATGGGGGATGAGGAGGGTGGAGAGCGATTCGGCAAGACGGGCCACGTGCTGGACCATATCGACCAGCGCCACGGCGAGATCGCGCGTGCCGTGCAGGATGATGAAGCCGAGCGAGCTCACCAGCACCATGTCGCCCGCGCTCGCCCGCCCCTCTTCCCAGAGATGGATGCCCCAGGCGAGCAGCCCCGCCGTCATCAGGGCGGTGGCCACCGCATGGAGGAGACGGAGCCGCTCAAGGTAGCGCAAGCTCCTGCCGCGCGCCGCCATCTCGCGCCCGAGTCTCCGGGCGAAGCGGGCCCGCTCGCGGCCGAAGGCGCCGAAGGCGCGCACCAGCGAGATGTTGTTGATGACATCGACGAGCTCGCCATCGACCTCGGCCGCCTCGCGGGCGTAGGCGTCGTGCAGCGGCGCGCCGCGCCGGGCGAGCCGGATGAGGAAGAGCGCGAAACTCACCGCGATCAGGGCGAGCACGAGCGCCATGCGCAGATTGACCGTGGTGAGGTAGATGAGGGCGAGCCCCACCGCGAAGAGGGGCGGCAGCACGTTCCAGGCAAAAAGATTGGCCACGGTGAAGACCGCGTTCCCCGCCGTGGTGATGCGCCCGGCGAGCGTGCCCGGCTGGCGTTCGGCGAAGAAGGCGGGGGCGTGGCCGGTGAGATGGGCGAAGAGGTCGCGCCGCACATCGCCGGTGACGGCGACGAAGACGTAAGAGGCGACGAATCCGGCGAGCCGCCAGGTGAGGTTGTCGGCGGCGATCACCCCGGCGAGCAGGCCGAAGGCGACCCACACCGCGGCGACGTCGTGGCGCATCAGCGTATCGACCAGGTGCTTAAGCGCGTAATTCGAGGTCACCGAGAAGCCCACCGCGAGCATCACCGCCCCGAGCACCACGGCGTGGCCGAAGGGGCGGCGGCGGACATAGGAGAGAAGAAAGGCAATCGGCCTTCCGGCATAGCGCTCGAGCGCCACCGGCGCCGGGGCGGCCTCGGCGGAGGCGGCCTCGGGGGTGGTGCAGTCGGCGGCCAGCCGGCCGAAGAGCGGAGAGCCTGCGAGAGGGGAAAGGAGCGGCATCACGTACCTCCTGTTCGGCCCTCTATGTGCGCTTCCATTGTGGCAGAGCTTGGGCAAAGCCCGCCCCAGATTTGCCCCGATCGCTCCCTATCTCCTCACCTGACGGCGAGGCGGCAGAGCGCGTCGCTGGTCAGAGCCCGCCGCCTCGAATGGAACGCCAAACAACTGGAACGCGAAACAACCAAGGACGTGAGACCTTCCATGCGCATCGCCCAGATCGCCCCCCTCTACGAAGCCGTCCCGCCCAAATTCTACGGGGGGACGGAGCGGGTCGTCTCCTATCTCACCGAGGAACTGGTGGCGCTCGGCCACGAGGTCACCCTCTTCGCCAGCGGCGATTCGGTCGCCGCGGCGCGGCTCGAAGCGGTCTGGCCGCGCGCGCTGCGTCTGGACCCCGCGATTCGTGATCCGATTGCGCCCCACATCCTGCTCATGGAGCGGGTGCGGCAGATGGCGGAGGAGTTCGACATCCTCCACTTCCACAACGACTATCTGCCCTTCAGCCTGTTCTCGCGCCAGGCGACACCCTGGCTCACCACGCTGCACGGCCGGCTCGACATGATCGAGTATCCGCCGATCTTCGAGGTTTTCCCCGACGTCCCGCTGGTCTCGATCTCCAATTCGCAGCGCCGCCCGCTGCCCAAGGCCCGCTTCGTCGCCACCGTCTATCACGGCCTTCCCGAAAACCTGCTCACCCCGCAGCCGGTGCGGCCGAGCTATCTCGCCTTCCTGGGCCGCATCTCGCCGGAGAAGGGCCCCGACCGCGCCATCCGCATCGCCGAGGCGGCGGGGCTTCCGCTCAAGATCGCGGCCAAGGTGGACAAGGCCGATCTCGACTACTTCAACACCGTGATCAAGCCGATGCTCTCCCGCCCCGGCGTCGAGTTCATCGGCGAGATCACCGAGGCGCAGAAGCCCGAATTCCTCTCCGGGGCGCATGCGCTGCTCATGCCGATCGACTGGCCGGAGCCCTTCGGCCTCGTCATGATCGAGGCGATGGCCTGCGGGACGCCGGTGATCGCCTTCAACCGCGGCTCGGTGCCGGAGATCATCGAGGATGGAAGCTCCGGCTTCATCGTCGAGGACGAGACCGGCGCGGTGGGGGCGCTGGAGCGGCTTGGCGAGCTCGATCGAAAGACGGTGCGCTCGCGCTTCGAGGCGCGTTTCACCGCCCGGCGCATGGCGCTCGACTATCTCGCCACCTATCGCGAGCTGATCGCCGAGCGCCGCCCGGTGCTGCGCGCGGTGGGCTGAGGGGAACGTCCCTCCTCAGGCGGAAGGGGATGACGGAGACGAGGCGCGCGCCTTCCAGCGCGCCTCGATCCGGTCCCAGATCGCAGCGGCGAGGTCGGGCCCGCCGAAGCGGGCGATTTCCTGGATTCCGGTCGGCGAGGTGACGTTGATCTCGGTGAGATAATCGCCGATCACGTCGATGCCCACGAAGACAAGCCCTCGCTCGCGGAGCAGCGGGCCGATGCGGGCGCAGATCTCGCGATCCCGCGCCGAGAGGGTGGCGGGCTCCGGCTTGCCGCCGACATGCATGTTGGAGCGCGCCTCGCCCGGGGGCGGGATGCGGTTGATCGCGCCAAGCGGCTCGCCATCGACCAGGATGATCCGCTTGTCGCCCTGCCGCACCGCGGGCTCGTAGCGCTGGACCATGAGCGGCTCGCGCGAGCGGGCGAAGTGCCACTCAAGCAGGGCGGAGAAATTCTCGTCCTCGGGCCGCACATGAAACACCCCTGCCCCGCCATTGCCGAAGAGCGGCTTGATCACGATGTCGCCCCACTCGGCGCGGAAAGCGCGAATCGCCTCGAGGCTCCAGGCAATGAGGGTGGGGGGCATGAGATCGGGGAAATGGGTGACGAGGAGTTTCTCGGGGGCGTTGCGCACCGCGACCGGGTCGTTGACGACGAGAGTGGGGGGCGCGAGGTGCTCGAGAATGTGGGTCGCGGTGATGTAGGCCATGTCGAAGGGCGGGTCCTGGCGCATCAGCACCACGTCCATTTCGGCGAGATCGCGCCACTCGGGCGGGCCCAAGGTGAAGTGATCGCCCGCGCGGCGGCGCACTTCCACCGGGCGGAGGCGGGCGCGCGGGCGGCCGTCGCGCAGGATGAGATCGCCCACCAGATAGTGCCACAATCGAT
>KN173865.1:8609-10674 GCA_000759655.1 Acidicaldus organivorans | reverse complement strand
GCCCGCGCGCCTGGGCCTCGAGCATGAGGGCGAAGGTCGAATCGGCGTCGATGGCGATGGTCTCGAGCGGATCCATCTGCACGGCGACTTTCATCGGCACTCCTTGCGTTTGCGAAATGGGTTCAGGACCGGCCCCGCGGATGCGCCGCCCGCCACACCTCGAGGAGCCGCCCCGCCTCCACCGCGGTGTAGATCTCGGTCGAGGCGAGCGAGGCATGCCCCAGAAGCTCCTGGATGGCGCGGAGATCAGCCCCGCCGGCGAGGAGATGGGTGGCGAAGGCGTGGCGCAGCGCGTGCGGGGTGAGGTGCTCGGGAAGGCCCAGGGCGCGGCGCAGCTCGCGGAGCCGCCGCTGCACCACCCCGGCGGCGAGGCGCTTGCCGCGCGCGCCGACGAAGAGCGGGGCTTCCGCATGGGGGGCGGGATGATGGGCGAGCCAGGCGCCGATCGCCGCGCGCACCGGGGCGAGCACCGGCACGATCCGCTCCCGCCCGCCCTTGCCGCGCACGCGGAGCGGCGCCTCGCTTCCCGGACGCGGCGCCTCGCCGCAGGAAAGGCCGAGCGCCTCGTGGATGCGAAGCCCGGTGCCATAGAGAAGAAGGAAGAGGGCGCGGTCACGCAGCGCCGCCGCCTCCGATCCCGATCCTTCCCCGGCCCGTTCGGTCAAGGCGAGCGCGGCTTCGGGGGCGATCACGCGGGGAAGGCGGCGCTTGGGCGTGGCGGCGCGCACCTGCCAGGGGGCCTCCCCCTTCAGCCCCCGCCGCCGTTCGAGGAAGGTGAAGAAGGCGCGAAGCGCGGAAAGCTTGCGGGCGCGGCTCGCCCGCTCGATCCCCCGCCCGGCGAGATCGGCGAGCCAGGCGCGGATCTCCGCGCTCTCGGTTGCAACGAGCAAGGCCTCGCCCCCGCCCTCGCCGCCACGGTGGCGGGCGAGGAAGGCGAGGAAATCGGCGACATCGCGGAGGTAAGCCGCGCGGGTGAGCTCCGCCCGGCGCCGCTCGCCGGAAAGCCATTCGGCGAAGGCGGCAAGCAACGCCGCGTCGCTTTCCTCCCGCCTCTCCGCCCCGCTTTCCCTCTCGCCGCTTGGCCGTGCCATGAGGGAGAGAATAAGAGATCGCCATGAGCGACGAAAGGGCAGGCGCGGCGGGGACGACGGAGGATGCGGCGGAAGGAGGGACGGAGGGGGTGGCGCTCGCCGTCCTCCTTCCCGTCCCCCTCGATCATCCGCTCCATTACCGCCATCCTGTCCCGCTTCCCCCCGGCACGCTGGTCCGCGCCCCCTTGCGCGGGCGCGAGCAGGTGGGGGTGGTGTGGGAGGAGGAGAGCCCGCCCCCGCCCGGTGCGGTGCTCCGCCCGCTTCGGGGGCGGATCGCCGAGGCGCCGCCGCTTCCCGACGATCTCCGCCGCTTCATCGCCTGGATGGCCGATTACACCCTCACCCCGAAGGGCGAGGCGCTCGGGCTTGCGCTTCGTATCGCCTGGCGCAAGCGCCCGGCGGGCAAGGGGGCGAAAGCCTCCCCCGACGAGACCCAGGCTTTGGGAGAGTCCCCGCTGCGAGAGGCGCGCGAATCGCCCCAACCGCTCCCCCTCTCCGCCGCCCAACGCGAGGCGGCGGACGCCCTCATCGCGGGGCTCGGGAAGGGGTTTTCCGTCACCCTGCTCGAAGGGGTGACCGGGTCAGGCAAGACGGAAGTCTATTTCGAGGCGATCGCCGCCGCCCGCGCCCAAGGCTGGCAAGTGCTGGTGCTGCTCCCCGAAATCGCGCTTTCCGGGCAGATGCTGGGGCGCTTCGCCCGCCGCTTCGGCGCCCCTCCCGCCCTCTGGCACTCCGCGCTCGGCCAGCGCGAGCGGCGCGAGACCTGGCTCGGCGTGGCGGAGGGCCGCATCGGCGTGGTGATCGGCGCCCGCTCCGCGCTCTTCCTCCCCTTTCCCCGGCTCGGCCTGATCGTGGTCGATGAGGAGCATGAGAGCGCCTACAAACAGGAAGAGGGGGTGATCTATCACGCCCGCGACATGGCGATCGTGCGCGGGCGCGAGGCGGGGGCGCCGGTGGTGCTGGTCTCGGCCACG
>KN173865.1:5622-8496 GCA_000759655.1 Acidicaldus organivorans | reverse complement strand
CCGAGCCTGGAGACGCTGGTCAATGCCGAGCGCGGCCGCTTCCGCCACCTCTTCCTGCCCGAACGTCCTGGCCGCGCCGAGCTCCCCGCCGTCCATCTGGTCGATCTCCGCCGCACGCCCCCGCCGCGCGGGCGCTTCCTCAGCCCGCCGCTCGTCGAGGCGATCACCGCCACGCTCAGCCGCGGCGAGCAGGCGATGCTCTTCCTCAACCGGCGCGGCTACGCCCCGCTCACCCTCTGCCGCGGCTGCGGCCATCGGCTGCAATGCCCGAGCTGCAGCGCCTGGCTGGTCGCCCATCGCCGCCGCGCCGCCCTCGTCTGCCATCACTGCGGCCACACCGAGCCCCCGCCCGCGGCCTGCCCCGCCTGCGGGGCGGAGGCGAGCCTGGTGGCGATCGGCCCGGGGGTGGAGCGGGTCGCCGAGGAGGCCGCCTCCCTCTTTCCCGAAGCGCGGCTCGCGGTGATGGCCTCCGACACGTTGGGCGACGCCGGGGCCGCCGCCCGTCTCGCCGCGGCGATCGAAGGGCGTGAGATCGATCTCCTGGTCGGGACCCAGATCGCCGCCAAGGGCTGGCATTTCCCGCATCTCACCCTGGTCGGCGTGGTCGATGCCGATCTCGGTCTCGCCGGGGGCGATCTCCGCGCCGCCGAACGCACCTTCCAGCTCCTCCATCAGGTGGCGGGCCGCGCCGGGCGGGCCGAGGCGCCGGGTCTCGTGCTGCTCCAGACCCATCTTCCCGAACATCCGGTGATGCAGGCGCTCGCCGCGGGCGATGCCGGACGCTTCCTCGCCCTCGAGAAAGAGGCCCGCGCCGAGGGCGGCTGGCCGCCTTACGGGCGTCTTGCCGCCCTCATCCTGAGCGGGGAGCGAAGAGAAGAGGTGGAGGCGGCAGCAACCCAGCTCGCCGCCGCCCGCCCTTCCGCATCCGATATCACCGTCTTCGGCCCCGCCCCCGCCCCGCTCGCCCTGCTGCGCGGGCGGCACCGGATGCGCTTTCTGGTCAAGAGCGCCCGCACTGCCCCGCTCGCCCGCTTCATCCGCGCCTGGCTCGGTGCGGTGCGTCTTCCGCGCCAGGTGCGGGTCGCGGTCGATATCGATCCAGTCTCGTTCCTTTGACCGGAAAAGGGGCAGGAGGGAGGAAAAAAGGCGCAAAAATCACGCCCCCGTGTTGCGAAGGGGGACGAGCCATGCTAGAGCCCGCCCCGCCGATCCGTGGCGCCGGACTGCCGGCTCTCCGCACAACCTCAAGCCGAGTGGGACTTTGCCAGTGGCTCAATCTCGCCGCGATCCATCGCCTGCCGTGGCCGGGATCACCGATGCGCCCGAACGGGCCACCGGTCTCGGCCGACGCTATGCGCTCGCCCTCTATGCGTGCGCCGATGAGGCGCATGCGCTGGACGCCACGGTGGCCGACATGGAGAAACTCGGCCAGGCGATCACGGCGAGCGAGGACCTCCAGCGCCTGATCGCCTCGCCGCTGATCGACCTGCGCGAGGCGGAACGCGCGGTGGACGGCGTGCTCACCGCGCTCGGCATCGGCCCCATCGTCAAGAATTTCGTGGGCGTGGTGATCGGCAACCGGAGGCTCCGTGAGCTTCCTGCCCTGATCGGCGCCTTCACCGCGCTCGTTGCCGAGCGGCGCGGCATCGTCACCGCCGAAGTCGTCTCCGCCCGCCCGCTCGACGAACGGGCCGAGCAGACCCTGCGGGCCCGGCTGATCGAGGCCGGATACGGCAACGTCCACCTCGTCAAGTCGGTCGATCCCAGCCTGCTCGGCGGCCTCGTCGTGCGGATCGGCACCCGCCTCTATGACTCGAGCCTCAAATCGCGCCTGCAACGCCTGCACTATGCCATGAAGGGAGCCGCCTGATGGATATCCGCCCCGCCGAGATTTCGGAGATCCTCAAAAAGCAGATCGCCACCTTCGACCAGGAGGTCAACGTCGCCGAGACCGGCCAGGTGCTGAGCGTGGGCGACGGCATCGCGCGCATCTTCGGCCTGCAGAACGTGATGGCGGGTGAGCTCATCGCGTTCCCGAGCGCGGGGCTCAAGGGCATGGCGCTCAACCTCGAGACCGACAATGTCGGCGCGGTGATCTTCGGCGATGACCGCCTGATCCGCGAGGGCGATACGGTGACGCGCACCGGCGAGATCGTCGATGTGCCGGTGGGCAAGGGCCTGCTCGGCCGCGTGGTCGATGCGCTCGGCCAGCCGATCGACGGCAAGGGGCCGATCTCCTACACCGAGACCCGCCGCGTCGATGTCAAGGCGCCAGGCATCATCCCCCGCAAGTCGGTGCACGAGCCGATGCAGACCGGGCTCAAGGCGATCGACGCGCTGATCCCGATCGGCCGCGGCCAGCGCGAGCTCATCATCGGCGACCGCCAGACCGGCAAGACGGCGGTGATCGTCGATACCATCATCAACCAGAAGGCGGTCAACGCCACCGGCGACGAGAAGCAGAAGCTTTACTGCATCTATGTCGCGGTCGGCCAGAAGCGCTCGACGGTGGCGCAGCTCGTGCGCACCCTCGAGGAATACGGCGCGATGGAATACTCGATCGTCATCGCCGCCACCGCCTCCGACCCCGCGCCGATGCAGTATCTCGCCCCCTACGCCGGCTGCGCGATGGGCGAGTATTTCCGCGACAACGGCATGCACGCGGTGATCTTCTACGACGACCTCTCCAAGCAGGCCGTCGCCTACCGCCAGATGTCGCTCCTGCTCCGCCGCCCGCCGGGGCGCGAGGCCTATCCGGGCGACGTCTTCTACCTCCACTCCCGCCTGCTCGAGCGCGCCGCCAAGATGTCGGACGCCTACGGCGCAGGGAGCCTCACCGCGCTCCCGGTGATCGAAACCCAGGCCGGCGACGTC
>KN173865.1:0-5541 GCA_000759655.1 Acidicaldus organivorans | reverse complement strand
TCCGCCTACATCCCGACCAACGTGATCTCGATCACCGACGGGCAGATCTTCCTCGAGACCGAGCTCTTCTTCAAAGGCATCCGCCCGGCGGTGAACGTCGGCATCTCGGTCTCGCGCGTGGGTTCCGCCGCCCAGATCAAGGCGATGAAGCAGGTGGCGGGGCGCATCAAGCTCGAACTCGCCCAGTATCGCGAGATGGCGGCCTTCGCCCAGTTCGCCTCCGACCTCGACGCGGCGACCCAGAAACTGCTCGCCCGCGGCGCCCGCCTCACCGAGCTCCTCAAGCAGCCGCAATACGCCCCGATGCCGGTCGAGGAGCAGGTGGTGAGCATCTTCGCCGGGGTGCGCGGCTATCTCGATCCGCTGCCGGTGGAGCGGGTCGGCGCGTTCGAGCGCCAGATGCTCGCCGAGCTTCGCGCGAGCCACGGCGACATCCTCGCCGCCATCCGCAATGATCGCGAGATCAAGCCGGAGACCGAAGCGAAGCTCGTCGCCTTCCTCGACCGGTTCAGCAAGACCTTCACCTGAGGCAGGGCGATGGCCAATCTCAAGGCGCTGCGGATCCGCATCAACAGCGTCCGCTCGACCCAGAAGATCACCAGCGCGATGAAGCTCGTCGCCGCCTCCAAGCTGCGGCGGGCCCAGGCGCAGATGGAAGCGGCGCGGCCCTATGCCGAACGGCTCGCCCACCTCCTCGCCGCGCTCGCCCCGCAAGTGGCATCGAGCCCCACCGCTCCCGCCCTCCTCGTCGGCACCCGCCAGGACCGCACCCATCTCCTCGTCGCGGTGACCGCCGAGCGCGGGCTCGCCGGCGCCTTCAACGCCAATGTCGGGCGGACGGTGCGCCAGCTCAAGGCGCGGCTCGAAGCGGAGGGGAAGGTGGTGAAAGTGGCCACCATCGGGCGCAAGGGGCGCGACTTCCTGCGCCGTGACGTTGCCGGGCGCTTCGCCTTCGAGGTCTCCTTCGCCGGCAAGAAGCAGATCACCTTCGAGGATGCGCACGCCATCTCCGAGCGGATCGGGGCCCTCCTCGCCGCGGGTGAGTTCGACGTCTGCACCCTGATCTACAACCGCTTCGTCTCGGTGATCTCGCAGCAGACGATCGAGGTGCCGCTCATCCCGACCCCGATCCCCGCGGAGGCGGCAGCGGGCTCCGGCCCGCGGGCCGTCTATGAGTTCGAGCCCGAGGAGGAGACGCTGCTCGCCGCCCTCCTGCCCCAGTATCTCGCCACCCAGATCTACCGCGCCCTGATCGAGAGCGCGGCCGGCGAGCAGGGGGCGCGGTAGATCTGGGTGGCGAGATACTGGGGCAGGAGGGCGGCGAGCAGGGGGCGCGGATGACGGCGATGGACAATGCCACCCGCAATGCGGGCGACATGATCAAGCGCCTCACCCTCGACTACAACCGCACCCGTCAGGCCAACATCACCAAGGAACTCATCGAGATCATCTCCGGGGCTGAGGCCGTGTAAACCCCTTTGCCGGCCGCCCACCCCAAGAGAGACCAGGACGCTGACCGACGCGATCAGGAGAGCCGATCATGGCACAGAACAGAGTAGGACGCATCACCCAGGTTCTCGGCGCCGTCGTCGACGTGCAGTTCGACGGCGACCTCCCCTTCATCCAGAACGCGCTCACCACCAAGGTCGGCGATCGCACCCTGGTTCTCGAAGTGGCCCAGGAGATCGGCGAGCGCACCGTGCGCTGCATCGCCATGGACTCGACGGATGGCCTCGTGCGCGGCCAGGAAGTGGTCGATACCGGCGGGCCGATCACCGTGCCGGTGGGGCCGGAGACGCTCGGGCGCATCCTCAACGTGATCGGCGAGCCGATTGATGAGCGCGGGCCGATCGTCACCGCCAAGCGCTACCCGATCCACCGCGACGCCCCCTCCTTCGAGGAACAGGCGACCAGCGCCGAGATCCTGGTCACCGGGATCAAGGTCATCGACCTCCTCGCCCCCTATCTCAAGGGCGGCAAGACCGGCCTCTTCGGCGGCGCCGGGGTAGGCAAGACGGTGCTCATCCAGGAGCTGATCAACAACATCGCCAAGGCCCATGGCGGCGTCTCCGTCTTCGCCGGGGTGGGCGAGCGCACCCGCGAGGGCAACGACCTCTATCACGAGATGATCGACGCCGGGGTGATCAAGCTCGACGGCCCCGGCTCCAAGGTGGCGCTCTGCTACGGCCAGATGAACGAGCCGCCCGGGGCGCGCGCCCGCGTGGCCCTCTCCGGCCTCTCGCTCGCCGAATATTTCCGCGACGAGGAAGGCCAGGACGTGCTCTTCTTCGTCGATAACATCTTCCGCTTCACCCAGGCGGGGGCGGAGGTCTCCGCCCTGCTCGGGCGCATCCCCTCGGCGGTGGGTTACCAGCCGACGCTCGCCACCGACATGGGCGCGCTGCAGGAGCGGATCACCTCGACCAAGAAAGGGTCGATCACCTCGGTGCAGGCGATCTACGTCCCGGCCGACGACCTCACCGACCCCGCGCCCGCCACCTCCTTCGCCCACCTCGACGCCACCACCGTACTCTCGCGCCAGATCGCCGAGCTCGGCATCTATCCGGCGGTCGATCCGCTCGACTCGACCTCGCGCGCGCTCGATCCGCGCATCGTGGGCGAGGAGCACTATCAGGTGGCGCGCGAGGTGCAGCGCATCCTGCAGACCTACAAGAGCCTCCAGGACATCATCGCCATTCTCGGCATGGACGAGCTCTCCGAAGAGGACAAGCTGATCGTCGCCCGCGCCCGCAAGATCCAGCGCTTCCTCTCTCAGCCCTTCCACGTCGCCGAGGTGTTCACCGGCACGCCGGGCGTCTTCGTGCCGATCGCCGATACGGTGCGGAGCTTCAAGGCGATCTGCCAGGGCGACTACGACCACCTCCCCGAGGCCGCCTTCTACATGGTCGGCACCATCGAGGATGCGGTGAAGAAGGCGGAAACCCTGAAGGCCACTGCCTGATGCCGCTCGCCCTCGAACTGATCAGCCCCGAGCGCCTCCTGCTCGCCAAGCCGGTGGAGATGGTGGTCATCCCCGCCGCCGAGGGGGAACTCGGGGTCCTGCCCGGTCATGCGCCGATGATCGTGGCGCTGAAGGGCGGGCTCATCCGCATCTTCGAACACGGCCAGGAGACGGCGCCCTTCTTCGTCACCTCCGGCTTCGCCGAGATCACCCCCGAGCGCTGCTCGATCCTCGCCACCGAGGCGATCGCGCGCGAGGCGCTGAAGAAGAGCGAGGCCGAGGCGCGGCTCGCCGCGGCGAAGAACGCCTGGGAGGCGGTGGACAAGAACGACCCCTTCGCCCGTGACCAGGCGATGGCGGCGATTGCCACCGCGGAGACCATGCTGCGGCTCGCCGCGGGGTAAGGGATCGCTGAAAGAGCCCTCCCCTTCCAGCGGAGGGATGGATTGGCGCGGCGGGACGTGGCAGAACGTCACCGCCGCTTTTCTTTGTGCTCTCTCGCCGGGCCAGCGGTCGTGCCGGAGCCGGCATGCCAACCACTGGCATGCCAACCACCGGTATGCCAACCACTGGCACGCCCGCCCTCGGCCCGCCAACCCAAAGACCTCAGGCAGAAACAGACCAGGAGACCCGCCATGAACCGCTACCGTATCGCCGCCATCGGAGGGGACGGGATCGGCCCCGAAGTGATCGAGGCCGGGCTCGAAGTGCTCGATGCACTCGCCGCCCGCTCGGGCACTTTCCGCCTCGAGGTCGAGCGCTTCGACTGGGGCTCGGCCCGCTACCGGCGCGAGGGGGCATTGATGCCCGAAGGCGGGCTCGAGCGGCTCAAATCGTTCGATGCGATCTATTTCGGCGCGGTGGGCGCCCCTGACATTCCCGATCACATCACGCTCTGGGGGCTGAGGCTTCCCATCTGCCAGGGGCTCGACCAGTACGCCAATGTCCGCCCGGCGCGGCTGCTTCCCGGCGTCAAAAGCCCGCTCGCCGGGGTCGGCCCCGAGGACCTCGACTGGGTGATCGTGCGCGAGAATTCGGAAGGCGAATATGCCGGCCAGGGCGGGCGCACCCATCGCGGCTATCCCGAGGAGGTCGCCACCGAGGTTGCCATCTTCACCCGGCGCGGGGTGGAGCGGATCATGCGCTTTGCCTTTTCGCTGGCCCGCTCGCGGCCGCGCAAGCATCTCACCGTGGTCACCAAGTCCAACGCCCAGCGTCACGGCATGGTGCTGTGGGACGAGGTGGCGGCCGAGGTGGCGCGGGATTTCCCCGACGTGAGCTGGGACAAGGAACTGGTCGATGCGATGACGGCGCGCATGGTGCGCCGCCCCGCCTCGATCGACGTGGTGGTGGCGACCAATCTCCACGCCGACATCCTCTCTGACCTCGCCGCGGCGCTGGCCGGTTCGCTCGGCATCGCGCCCACCGCCAATCTCGACCCCGAGCGGCGTTTCCCCTCCATGTTCGAGCCGATCCACGGCTCAGCCTTCGACATCACCGGAAAGGGGATCGCCAACCCGGTGGGGAGTTTCTGGTCGGCGGCGATGATGCTCGATCATCTCGGTGAGAAAGAAGCGGCGCGGCGCCTGATGGGAGCGATCGAGTCGGCGCTCGCCGCGGGCGTGCTCACCCCCGATCTCGGCGGCAAGGCAACCACCGGGGACGTCACCCGCGCGGTGATCGACGCGCTGGGTGGGCGCAACGCGCCGGGCGGGGCCTGAGTCGGGAGCGGCCTCGCTCGGGAGCAGCCCGGGCACCGCCCTCCTCAGACGCACAGCGGGTGTGGGGCGGGGCTTTCCCCGCCCCCATTCTTTTCCCTCATTCTTTTCCCTCATCGTCCGACCCTATCGCTTTCCGCGGATTCGGCGCGCCCGCCGGCCGGGGCAAAGCCTCGCGCCGGGCGCGGACGCGGCCCATAACGCGCTCATTCCAAAGGGTTTTCCCTCCTTCCGGCGGCTTACTTCCGCTTTTCCTCTTGCCTTTTTCAAGAAATTCACGCTAACGTGAGTTCACGACGCCGCGAGACGGGGCATTTGCGTGAGGCCCCGCCGCCGCGTTCCGGCAAACGACAATAAATTCAGGTTTCCGCAGACGAGGGTGACGCCGATGTCGATGCAGCAGGGAGATGTTTCGCGCCCCGAGCCGGGTGTGCCGCTTCTCGCCGATCTCCATTTCCGCCTGCGCGGCCTGCTCGAAGGACGGGACGCGGAGCTCCGCAAGCTCGGCCTCACCGCGCGTCAGCATGAGGCGCTGCTCCAGATCGGCGCCGCCGCCCAGGCCGGGGAGGCGCTCACCGTCGGCGCCCTCGCCCGCCGCCTCCACATCCTGCACCACTCGGCGGTGGAACTCGCCGACCGGCTCGAACGCGCCGGGCTCATCGTCCGCCGCCCCGACCACGTCGATCGCCGCCGCATCTTCCTCCACCTCACCCAAGAGGCCGAGCAGCTGCTCGCCGCCCTCGGCGCAGCGCATGCCGCCGAACTCGCCGCCTGGCGCCAGACACTCGCCGACATTCTCGGCTCGTTGCCCGCGGCCGAAGCGGCCGTAAGCTGACCCGCCCGCGCCCCATCCCCCAAGCC
>KN173864.1:7901-11034 GCA_000759655.1 Acidicaldus organivorans | reverse complement strand
GGGGGTCAGGTGGGCGGGAACTTTCCCTCGCGTACCTCCGCGGCGTAACGCCCGAGCGCGTCGATGATCAGCCCCGCCCCGTCGCAATAGGTGCGGGCGAAAGAGGGTGGGCGCGGGCTCAGCCCGAGCACGTCATGCCAGACCAGGATCTGCGCATCCGTCCCCGCTCCGGCGCCGATCCCGATGGTGGGGACGGGAAGACGCGCGGTGAGGGTGGCGGCGAGTTCGGCAGGCACCGCCTCGAACAGCACCATCCGCGCCCCGGCGGCGGCGAGCGCTTCGGCCTCGCGGGCCAGCCGCGCCGCCCCCTCCGCGCCGGTGCCCTGGCGGCGGAACCCGCCGAGCTGGCGGACATGCTGGGGGGTGAGGCCGATATGGCCGATCACCGGCACGCCGCGTTCGGAGAGGAAGCGCACCGTCTCCGCCATCGGGAGTCCGCCCTCGAGCTTGACCGCATCCGCCCCCGCCTTGAGGAGTGCTGCGGCGGCGGCAAAGGCCGCTTCTGGCGAGGCTTCGAAGGCGCCAAAGGGAAGATCGGCCACGATCAGGCATTCCGGCGCACCGCGCGCCACCATCTCGGTGTGATAGACCATCGCCTCGAGGCTGACGCCGAGCGTATCGGAGCGGCCCTGCACCACCATGCCGAGCGAGTCGCCCACCAGCAGCCCATCGATCCCGGCCGCTTGCGCAAGCCGCGCCGAGGGGTGATCATAGGCCGTGATCATCACCAGTTTTTCCCCGGCCGCCTTGGCGGCTTGCCAGCTTCCCAGATCCTTGCGGCGGTTCATGCGTTTTTCATCCCCCCAGAGTTTCCTTCCGAGTTTCCTTCAGTGTTTCCCTCAGTGTCTTTCATCCCCTCAGGCGGCTTTGGGTGCGGCGTTGCTCAAGGCGTGGCGTCATGAGTGACGTTGCGATGCAGCAGGATCCACCCCTTGTAGGCCGGGAGGCTCTGCCCGGCAACGGCGAGGTGGCTCGCATCGAGCTGATTGCGGTGGTGATCGCCGTCTCCGCCGATACGCCGCTGGTGCTGACCAGGGCCGAGGGCACGCTGCTTCCGGCAGGGCCGCTCGAGACGCGGCACCGCTCGCTGCAGGCGGGGCTGCGGGCCTGGGTCGAGGCGCAGACCGGCCATCCGCTCGGCTATGTCGAGCAGCTCTACACGTTTGCCGACCGCAACCGCGGCGGGGCGGGCCGCACCATTTCCATCTCCTATCTTGCCCTGGCCCGGGAGAGCCGTCCCCTGCCGGGCGCGGCCTGGCAGGACTGGTATCGCTATTTCCCGTGGGAGGATCAGCGGAGCGCCGAGGGGCGGGCGCTCGCCGCCGCGCTCGCCGCCCGGCTCCAGGTCTGGGCGGGAGGCGAGACGGCGCGGCGCGAGCGGGTCGAGGTCTGTTTCGGCCTGGGGGGGCTTCCCTGGAACGAGGAACTGGTGCTCGCCCGCTACGAGTTGCTCTACGAGGCGGGGCTGGCCGGAGAGGCGGCACGCGATGCCCATCTCCCCCCGCCCACCTTCGCGGCGGGGATGATGATGGCGTTCGATCACCGGCGCATCCTTGCCACTGCCGCGGCGCGGCTTCGCGCCAAGATCAAGTATCATCCGGTCATTTTCGAGCTGATGCCGGAGAGTTTCACCCTTTTCGAGCTCCAGCGCACGGTGGAGGCGATCGCCGGGACGAAGCTGCACAAGCCCAATTTTCGCCGCATGGTGGAAAGCCAGAACCTGGTCGAGGAGACCGGCGAGGTGGCGGCGGCGGGGCGGGGGCGGCCGGCGCGGCTCTACCGTTTCCGCGAGGCGGTGCGGCGGGAGCGGGCGAGCGCGGGGACGCGGCTGCCTGTGGTCCGTGCCTGAGGCGCCCGAGGTGGGGCGCCCGAGGTGGGGCGCCCGAGGTGAGGAGGCCCGAGGTAGGGCGTCTGGCGGGCTGGCGTTTGGGTGAGATCGCGTCTGGGCGGGCTCGCCGCTTCGTGATGGGGCGCCAGCGCCGAGCGCTTCTGGGGCGCTTGATTTATTCTCGGATCTAGAATAAGCCTCTTCCCCGCGGGAGCGGCGCGGAGGAGCCTGAGGGGGAAGCCTTGGGAGGAGTCTCCGGGCCCTTCCTGCGGTCCAATTTATACTCTCTCTGAGTATTGACGAGGAGACGCCATGCCCGCCCATCCCGCCGCGCTCACCGGACTCGAGGCCGCCCGCACCCGGCTCGCCCCCTATCTCCTTCCCGCCGAATGGGCCCTGATCGAAGAGGACGTCGCCGCCATCCTCGAGCTCAAACGCCGCCGCAAGGCGCTCATCCTCGCCCACAACTACCAGACGCCAGACATTTTCCACGGCGTGGCCGACATCGTAGGCGACAGCCTGGCTCTGGCCCGCGCCGCTCAGGAAGAAGCGGCAGAGGTGCTGGTGGTGGCCGGCGTCCATTTCATGGCCGAAACGGCGAAGATCCTCAACCCTTCCCGCCGCGTCCTCATCCCCGATCCAGAGGCCGGCTGCTCGCTCGCCGCAAGCATCAGCCCGGCCGATGTCGCCGCCTTGCGCGCCCGTTACGAGGGTGTTCCGGTGGTTGCCTACGTCAACACCTCGGCCGCGGTGAAGGCGCTCTCCGATTATTGCTGCACCTCGGCCAATGTCGCGCGCGTCGTGGCCGCCGCGGCGCGCGCCTTTGGCACGAGCCGCGTCATTCTTCTCCCCGACCGGTTCCTCGCCGAAAACGCCGCCCGGGCAAGCGCGGTCGAGATCATCGCCTGGCAAGGGGCGTGCGAGGTGCATGAGCGCTTCACACCCGATGACATCGCGGATCTCCGCAGCCGCTTTCCCGGCATCAAGGTGCTGGTCCATCCCGAATGTCCTGCCCCGGTGGTGGAGGCAGCCGATTTCGCGGGCTCGACCGCGGCGATGGGCGACTATCTCGACCGCCACGCTCCCCGTCAGGTGGCGCTGATCACCGAGTGCGGCATGAGCGACAATCTCGCCGCCCTCCACCCGCAAACCGAATTCATCCGCGCCTGTAATCTCTGTCCGCATATGAAACGGATCACGCTTGCCAAGATCCGCCGCGCCCTCGAGACGCTCACCCCCGAGATCACCCTCGATCCGGCCCTGATCGAAGCGGCCCGCCGTCCCCTTGAGCGGATGATGGCGCTT
>KN173864.1:6342-7815 GCA_000759655.1 Acidicaldus organivorans | reverse complement strand
TCATGAGCGCGTTCTCCCGACTGCCCGAGGGCGCGCCGGTCATCGTGGGCGCGGGGCTTGCCGGTGTGGTGACGGCGCTCGCCGCCGGGCCGCGCCCGGTGGTGCTGGTGAGCGAGACGGATCCACTGCAAGGCGGGGCAAGCCCCCTCGCCCAGGGAGGCATCGCTGCCGCGACCGGCTCCGGGGACAGTGTGACGCGCCATCTCGCCGATACGCTTGCGGTGGGGGATGGGCTCAATGATCCTGAGACGGCGCGCCGCCTCCTCGCCCTCGGCCCTCTGGTGATCGAAACGCTGGAACGCTGGGGCGTCCGCTTCGACCGCACGCCTTCCGGAGATTTCGCCCGCGCCCGTGAGGCGGGGCACCGCCTTCCCCGCATCCATCACGTGGCCGATCACACCGGGCGTGCCCTCATGGAGGCGCTCACCGCGCGGTTGAACGAGGCGGCGCACGTCACTTTGCTCACCGGGGTGCAGGCCCTCGCCGTGCAGGTCGAAGAGGGGCGTGTGGCCGGGGTCTTTCTCGCTCGGAGAGGAGAGACGCCGTTCTTTTGCCCGAACTCCACGGTGGTGCTCGCCACCGGAGGTGCTGCCGGGCTTTACGGGGCGCGGAGTGCCCCGGCTTCGGCCGACGGCACGGCGCTGGCGCTTGCCGCCCGCGCCGGGGCGCGGCTGCGCGATCCCGAATTCGTGCAGTTCCACCCGACCGCCCTCGATGTGTCCGCCCGGCCGCTGCCGCTCCTCACCGAAGCGCTGCGCGGGGCGGGCGCGGTGCTGATCGACGAACGCGGCGTGGCCTTCACCGACCCGCTCGCCCCGCGGGATGCGCTCGCCCGCGCCATCGCCCGCCATCGCGCCGAGGGCCATCGCGTCTTTCTCGACGCACGGCCAGTGGGCGCGCATCTGGCCCGCGACTTTCCGCAATTCCTGCGCACCCTCGCCGCGCATGGCTTCGATCCGGAGATGCCGGTGGCGCCGGTGCGGCCCGCGGCGCACTACCACATGGGAGGCGTGCTTACGGATGCGAGCGGGAGGACGGACATTCCCGGCCTCTTCGCGGTGGGCGAGGCGGCAGCGAGCGGGCTGCATGGGGCGAACCGGCTCGCCTCGAATTCCCTGCTCGAAGCGGCGGCGATGGGCCTTTTGGCCGGAGCGATCCTTCGCGAGACGGAGCCTGCCCCGCTGCCCGCCCGCCGCTTGCCCCCGCGACCGCGGCGCATGCCGCGCATGTCTCGCGAGGCGCTCGGTGCTCTCCTCGATGGGGTAATGGGGATCTGGCGCGAGGGGGAGAGGCTGCGCGAGGCGCTCTCGCATCTCGCGCCGCTCATCGCGGAAGATGACCAGGCGCTCGCTGCCTTCCTGTTGGTCGCGGCGGCGCTCGGGCGGCGGGAGAGCCGCGGCGCGCAGGCCCGCCGCGATCATCCCGAACCCGTCCATCCGCCGCGTTCCTCGGTCTTCACCCTCGATCAGGCGC
>KN173864.1:0-6258 GCA_000759655.1 Acidicaldus organivorans | reverse complement strand
GCGCCTTCGCCGAGGGAGACGTCACGTCGTTGCAGCAACCAAACGATGACGCCTCTCCCTTCATCCATTCCCCGATGGAGATTGCCCATCCATGAACGACCCCCAGCCCTTTCCGCCTGCCGCCCCGCCTCCCTTCCTCATCGTAAGCGCCGTCCGCGCCGCGCTCGCCGAGGATCTCGGCCTCGCCGGTGACATCACCTCGGTGGCGATCGTGCCGCCCACCGCGAGGGTGCGCGCTGCCTTCATCGCCCGCGAGCCCGGCGTGGTGGCGGGACTTCCCTGCGCGCTCAGCGCTTTTTCTCTGCTCGATCCCGACGTCCGCGCCGGGATCGTCACGCCGGAGGGCGGGCGGATTGACGCGGGCGGGGTGATCGCCACGATCGAAGGCCCGGCGCGCGCCGTTCTGGGCGCGGAACGGGTGGCGCTCAATTTCCTCTGCCATCTCTCCGGCATCGCCACCCTCACCGCCGCGATCGTCGCCGCCATCGCGGGAAGCCGCGCCCGCCTCGTCTGCACCCGCAAGACGCTGCCCGGGCTCCGCGCCCTTCAGAAATACGCCGTTCGCCTGGGCGGGGGCTTCAATCATCGTTTCGGCCTCGATGATGCGGTGCTGATCAAGGACAACCACATCGCGCTCGCCGGGTCGGTGAGGGAAGCGGTGCGGCAGGCCCGCGCCGCGGTCGGCCACATGGTGAAGATTGAGTGCGAGGCCGAAACGCTCGCCGAGGTGGAGCAGGCGCTCGCGGCGGGGGTGGATGCGGTGCTGCTCGACAACATGACCCCTGCTGCGCTTGCCGAAGCGGTGGCGCTGATCGACGGGCGCGCGGTGAGCGAGGCCTCGGGCCGCATCACACCGGAGACGGCGCCGGCGATCGCCGCCTCCGGCGTCGATCTGATCTCGGCAGGCTGGATCACCCACAGCCCCCGCGCCCTCGACATCGGCCTCGACGTGACCTGAACGCTCGAGGCCCGCGGCGAGCGCCCCCTCGCTCAGCTTGCCGCTCCGGCCGCGGCGGGGCCGGTGGTGGCAAGCCAGCCCGCGAGCAAGAGCAGCAGGATGCCGAGCGCCACCGCGAGTCGCACGTTCCGGACGAGCCGCGCCGCCGCTTTCCTCTCGCCTGCGGCGAGGCGAGGGAGGAGGACGAGGCGGTTTTGCGCCGCGAGGCCAAGCAGAGTGGCGAAGATCGCGCTTTTGGCGAGGATCAGCCGCCCGTAGGGAGTAAGCCAGAGCGCGGGGCCAAGCCCGGCGAGCCGCGCCCCGAGACCGGCCCCGGAGAGGGCGATCACCCCCACCATGAGGAGGGCGCGGCGCGAGAAGGTGCGGATCACCGGCGCCGGTCTCTGGCTCGGCGAGCTTCCCCTCCTCGTCCTCCTCCTCCGCGAAGAGGGTGAGGCGCTCGGCGCGAGAAGGTGCGGATCACCGGCGCGCTCGCCACACCCTCTTCGCGGAGGAGGAGGACGAGGAGGGGAAGCTCGCCGAGCCAGAGACCGGCGCCGGTGATGTGGGCGAAGGCGGCGAGCGCGCCGGCGAGCGAGGCTCCGCCCGGCAGGGCCGCGGCATGGCCGGTGAAGGAAAGGGCGAGGGTGGCGGCGAGCGCGAAGACGAGGCCCGCCTCTGGACGGGCGAGGCGGAGCGCGGCGAGCGCGGCGAGGCTTGCTCCGAGATCGGCACCGAGCCACCCGCCGAACCGGGTGTGCAACAAGAGAAAACCGAGATCGGCGAGCCAGGCCGAGAGGGGGGCGGGCTCGGCTTCGGCCGCGGCCAGGGTGAGCCAGAGCCGCCCGAGGCCCGCGGCGATGTGCACGATGAGGCCGCCTGCGGCGAGCGCTTTCCGCCCCATGGCGATCCGTCCCCCGAGGCGCGGGAAGGCGAGCGCGCCGAGCGCTGCGGCCGCGCCGAGCGCCTCACCCCCCGCCATGAGGGCGGGGGGCAGCGCGGCGGGATCGAGACCGGTCACGGCGCGACGGTGAAGAAGAACCGCCCCGACGTATGATGGCCGTCATCGGCGGAGACCGCCTGCCAGCGCACCTCGTATTTGCCGGGAGCGAGCGGGGGGAGGCTCACGGCCATGCGTCGGCCCCCCTTGCCTTCGGGATGGGAGTCACCGCGATCGACCTCCTTGCCCGCCGCGTCGAACACCTCGATGCGGGTGAAGCGGGGGGCGACCTCTTCGGTGAAGTCAAGGGTGACCTTGGCCGGGGCCTCTTTCACCACGGCGTCTTTCGCCGGGTCGGCGTATTGCAGATAGGCATGCGCGCGTGCGGGCGTGGCCAAAGCGAGACCGAGGCCAAGCACGGCGACGGAGGCGGGGAAAAGCAGACGAAGACGGGGCATGAGGGTTCTCCTCGTTGAGGTCAGTCGTTTCGGGATCAGTTCTGACGGGTGAAGACGGGAAGGCCGAGCGAGTCGGGCAGCGCGATGGCGATTTCGGTGCCGAGAGTGAGCGCCGAAGGAAGGCGCGGACTGGGCACGGCAAAGCCGATCTGATCCGGATGGATCATGTATTCGACGAAGGGCTGGAAGGAGACGCCGGCGCCTGCCTGCCAGAGATAGTTGAGTTCGAGATCGGTCTCGCCGGGAGTGACGCGTCCCGGAACGCCTGCCTGGTTGGCCGCGAGCGTTTCGGCGTAGGCGAGGCGCTGGTCGAGCACCTGGTACTGGACGAGAAAGTTGAGCGAATCATGGGGATGGGAGGCAAGCGGTCCCTGCCAGGAAAATCCGCCCTGGTAGAAATCGTGGATCTGCGCCTCGCCTGAGCCGAACATGACGTCGCCGAACAGGATGAGCCCGCGCCGCGTCTCGGAGAGATCGGGCCGCCAGATCATCTGCTGGACGAGCGCATAGACCCAATTCCGCCCCTGATCGAGCACGGGGGTGCCTTGAGCCGTGGTCAGCAGCGGGTCGGGGAAGGGGCTTGAATCGTGGAAGAAGCCCACCGCGTAGAGGCGCGGATAGGGATCGCTCACGAAACCGGTCTTGTAGCCGAGCTCGACGGGAACGAAGGCGCCGGTCGCGTAGCGGAAGCCCCAATTGTCGCCGAGATTGGAGAGCTGGCTTTCGGCGTTGGGGTTGTCCTCGTAAACGCCGAAGCGGAGATAGGTGGCCTCGGTCGGGTGGATGGACATCCGCGCGCCATAGGTCGAGGCGGGCGCGATCGGCGGGCCATCGTTCATGCTGGCGAATGGGGTAGGGTTGGCGCAGTTGTTGGTGAAGACGAAATTGCAGCCGACCGGGAGCGCATCATAATCCATCACCGGCGACTGGCGCCCGATCAGGAGCAGCACGTGGCCATCGAAGAGTGACTGGTCCCAGTCGAGCTCCTGGAATTGCAGCACCTCGTTGGGGCCGAACGTCTGCGGCACGATCAGTGTATCGCCGGTGAACTTGGCGAGATTGCCTCCCACCCGGTCGTCGATCGCGATGTGCATCGCCGCACCGGGAATGCCGAGGATCCGGTTGAGATCGAGATCGACCTCGAGCAGGAAATCGTTGTCGAAGACGGCGCCGCGGCCCTCCCCGCCGCCGACCGTTCCGGCGAGGATGCCGGTCTCGCCTCCGTTGAGGTAGAGGCCGGCATCGGCCATGCGCTGGGCAAGCCCGCTTTCTTCACCGAAGGTGCTGAAGTCGAAGAGGTAGCCCGACGTCCAGGCGGTGTTACCGGAATTGGCCGCTTCGGCGGACGGAGCGGCCGGGGCGGCTTGGACGTCCTCGGCGCGGCTGGGGAGGGCGTGGAGAGAGGCGAGGGCGAGCGCGAGTGTCAAAGCGCGCAACCCCCCTCTTCCCTTTCCGCGCAGAGGCGCGGAAGGCTGGTAAAAACGCATCGAAAAAACCTCTCGTCTGTGATCGTGGTCCAGTTACGGTAACGGAACGGATCACACGGCGAGAGGCGGAGCGCGGGCCTGGAACGGAGAGAGGGAAGGCGCGGGCGGGGCGCGAATGGCGGGGAGGGAGACGGTGATCCCCGCCGCGAGCCGGGGCAGGGGAAGGGCAGGGGCGGATGCAGGCAGGGCATGCTCAGCCGCGCTCACCACATGGCAAAGCGGGCAAAGCGCGCAATCATGCTGGTGGGAGCCTGCCCCGCCCTCCGGACCGTTCTGGTGACAGATCGCCGCGGCGAAGAAACGTCCGAGCGCCGCTTCCGGCCCGGCGGGAACGGCGAGCGCCGCAGCCACGGAGAGTTGCACGCCGAGCGCAAAGAGCGCGAGCGTGATCCCCCACTCCCGGATGCGTTGCCGCCAGTTCATGACGGGAATTTTAGCGCAGAGGCCGTTTCCGTCAATGGAGAAGAGGGAAAGAGGCCCCCCCGGGGCTCAGGAGGAAAGGCTCGTTGCGCACGGTTTTCGTCGATGTCTTCCTTCATCGATCTTCTTCGGTTGCGCCTCATTTTTTGATCTCGGTCAATTTCCCTGATCTCTTCGGGGCCTCGCCCTGCCGTGAGCGCGCACACTCTTTCCCGTCATTGATTGTGCCCCAGTGACGATCGGCCCTATTTTCCGAGGGAGTACGCCCTTTCATTCCCGGATTCGGAAATGGGCCTTGGCGCGGTCCGACATGCGGGCGGGCGACCAGGGCGGGGTCCAGACCAGATCGACGAAGATACCTTTCACGCCGGGCAGGAGGGAAAGCCTGCGCTCTACGCCAGTGACGATGAAATCCTGCGCCGGGCAGCCGGGCGTGGTCATGGTCATTTCGACTTCGATCATGCCGTCGGCCACGCCGATGTGATAGACGAGGCCGAGATCGACGATGTTGTAGCCGAGCTCGGGGTCGATCACCTCGGAAAGTGCGGCGCGGACCGCCTCTTCATTGAGCGCTGTCTCGCTCATGCCACGCCTCCCTTGCGGATGAGGAGATGGACGCCGCCCGCTTCATGGCGCACCGCGATGCGCGCTCCGCGTTTTTCGAGCTCGGGGTAGAGGAAAAGCGGCTCGCGGTCGTTCCATGCTTCGAGCACCGCGCCGGGAGTAAGGCGATCGAGGGCGCTCAGGATGCGGATCATCGGTTCGGGCGGGGCGAGGCCACGATTGTCGAGGGAGAGGGACGGCGCGGGCCAGGCGGTCTCCGCTGCTCCAGCCTCCCCCGCTTTGGTCTCCTCTGCTTTGGCGTCCACGGGTCTGGTCTCCGTCGCGGCGGCCGTCTCATCTCCTCCCCCGTCATTTCCCGCCCCTTCAACTCCAGCGCCGGGAGGTAGGAACAGAATCTCCCACTCCCCGGCGGCGTGGCGCGTGGCGCGCGGGGTGAACCCCTTGCGGCCGAGGACGTTGTAGAGCGGCACCGGCTCGAAGGGGACGAGGAGGCGGAAGGCTTGGCCGGGGGCCAGCCGGGACACTGCCTGCATGATGTCGCGGAACGGGTCCTGGCCCGCCTGCAAAATGGGGCGGACGTCGAGGGTGAGCGGGGAGAGGGGGTTTTCTGGCAGGGTCATCGCAGATCTCCTTGCTGGGTCAGGGGAGAAAAGGGAGAGGAGGTGCGTTGGGCCACGTAATGCCCGGTCCAGGCGCGGCGGTATTCCTCGGCGAGGAGGAGGACGGCTGCGAGCAGGAGGGCGAGCGCCAGGCGCAAGAGGGGCGGGTGGCCTGCGGCCAGCACCGCCGCGGCGACGGCGCCGAAATAGAGGAAGAAGAGGGGGCGGGCGCGACGCTCATCGACGAGATCCTGCACCCGCGGCACGGGGGCCTGGCCGAGCCGCGGCGCCCAATGGGCGATCCAGGAGAGGAAAGCGACGATCTTGTAGAGCTGGGAGAGGCCAAGCCCGCCGAGCCAGCCGAGGACGGCGAGGAGGAAGAGGCGGGCAGACGCCCCCTCGCCCGGCGCCGAGAGGGCGCGCGCGGTCAGGGGCAGGAGGAGCGCAAGGGCGAGGAATGCCCCGATTGCCACCTGATCGTGAAGCTCGATGGCGCGGCGCTGGCGGGCCCGGTAGAGGGCGGCGATGTCGATGAGATAAAGCAGGATCCCGCCTCCCCCTACAAACAGCCCGGCGCGCGTGAGGGCGCCAGCCCCGGCGAGAAAGCCTGCGAGTGAGACGGCGAGCCCGCCCGTGGTGAGAAGGAAGATCGCCTCCCCGCGCGCGCCCCGCTCATGGGGAGCAAGCATGAACATCGGGAAGAGCTCGTAGGAGGCGCCGATGGCGGTGAGGCTGAACCAGCCGCCAAGGCCGGCCGTGGCGTGGGCGGCGAGCAGGCTCGGGGAAGCGGGGAGGGAGGCAAGTCCGGCAAGCGCGAGGGCGAGGCCAAGACCGGCCGAGGCGGCGAGCAGGA
>KN173863.1:7277-8001 GCA_000759655.1 Acidicaldus organivorans | reverse complement strand
GGCGGCGGGTGCTTTGCCAGAGGGCGGCGAGCCCCGCGAGCGCCGCGGCATGGGGGCCCTCGAGGCGCTCATGCAGGGGGGCGTAGAGGCGGGGGCGGACGATTTCGGCGAGCCCCAGCGCGGTGAAGCCCAGAAATTTCGGCTTGAGCGGGTCGGCGCCGAGGGATGCGGCAAGCGCGGGGCCGAGCGCGGCGCGCGCCTTGGACTTGAGCCCGGCGGCGTCGATGAGGATCGCGCCCCCGAGATTGCGCAGCCGGATGAGGCGGGCGAGCGCGGGGAGGAGGGCGCGGTTGAGGCGGAGCTGGGCCTCTTTCTCCGCTCCCCTCTCCTCGCCTCCTCCCGACCAGTCGATGTCGATCGCGGTGAGCGCCGGGGTGGGGTGGACATGGGCCACCGCCCCGCCGGGAAGAAGCTGGCTCGGCTCGTAGAGCGCGGCGATCTCTTCGGCGAGCGCCTCGTCGAAGGCGCTCTCGCGGAGCTCGGCCCGTCCCCGCCAGGCGGGAGGGAGGGAAGCGATCAGCGCCGGATCGTCGGTGACGATGCGCCCCGAGTCGTGGCGCTCGAGCAGCAGGGCGAGCGGGCTCGGCCCCTCGGCAAGACGGCGGAGCGGCCCCTCGGGCGGGGTAATGGCCTCGCGGGCGAGCCTCGGCCCCTTGCCGCCCTGCGCGGCGCGCGTGATGCGGACCACCACGCGCTCGCCCACCTGCACGCCCTTGCCGCCGGC
>KN173863.1:2717-7186 GCA_000759655.1 Acidicaldus organivorans | reverse complement strand
GGCCTCGCGGGCGAGCCTCGGCCCCTTGCCGCCCTGCGCGGCGCGCGTGATGCGGACCACCACGCGCTCGCCCACCTGCACGCCCTTGCCGCCGGCGCGGAAGGGGAGGAACCCCTCGCCCTCGGCAAGGGCGATGAAGGCCCCGCCCAAAGCGGGGGCGGCGGCGATCACCCGGCCGAGATGGAGATCGCCCACCCCCTCCGGCGCGCCGGGCCGCCAGATCATGTAGTCGAGGAGCGTGCCCTCGGCATCGGTCGCGGCGAGCCGCACCTCGCCGGGAAGGACGGCGGCGTGGAGCGCGCCCCCTTTCGCGGAGGGGCCCGTCCCGGATGAGGCGGTCATAGCGGCCCGGGCCAGCCGAGCCCCTTCAGCAACTGCCGGGTCTCGAACAGGGGAAGCCCCACCACGTTGCTGTAACTCCCCGAGAGGAAGCGGACGAACCCCTCGGCGCGGCCCTGGATGGCGTATCCCCCCGCCTTGCCCTCCCATTCGCCGCTCGCGAGATAGGTCTCGATCTCGGCCGGGGTGAGGCGGGCGAAGGCGACGATGCTCCCCACCACGCGGCGGGCGCGCCGTCCGTCGGGGGCGGCGAGCACGACGCCGCTCCAGACCCGGTGGCGGCGGCCGGAGAGCAGCGCGAGCGCCGCCCGCGCCGCCTCGCGGCTCTCGGCCTTGGGCAGGATGCGGCGGCCCGCGGCGACCACCGTATCGGCGGCGAGGATGAAGGCGCCGGGATGGCGCGGGAGGATCGCGGCGAGCTTGGCCTCGGCGAGACGGAGCGCGAGCTCGCGCGGGCGCTCGCCCCGGCGCGGGCTCTCGTCGATGGCGGGAGGGTCGATGCAGTCGGGCTCGAGGCCGAGACGCGAGAGGAGCTCGCGCCGCCGCGGGCTGGCCGAGGCGAGCACCAGTCTCGCCCGCGGGGCCCCGGGAAGCGCCTCCGCCCCGCTCACGTGGACCCGCTCACTTGTAGCGGAAGGTGATCCGCCCCTTGGTAAGGTCGTAGGGCGTCATTTCCACGTTCACCCGGTCGCCCGCCAGCACGCGGATGCGGTTCTTGCGCATCTTGCCGCTGGTATGGGCGAGAATGACGTGGTCGTTGTCGAGTTTCACCCGGAACATGGCATTGGGCAGGACCTCGGTCACGGTCCCGGAAAACTCGATCATATCTTCCTTCGACATGCAGCCTCTTGTGACATGAGCCGACGCGCGCTCATCGTTGCGGTTGTTGTGGAAAACGTGGCGAGTGGAAAATGTGGCGGATGGCGGGGAAGGTCAAGCCAGGGCAGGGCGGGGGAGACCTGCAGGGAGACGCTCTCGGGCGGTTTTGGCGACGCCGGCCGGTTCTCGCCCTCCCCGTCGCGCTCCCCATCGCCCTCCTCACCGCGCCGGTCGCGGCGGAGAGCCCGGGCCCGGTCGCAGCCCGCGGCGCGGTGCGGCTCGGCCTGGCCGGGCCGAGGACGGGTTTTTCCGTCACGCTGATCGGCGATGAGGCGGAACTCGCCTGGGAGGGGGGAGGCCCGCCGCTCCGCTGGCCCGCCCTCTCGACCCGCCTCCTCGGCGTCTTCCCGCTTGCCGGGCGGGAGGTCGCGGCCTTCGTCTTCACCCCGCCTCAAGCCGCTGGGCCACAGGCGGAAGCCCCCCGCACCCTCGAACTCCTCCTCATCGCCGGGGCGGCGGGAGAGGGAATGGGGGCCGGCATCCTCGGCCTCGAGCTCTGGCACTGGGAGGGGGAGGACGGCGCCTGGCTCGCCTCCACCCTCGATGCGGCAGGGGCCGGCGTGGAGCTCCGCCTCGTCCGCTACGCCCATCCCGCCGCCTCCGGTCCCAACGCGGTGACCTACTGGACCGACCACCTCTTCTGGCGCGAGGGCGCGCCCCTCATCGACCGCCCGCCCCGACCGCCGCCGCCCGCCTCCTGGCCCGCGCGGCTCGCCGCGGCGCGGGCGCGCCTCATCGCCGCGCTCACCCCGCCCCCCACCCATCTCACCAAGGATTTACTCGCCGCGAGCGGGCTCCTCGCGCCCGCCCGTCTTTTCGCGGAAAACGGCGGCTGAGCCGCCCTCCTCCTGCCCTCCCTCTGCCATAGGGTTGCCCCAATCCGGCGCTCTGATGCCCCCCAAGAGAGCGTCATGGGGTTGTTCCGTGGCTCAGCCGGACTTAACTAAAAAATCGTTCATTTGGCGTTCAGCTTCGCCATCGGGGAGAGCAGGCGCTGCCCTTCCCACACGCGGCGGTCAGTCGCGCCCCTTCCGCGCCGCGCGGAAAAGGGGAGACCGCCCCGGCCAGGCGAGGCCCTCGCAGGGCGATTGGCAGCAGGGTCTGGCGCCGGGCAACCGCGCGGACGCCCGAGTTGCATCTTCCCGCCGCCAGGCCGCGGCACGGCCTTGCCCCGAGGAGATAAGAGCGTGGGAGAGATCGTGATGAGACGTGTGGTCGTCGTTTCCAACCGTGTTTCGCTGCCCGAGAAGAAATCGGGGCAGGCGGGCGGGCTCGCCACCGCAGTGGCGCCGCTCCTGCAGGCCGAAGGCGGGCTCTGGTTCGGCTGGAGCGGCAAGGTGCACGAGGAGGCCGAGGACCAGCCGCTCGGCTTTGCCCAGGCGGGGCGCGTCCGCTACGCCACCTTCGATCTCTCGCCGGCGGAGCACGAGGGCTACTACAACAACTACGCCAATGGCGTGCTCTGGCCGCTGCTGCATTCGATGCCGGAGCTCATGCGCTTCTCGCGCGCCGATCTCGCCGTGTTCGAGGCGGTGAATGCCCGGTTTGCCGATCTGCTCGAGCCGGTGCTCGCCCCCGACGATCTCGTCTGGGTGCACGACTATCACCTCTTCCTCCTGCCGCGCGAGCTCCGCGAGCGGGGGGTGGAGAACCCGGTGGGCTTCTTCCTCCACATCCCCTTTCCTGCCCCCGACATTTTCGCGCTGCTGCCCAACGGCGCCGATCTCCTCGAAGCGGTGCTGAGCGCCGATCTGATCGGCTTTCAGACCGAGGCCGATCTGCTCAATTTCGCCGCCGCCGCCGAGTCGCTGCTTGGTGCGCGGCGGCGTGAGACGACGCGGCTCCTCTGGGCCGGGCGCGAGATCACGCTCGGCGTCTTCCCCGCCGAGATCGACGCGCGCGCCTTTGCCGAGCGGGCGGCGGCGGCGGCGGCCACCGCCCCCGTCGAGCGGTTGCGCCGCAGCCTCGCCGGGCAGAGCCTCATCCTCGGGGTGGACCGGCTCGACCCCTCCAAGGGATTGGTCCAGCGGCTCGAGGGCTATCGCCGGTTCCTTGAGACCAGCCCCGCCTGGCAGCGGCGGGTGACCTTCCTGCAGATCGCCCCCCTCTCGCGGGAGAAAGTGGCGAGCTATCAGGCGCTGCGGCGCGAGCTCCTGATGATGGCGGGCCAGATCGACGCCGAGCTCGGCGATCCCGACTGGACGCCGTTGCGCGTGCTCACCCGCGGCGAGAGCCGGGCGACGGTGGCGGGCTATATGCGGCTCGCCCAGGTCGGGCTGGTCACGCCGCTCCGCGACGGGATGAACCTGGTGGCCAAGGAGTTTGTCGCCGCCCAGGATCCCGACGATCCGGGCGTGCTGGTGCTCTCCCGCTTCGCCGGGGCGGCGCGTCAGCTCGAAGCGGCGCTCCTCGTCAATCCCACCGATCCCGACTCGATCGCCGAGGCGATCGGCCGGGCGCTCGCCATGGACCGGCGCGAGCGGCAGCGGCGCTGGCGGGTGCTGTGGGAGGGCCTCGTCGATCGCACGCCCGAGGAATGGGGCCGCGACTTCCTCCACACGCTGGAGCGGGTGGCGGCGCGGCGGAGCGGGGCCGAGCTCGGGCCTCTCAGCGGCGGGCGGAGCGCTCCGTTCGGGGCGGTGCGTCCCGCCCTGGCGCCTGGCCTCTTCTTCTCCCGCTCCTCGAATGCGGTGAACTGAGGGGCGGGCGAAGCGGAAGGGGAGGCGGGCGCGCCGCCTCCCGCTTTCCCTTGACGTCGATCAAGGAAGACGGGGCGGGAACGGGCTTAAGAAGCGTCTCGGATCCATCTTTCGAGCGCCGCAAGCCCCGGAGCCCCGCCATGCGCCCTTTCCTCTCCCTCGCCGCCCTTTTCACCCTCCTTGCCCTCTCCCTCCTTGCCGCGCGCGCCGAGGCGGCCGATCCGGCGCATGGGCGGGAAGTGTTCCAGAAATGCGCCGCCTGCCATTCGCTCACGCCCGGCCAGGTGCTGGTCGGGCCCTCGCTTGCCGGGATCCTCGGCCGCAAGGCGGGAAGCCTCCCGGGCTTCGACTATTCCCCGGCGATGCGCGGCGCGGGATTCAACTGGACGCCGGAGAAGCTCGACGCCTATCTCGCCGATCCGGAAAAAGTGGTGCCGGGCAACCAGATGCCGTTCCCCGGCCTTCCCTCGGCCGAGGACCGCGCCGATCTGATCGCCTATCTCGCCGCGGGCGGTGAGGCCGCCTCCGCCCCCTCCTCCGCCTCCCCGGCGG
>KN173863.1:0-2599 GCA_000759655.1 Acidicaldus organivorans | reverse complement strand
CGCCGGTGATGGTGCCTGAGGTGCACTACGTGCTGCGCACCGGGGTGGCCAATGGGCGGATGGTCTTCATCGGCGTGGGCGGGCGGATCGACGGGGTGGTCGATCCCGAGCTCGAGGCGGCGGCGGGGCAGACGGTGCAGGTCACCCTGATCAATGGCGAGGGCATGCAGCACGACATCGTCTTCGAGCTGCCGGACGGGACGGTCCGCTCGGCCCGCGTCAATGGCGCCGGGGCGAGCTCGAGCCTCAGCTTCGTCGCCCCCGCCCCCGGCCAGTATGCCTATTTCTGCTCCGTCCCCGGCCATCGCGAGGCGGGGATGAGCGGAACGCTGCGGGTGGTGCGCGAGATGCCGAAAGCGCCGCCGCTCGCCGCCGATCTCAGCCACGACCCGGCGGGCGTGCCGCCCGCGGTGGGCGGGCGCGGGCCGCAGACGGTGAGCGTCCTCCTCGAGGCGGTCGAGGCGGAAGGGCGGCTGGCTGACGGGGTGAGCTTCCCCTTCTGGACCTTCAACCGCACCGTCCCCGGCCCCTTCATCCGGGTGCGGGAAGGCGACGAGGTGGTGATCCGCCTGCGCAACGCCGCCGACAGCACGATGATGCACTCGATCGACTTCCACGCCGCGCTCGCGCCGGGCGGCGGCGCGATGGGGCTCCAGGTCAAGCCCGGCGAGGAGAAGGCGATCCGCTTCAAGGCGACCTCGCCCGGCCTCTTCGTCTATCACTGCGGCACGCCGATGGTGGCCGAGCACATCGCCAACGGCATGTTCGGCCTCATCCTGGTCGAGCCGGCGGGCGGGCTGCCGCCGGTCGATCACGAATTCTACGTGATGCAGAGCGAGATCTACACCGCAGCCCCCTTCGGCAAGCTCGGCGCGCAGGAGTTCAGCGTGGGCAAGCTGCTCGATGAGCGCCCCGAATACATCGTCTTCAACGGGGCGGTGGGGGCGCTCACCACGCTTCATCCGCTGCGCGCCAGGACCGGCGAGCGCATCCGTATCTTCTTCGGCGATGCCGGTCCCAACCTCACCTCCTCGTTCCATGTGATCGGCGAGATCATGGATCGCGCCTATCCCGACGGGACGCTGCGTGATGCGCCGCGGCAGGGGGTGCAGACGCTCACCGTGGGGCCGGGCTCGGCGGCGATCGTCGAGTTCACCCCCCACGTGCCGGGCCGCTTCGTGCTGGTCGATCACGCGCTCGCCCGGGTGCAGCGCGGGCTGATCGGCTTCCTCGACGTCACCGGCCCCGCTGATCCGGAGCTCTACCGGCCCGAGCCCGTCTCCGCCGGAGCGCCCTGAGGCGGCGCAAGGGGAGGGCGGGGCGTGGCACCCCCCTCCCAGCGGATGCGCCAGAGCGTGCCGTTCCCATCCTCGGAGAGCCAGAGATCGCCGCGCGCGTCTTCGGCGAGCCCCACCGGCCGGCCGCAGACATGCGCCTCATCACGCACGAAGCCGGTGAGGAAGTCGAAATAGGCGTTGGCAAAGCTCCCATCGGCGCGGCGCGGAATGGCGATGACCTTGTAGCCGGTCCGCCGGCTCCGGTTCCACGAGCCATGAAGCGCGACGAAGAGCGCCCCGCGCCAGGGCGGTGGCAGTGCGGCGTTCTGGGAGAAGAGGAGGCCGAGCGGGGCGGAGTGGGGGGCGAGCAGGATGTCGGGGGTGATCACCAGAGAGGCGAGGTCGGGCCTTGCATTCGGATAATGGGGGTCGGGGTGGGGGCCGGTATAGAACCACGGCCAGCCATAGAAGCCGCCCGGGCGGAGCGCGGTGACGTAATCGGGCGGCAGGTCGTCGCCCAGCATGTCGCGCTCATTGACCGCGCACCACGGGATGCCGCTTGCGGGCGCGATCGCGAGCGCGGAGCAGTTGCGAAGCCCGGTGGCGAAGGGCTGCACGCTTTGGAGACGGAGGTCATCGCCGAGCGTGAGGGCGAACACCATCGCCCGGCCCGTCTCCTCGCCCCACGGCGCGCCGCGGCCGAAGCGGCGCTCGAAGGCGGCGATCCCGCCCTCTGGAGCGGCGGGGAGACCGAGGCCGAGATTGCTCGCCGAGCCCACCGCGACATAGAGCGTCCTCCCCTCCGGGCTTGCCGCGAGATCGCGCGTCCAGTGCCCGCCGCGGGGAAGGGTGAGCACCGTCTCGGGCGGGCCGGGCGCGGTGGGCTGGCCCGGCCGGTAGGGAAAGCGCCGCACCGCCCCCTCCTCGCCCACATAGAGGAAGCGGGGGGCGGCGGGCGGGAGGAAGGCGATGCCGTAAGGCGCATCGAGCCCTTGGGCGAAGACGCGGGGGGTGGGGTCGTCGGGGCGAAAGGCGAGCAGGCGGCCCGCCCCGCTCTCCGCGAGGAAGAGGCTGCCGTCCAGGGCGCGGACGAGCCGGCGCGGCTGATCGAGCCCGGCGAGGACCCGCTCGGCGGTGAACCCCGGCGGCAGGGCGGGATGGAAGCCCGCAGGGCATGGCACGATGGCGGGGGGCCGGCTCGCCCGCGCCCCGGCCTCCTCGGGCGTCGGCAGGCGGTCGGCCTCGAAATGGTGGAGATGGCCCGGCGCGTCATCGCGCCAGTCTTCAGCGAGGGCGGGGCTGGGGGCGAGGGTGAGGACGGG